>JACQVW010000793.1 GCA_016209535.1 Planctomycetota bacterium | reverse complement strand
TTGACGCGGGTCTTTATACCCTGGAACGGGGGAACGGGAAAGGGTTTTTTGGGCGTGGTTCAGATCAGGCTCCATTCGGGTAACAGGAAAGAGCTCAGCAGGGGCAGTTTGGTAGGGGCAGTATCGTGGGAATGAACGCGTGGTTCATAGCCGGGTGTAACCCGGCGTTGAACCACGCCGTTTTTTGCGGATGCGGCTCCAGTCTTCGCCCCGCGGGCTGCGGGGCGAGGGCGCTGGGGCCGGGCTCACTTCAGCTCGACCGCCCCGCCGGCATCCTCGATCTGCTTCTTGATCTTCTGGGCCTCCTCCTTCGAGACGCCCTCCTTGACCGGCTTCGGAGCGCCGTCCACGAGGTCCTTGGCTTCCTTGAGCCCGAGGCTCGTGATCGCCCGGACCTCCTTGATGACCTGGATCTTCTAGGCGCCGCCGACCTTCAGGATGACCGTGAAGGTCGACTGCTCCTCGGCCGGCGCCGCCGCGGCTCCGCCCGCCGCGCCGCCAGCAGCCACGGGCCCGGCCCCCACGGCGACGGCCGCGGCCGGCTTGATGCCCTTGGCTTCGAGCTCCCCTTGGAGCTCGATCAGCTCCATGACGTTGAGCTGCACGAAGAGATCGACGATCTGCTTGACTTTTTCCGACGCTTGGGACATGAGCGGAAACTCCTTTGCGGTGTGTTGACGTCTGGGTTGGAATCTCTCCGGGTCTCACCTGGCCTCGGGCCAGCCAGGTGGGGCGCCCTCGCGGCCCTCTGGCCCTCGGGGCGGCTTCGGGGGCCTCGCGGGGCCCTGGGGGGGCTCTGCGAGCCCTACGCTCCTCCTCCCTCCTGGCCCTTCTCCAGGGACTCCCGGCGCGCCTTGACCGCCCCGGCGAAGTGGCTGAGCAGCCCCTGGATCGCCGATGGCAGTCCCGAGAGCGGCGCGAGGAGGAGTGACAGGCAGGAGGCGCGCAGGGTGGCGACGTCGGGCAAGGCAGCGAGCCGCTCCACTTCCGCGGACGACATCGCTCTGCCCTGGAACAGGCCTCCTTTGATGGGGGCGAGGTCCTTGTGCTTCTTTCGCCACTGCACGAGGGACTTCGAAGCCGAGATCGCCCCGTCCTCGCCGTACAGGACCGCCGTGGGCCCCCGGAACAGGTCCTGGAAGGCCTGGACCATCCCGAGGTCCTTGAAGACACGGCGGGCGAGACGGTTGTGGACCACGGTCATCTCCACGCCGCCCCGGGTCAAGGCGGCACGGAGGTCCTGCGTCTGCTCCGAGTTGAGGCCCTGATGGTTGATCAGGACGCATCCGTCAAGGCCACGGAAGCTCTTCTGGAGCTCCGTGCACATGATTCCCTTGAGCTGTTTGGCCATGTTTCGGGTCCTCTCACGATGCTGAGCTTGCCACGGCGATCGGGACGCCAGGGCTCATGGTCGCGGACAACGTCACCTTGGAGATGAAGTTCCCCTTCACCGAGGCGTGCCGGAGCGTCCTCAAGTGGTCGAGGAACGCGTCCACGTTGGCCACGAGGTGCTCCGGCGGGAACGACTTCTTGCCGACCACGCAGTGGACGTTGCCGCCGTCGTCGCTGCGGAACTCGACCTTGCCCGCCTTGAACTCCCTGACGGCTGGCCCGATGTTGTCGGTCACCGTCCCCGACTTCGGGCTGGGCATCTTCCCTTGAGGCCCCAGGACGCGGCCGAGCTTGCCGACGTGGCGCATCATCGCCGGGTGGGCGATCGCCACGTCGAACTCCATCCAGCCGTCGAGGATCTTCTTCGCGAGGTCCTCGGCCCCCACCTCGAGGGCGCCCGCCGCCTTGGCTGCCTTGGCCGCGTCGCCATCGGCGAAGACGATGACTCGCATCTCCTTACCGATCCCGTGGGGAAGGGAGTACGACCCGCGGACGGCGTGGCTCGTGTTCTTGGGGTCGATGCCGAGCTTCACGGCAAGCTCGACGGTCTCGTCGAACTTCGCCCCCTCGAGCTTCTTGAGGATGCCGACGCCCTCCGCGACCGTGACCGGGCTCTGGGGACGCTTCGTGCAGTTGCGCTGGTATTTCTTCGATGCGTGGGACACTTCTGCGAAAACCTCCTGCGGTTCTCTCCCACAGGCGCTGCCGCCCGTGGTGATCGTTGTTGCTCGGTCATGGTGGCCGGAGGACCCGGCCTCTCCTGGCGGGCCGTCAGCCCGTGACTTTCACTCCCATGCTCCTGCACGTGCCCTCGATCTGGCGCACGGCGCCCTCGAGGGTCCGGGCATTCAAGTCCTTCATCTTCGTCCTGGCGATCTGCTCGAGCTGCTCCCGGGAGATGGTCCCGACCGACTCCCGGCCCGGCGTTCCCGCTCCCTTCGCGAGGCCGACGGCCTTGCGGACGAGCACCGAGGCGGGCGGCGACTTCAGGATGAAATCGAAGCTCCGATCGACGTAGACCGAGAGCTCCACCGGGACCGTGGTCCCCTGGAAATCCCTGGTGCGCTCGTTGAACTGCTGAATGAACTGGGCGATGTTCACGCCGTGCTGGCCTAGCGCGGGCCCCACGGGCGGCGCGGGCGTGGCCTGGCCGCCGGGGAGCTGGAGCTTGACTTTGGCCTTGATCTCTTTGGTTCTCTGTGGGGGGGGCATCTCAGATCTTCTCCACTTGCCAGTACTCGAGGTCCACGGGCGTCGCGCGGCCGAAGATGGTGACGATCACACGCACTTGTCCCTTGGCGCGGAAGACCTCATCGACGCTGCCGTCGAAGTTCTCGAAGGGGCCCTCCTTGATCTTGACGCGGTCCCCGGACTCGAGGTCGATCTTGACCTCCGGCGTCTCGTCCTTGGTCTTGAGCGTGTTGAGGATCTTCTCGACCTCCTGAGGCGAAAGCGGCGTGGGCTTCTGGAAAGACCCCACGAAGTCCCCGATCCCGCTCGTGTCCTTGATCAGGTACCAGACGTCATCCGTGAGGTCCATCTCGACGATGATGTACCCGGGGTAGAGCTTACGTTCCTTAAACCTCTTCTTGCCGCCCTTGATCTCGGAGACCCGCTCCGTCGGCACGAGCACCGTCGGCACGAGCTCGGACAGCCCGGCGAGCTGTACCTTCTTGAGCAGGCTTTCCTTCACGGACTCCTCGCGCCCGCTCGCCACCCGGAGTACGTACCATTCCTTGGCCATTTCCCGTCGCGCCCGTCAGGGCGTCCCTTTCGGCGTCGTGAAGACCCAGCCCTGCACCCACGCAAGGAGGCTGTCCACGCTGAATATGAGGATCCCTACCAGCAGGACCGTCACCACCACGACCGTGGACGCGTTCACCTCCTCCCTGCGCGAAGGCCAGGTGACCTTCGTCTTCAGCTCGTTCTCGGTCTCGATGAGGAACTCCGCCGTCTCGCGCCTGTTGTAGAGCCAGACGCCGCAGATCAAGGCGGCGACCAGGACCGGAGCCTCGAAGACCCAGCGGTAGTCGAAGCTCCAGTTAACGACGGGGATGGTCCACGGTTCCCTCACCGGGAGCGCATCGTGAAGCGACGCCACCGCGAAGATCGCCGTGATCGCGATGACGAACGCCGTCAACCCTCGCGCCCACTTCCCCTGGCCTTCCTTGTAGATCCTCCACACGTCCGATAGCTCCTTGAACCGGGCACGAAGCCCCTAGGCTTCGTGCCCGGCTTGATCTGGCAGGCCAGGAGGGACTCGAACCCCCAACCGACGGATTTGGAATCCGTTGCGCTAGCCAATTGCGCCACTGGCCTGGATGTTCCGTTGAGTTCGCGGCTACTTCTTCCTCTCGTTGTGCGCCGTGTGCTTCCGGCACCGGGAGCAGAACTTCTTCAGCTCGAGCTTGGGAGCCCCGCCTTTCGTCCGCTTCGACGTCCGGTAGTTCCGCGACTTGCAGTCGTTGCACTCCAGAGATACGTATTCTCTTGCTGCGGCCTTCTTGGCCATGGCTCAAACCTGGTTGATTGCGGTCTGCGCTGGACCGATCCGCGGGAACGATCCAGCTCCCGCGAGGAGACTCGTGACTAGGCGATGACGGAGCTTACCACCCCGGCGCCGACCGTCCTGCCGCCCTCTCGGATGGCGAAACGGAGCCCATGCTCCACGGCGATGGGCGTGATCAGCTCGATCGTCATGGTGATGTTGTCCCCGGGCATGCACATCTCGGCCCCCCCGAGCTGCGTGGTGCCCGTGACGTCCGTGGTCCGAAAAAAAAACTGGGGACGGTATCCGGAAAAGAACGGCGTGTGCCGGCCACCCTCCTCCTTCGTGAGCACGTAGACCTCTGCCTCGAATCTCGTGTGTGGCGTGATGCTCCCGGGCTGCGCGAGCACCTGGCCG
>JACQVW010000818.1 GCA_016209535.1 Planctomycetota bacterium | reverse complement strand
GGTGTTACCCGGTCTTGAACCACGCCCGGATTCTGGAGGCCCGGGGCCCTGCTATCCGACTCGGTCCGGGGCCAGCCCCTCCACGCGGTCGAGGTCGAGACGCGGCGAGCAAGCGGAGGGCGATGGACCACGATCGTCCACAGATTGACAAACAGAATGCCTGCCTCTATCCTGGAAGACCATGCGAGCCTCCGATGCGAGCACGTCCAAGGTCAGAAGAGCTTCACGCCCCTTGATCACGGGCGAGGAGCTCGGCGCCAAGGAGGAGGACATCGGGCCGTGCGAGCTGGTGCGCGGCCGCATCGTGCTCGCCAAGCCGGCGTACGTGCGGCATGGAGTCGTCCTGTCGAACTTCGATGGCGCGCTGAGGACCTTCGTCGAGGCCCGCGGCCTCGGAAAGGTGATGAGCGGTGAGGTGGGACTCTACACGGAGCGCGGCCCTGACACGGTCCGGGGAGGCGACGTGGTCTACATGTCCTCCGAGAGGTATTCCCGGTGGAAGGAGCTGAAGAAGGAGGGCTTCCTCGAGGTCGCTCCCGACATCGTCGTCGAGATCGTCTCGGGCTCGGCACGTGGTCGCCAGGTCACCGGGAAGATCGAGGAGTACTTCGCGGCCGGCGTGAGGCGCGTGTGGATCGCGAGCCTCTCGCGCCGGTCCGTCGCCGTATACCGGACGCCGCAGGACTTCCGCGTCTGCGGGGTCGACGACATCCTCGAAGACGATGAGGTGCTCCCCGGCTTCCGGGCGGACGTGCGCGCGCTGTTCGAGGACTGAGAAACGCGCCGCGGGTGGGTGGACGGGTGCCACCGGCTGGCGAACACGGTGCCCCGCTCCTCGAGGTGCTCTTCCGCCCGCCAGTGCCAGGCTGCTCGTTCGTTGGCGAGCCCCCTGGCAGTCGCGTGAGGACAGCACGCTCCGAGCCGCGCTTGTAATCCCTACAAGGGTCGTCCGACGGCCTTTCAAGACGCTGGGCTCCCCGCCACGGCCGCAGCCGCGGCCGCCCGCACAGAACGCCACGAGCGCCCACGGCCCCGCGTTTGCTGCGACGGGCGAAAACTCCTGAACGGACGGGTGCAGGAGGTGTCCCTGGGAGGTGGCTTCAGGTCAGGTCCTCGATGCCTGGAAGACCGGATCCAACGAGACGATTGCGGCGCGCGCCGGTGCGGGGGGGGCCTCTGGCCTGGCTCGGGCTCCTCCTCGTGAGCACGGGGGCCGTGCTCCTCGCGGGGCTCGCGGCCTGGTGGGTCTACGCCCGGCACTACCTGGGGATCGAGCGCGTCCCGGGCCTCGGGAACTTCGATGAGACCATCGGCCGCCTCGCACCGAAGCAGGACGGCTGCTTCCGGTTCGCCGCCCTCGGCGACCCCAAGGAGGGCCTCGGCGTCTACCGCGAGCTCATGGAGGAGGCGGCGAGGTGCGGGGCCGACTTCGCCGTCATCACCGGCGACCTGGCCGACGGCCCGACCGCCGAGGCCTTCGAGCTCTTCGACTACGCGCAGGCTCACCTTGAGCCAGCCGGCATCCCGACCTTCGTGGCCATCGGCGACCACGACGAATCTCCGCTCTTCGAGAAGTACTGCGGGCCCCGCAACTTCCACTTCGTGTACGCGAGCTCGCTCTTCATCTTCCTGGCCAATAACGATCGCGAGGAGTGCGCGCAGAGCGCCGCCTATCTCCGGGCACAGATGGAGCGCTACGCCGGCAAGGTCGCCCACGTGTTCATCGTCCTCCACAGGCCGGTCTTCGACTACCACAAGCACGAGGCCGTGCGTCTCGCCCGCCAGAAGAACCAGTTCATCTACGAGGTCCTCGACGCGTACAAGGTGGATGCGGTCATCTGCGGCCACCTGCACGACTACGCGCGGGACGCCTACAACGGCACCGCCCTCATCGTGACCGGAGGGGCGGGGGCGAAGCTCCACAACGAGGGGGCGTTCCACCACATGGTCCTCTTCGATGTGACGCCGCTGGGTTTCACGGACCGCGTGGTGCGGACGAGCGCGAGGCCCGGCTTGCTCGATGGCTTACGACTGGCCCTCGTCGTCCGGCACTATCCCGCCGTCTTCGGGCGCTGGTGGCGGCCCCCGGCGGCGGCCGTGGGCCCCACCGCCCTCGTCGTGCTCGGGTCCTGCCTCCTCCGGAGGCTGAGGTCTCGCGCCGGGACTGCGCAGCGCGAGCCGGTGCGTCGCGTCCTGAGGGCCTGAGAGCCTGAGATCAGCCCCTCGACTCGAGCAGGTACAGCCGCTCGTCGTCCCTGCCGTGACGGTGGTCGACGATGACCCGGAAGCGGTCCGGCTTCGCGCCGAGGAGGGCCTTCATCGCCATCGAGTCGGCGATGACCAGGAGCCTCCCCCCCGCGAGGGGCCGCACGCGCGTCTCGATCTCCTCCGCGGACCACGGCGGCAGATCGAGCCCCAGGAGGAACCGGATCCCGTTCCCCACCACGCCGGAATAGCGCAGGTCATCCCCCTCGCGGCGCTCCGCCTCGACCAGCGCCGCGAATACCTCGAGATCTCTGCCGCGGCGCGACCTCGCCTCGGGCGACAGGGTGTGGAAGTAGGCGAGCATCAGGAGCGAGCCGGCGGCGGCCGCGGCGAGGAGCGAGGAGAGGACCGCGCGGCCCCCGCCGCGGTGCCGCGCCGCCGCCGCTCCCGCCGCGACGAGCGCGCTGGCGGCGAGGAGGCTGAGGCTCCACCCCAGGCGGCCTGGCCCCGAGATGTCCCCTCGAGGAAAGAGCTCCAGGGCGGAGAGGGCCGCGAGGACGAGCCCGGCTCCTGCGGCCAGCGCCAGGAGGAGCCGCCACGGCTTGACGAGGAGCTCCTCGGAGCGCGTCCCCAGGAACGCGCTCGTGAGGAGCGAGGCCGCCGGCAAGAGCGGGAGCAAGTAGTCCTCGCGCTGGCCCCGCGACAGGCTGAAGATCGCGAGGCCCGCGAAGGTCCAGGCGGACACGAGGTGCAAGCCGCCCCTCTCCTCCGGGTCGCGCCGGCCCCGCCACGTCTGCACGCCCGCCAGGATCGCGACGAGCGACCACGGAGCGAAGCGCACGGCGAAGAGGAGCGGCAAGACGCCGTAGGGCTGCGCCTTCTCCGCCCGGCTGCCCGTCCCGAGCGCCCGATCCACGACCTCCGGCAGCACCGTTCCCTCCAGGTACTCCGGACCGCCGTGGCGGATCGCGAGGACGAACCACGCGATGGGCAAGGCGAGAAGCCACCACCATCCTGACTTGACGGCGGAGGCCACCGTGCCCCTCCAGGTCCCCGAGAGGGCCAGGACGAGGAGGGCCCCGAAGACGACGATCGGTCCCGGAGGCCCCTTGGCCAGGATGGAGAGGCTCACCCCGAGCCAGAAGAGGCCCGCCATGCCGCGGGGTCGGCCCGCCTCGAGGCGGTGCAAGGCGAAGAGCGAGGCCGTCGTCGCGAGCGTGAGGACCATTGTCGAGCACGTAGAGCGCCTGCTTGGCCTGGTCGTTCGAGTCGAGGTCGTCGGGGCCCAGGAGGCGCAGCAGGACCGCGGCCGCCATCGGGAGGAGCGCCAGGCTCGCCGCGACCCGAGGCGAGCGGCTCAGGCCTCGCGCGTCTGCACGAGGAGTGCCCACGAGCGCGGGCGGCTCACTTCTCCGGCGGCAGGACGTCCGCGTGCGGCGTGACCTTCGCCATGTTCGGGGGCACGTCCGCCTCGGCGTCACCGGCGGCCCAGGCGATGGCCCCGCGGAGCATCTCCTGGAACATGGGGCTCGTCCAGACGTCGTCGCGGTGGCCCAGGGCCGTGTAGAAGACGCGGCCCTTCCCGTGCTTCCTGGCCCAGGTCAGCGGGAACGGCGGCCGCTTGTAGTCGAGCCCCTCCATGCCCTCGGTCTCGAGCACGTGGATCACGTGGACGTCGGGGGCGAAGTTCTTCAGCGAGTACCACTCCTCCTGGATCCTGAAGGACTCGCCGGCCGCCTTCTGGCCCGGGAAGGCCGTGTCCGTGACCCGCGCCTTCGCCTCCTGCTGCGGTCCGTGGCGGATGAACTCCCCGCCCAGCATGGCGAGGTAAGGGTCGGGCTTCGCCTGGTTCTCGAAGCGGCTGCCCGGGGTGTGGAAGCTGTCGCTGGCAGCGTGGGCCGCGAGGAAGCCCTTCCCGCCCTGCACCGCGGCGAGGAGCGCCTCCTTCCCCTTCGCCGACATGGGCGGCGTCTTGTCCGTTCCCGCCTCGAAGAGGTCCCCCGAGGTGTAGAAGAAGAAGGCGTCGTAGCCCGAGAGTTCGCCGTCGAAGACGCGGCCGTCCTTCGTGGCGGTCACCTCGAAGCCGTGCTTCTTCCCGAGGTCGACAAGGACCCTCTCCACGAGGCTGGGCTCGTCGCCCTTCCGCTTCACGACGTCGTGCTCGTAGCCCGAGGACTTCGTGAAGAGGAGCACCTTGCGCTTGGGCTTCTCCTCCCCGCCGAGCCGAACGAGCAGCGCCGATGTGGCCGCGAAGGCCGCGGCTCCGAGGATCACGATGGCCTTCCTGCGCAGGATGGTTCCGGTGGTCCCGAGGCGGTTCATGCTCTCCCTCCTGGGGTCTGCGTTGGGTTCTACTGGGCGGAAACACTGAGCGGGAGCTGCGCTCCTGAGCGAAGCGTGGCGCATTATACACGCTTTCTCCGCCCTCCCGGGATCGAGCCTCAGAGCCTTCGAGCTCTCGAGCATTCGCGGCTTCGAGCCCTCCGGGGACTTGCGCTCCGCCCGCTCGCGCCGGAGGATGGCGCGCGCCGTGGACGCGCCGGAGCTCAACGTCGTCACCGGGGCCTTCGGCTACACCGGGAGGCACATCGCCCGCCGGCTCCTGGAGCTGGGGGTGCGCGTGAAGACCCTCACGGGCCACCCGCGGGGGGCGGACCCCCTGGCGGCCCAGGTCAAGGCCGAGCCTTTCCGGTTCGACGACCCCGCGGGCCTCGCGGCGAGCCTCCGGGGCGCGACGACCCTCTACAACACCTACTGGGTGCGCTTCCCCCGAGGACGCGTCACCTTCGAGACGGCGATCGCGAACACCGAGACGCTCTTCCGGGCGGCGAGGGAGGCGGGCGTCCGCCGCGTGGTGCACGTGAGCATCGCAAACCCCTCCGAGGACTCTCCCTTCGCCTACTACCGGGGGAAGGCCGCGCTGGAGCGGTCCCTCCTCGAGTCCGGGCTCTCCCATGCCATCCTCCGCCCCACCGTGGTCTTCGGCCCCGGGGACATCCTGATCAACAACATCGCCTGGTTCCTCCGGCGGGCCCCCTTCTTCGCGGTCCCCGGCGCCGGGGACTACGAGGTGCAGCCCGTCTTCGTCGAGGACCTGGCCGAGCTCGCCGTGCGGGCAGGACGGAGCGAGGAGAACCTGGTCGCCGACGCCGTGGGGCCGGAGGTCTACACTTTCGTGGAGCTCGTGCGGCGGATCGCCGGAGCCATGGGCCGCCCCGCCAGGATCGTCCGCGTGCGCCCGGGCCTGGCTCGCCTCCTCTTGTGGGCGATGGGCCCCGTGGTGAGGGACGTGGTCCTCACGCGCGAGGAGATCGAGGCCCTGATGTCGAGCCTGCTGGTCTCGAAGGGCCCGCCCTCGGGCTCGACCCGCCTGAGCGAGTGGCTCGATCGGAACGCCGCGGCCCTGGGGACGCGGTATGCCTCGGAGCTGGGGAGGCATTACCGCTGACGCTCGCTCGGCGCCGTCGAGGCGCGGGCATCGTACGGCATGCCCGTGCTCCTGCGGGTGTTTCCCGCGTCCGGCGAGGGGTGGGACCCATGGTCCCCCGAGTGGTAGAATGCGGTCATGCCGATTCACGACTGGTCACGGGTCGATCCAGGAGTGTTCCATGACTTCCACCTGATCTGGATCGCCCGGTTGAGGAACGTCCTCAATGCGGAGGTCCTCCCGAGGCCCTTTTACGCCCATGCGGAGCCCGTCGTCGGCGAGGCGGAGCCTGACCTGATCACGTTGCAGGCACAGGCGGGCGCCGCCCCATCGAGCTCCGAGGGTCCTGACGATCACCAGAGGCGGCTCTTTCGCGAAGAGGGTGGGGCGAGCGCCGTCGCCCTCGCGCCTTTCCCTGTCCAAGTCCAGGAGATCACCCCCGAGCCGTACGCTCGACGCGCTCGTCAGATCGTGATCAAGGACGCATGGCAGGGCGACGCCGTGGTCGCCGTGATCGAGCTCGTGTCGCCCGGCAACAAGAGCTCACAGGCGCGGGCGGAGCAGTTCGTCAGGAAGAGCGAGGGATTCCTCGAGAGGAGGATCCACCTGGTGATCCTCGACCTCCACCGACCGACGAACATCGTGCCCAGTGGCTTCCATGCCCGGATCTGGGAGGACTTCGGCCACGAGCCGCCCGGGATCCCACCCGACAGGGCTCTTTCGGCCGTCTCGTATGAGGTCCTTGAGGATGGGACGCTTCGAGCCTATTTCGCGGCGCTCAAGGTTCAGGATCCGCTTCCACAGATGCCGGTCTTCCTGCGGCCGCATGAGTACGTACGCTTGCCGTTGGAGGCAACCTACAACGAATGCTTCCGGGACGTGACCTGGCGGTTCCGTGAGATCCTGGAGCGACCGGAGGGATAGACGGCCCCTCTCACCATGAGCTGGTGCCGGTCGCAGGCATAGGGGCTCTCGAAATCCAGCCGCCGGTGGTAGTGGATCACCTCACGCCGGCCGATCGGCCCCACAGCGGGTACAGGCGACTACCTCCTGAGCACCACCGTAGCGAGGCCGAAGGGGCCGATCGCTACCCGAGCGGCGCCGTCCGTGACCGGGAGGGGGCCCCGGTCCTCCTCGATGACCGAGGCGCGCGTGGCCGAGCGCGCGCCGAAGGCCGGATCGAGCCGCACCTTGGCCTCCACGGCGGCCCCCGAGCGGTTGCGGAGCCTCAAGACGAGCGCGCCCGCGCCGGCCTCCGCCTCCTTGACGGCGACGAGCGCCACCTCGGGCGGCTCGACCCCGAGCAGCGAGCGGCGCTTCGGCCCCGTCCCCCTCCCCGCGGCCACGGCGGCCACGAGGGGCGAGCAGGCCTCCCTTCCGAAGCGGTCGGCCGCGACGTCCGAGGCCGCCGCCTCGCCGCCCGCGACGGCGTAGCGGAAGGTGAAGTGGCCGCGCTGGCTCGCGACGAAGTTCGTGAACCAGTAGTTGTTCATGACCCACGAGTAGACGAGCGGCCGCTCCAGGGTGAGGCCCTTTCCCCAACGGCCCGTGTTGAGGCCGCCGAACTGGACGAGGGGCGCGTCCACCGTGGCCCACACCGCGTCGCGCCCGCCGCCCGGCACCCTCACCCAGCGCTGGATCATGTGCCAGTCCGAGGCGCTGCCGGGGATCTGGTCGGCCCCGGGCCTCATGACCCCGCCGGCGACCTCGGCACGCGGCGGGCCCTGGGCGCCGAAGGGGAAGGCGAAGTAGCAGCCCTCGGAGTCGAAGCAGTCGGGCTTCTCGACGCGGTTCGCGATGTAGACGCCCGGGAGCCCGCGGTAGAGGGAGACCTCGCTCTCGACCGAAACCTCCCCTGCCGGCGCGTTGATCTTCGAGCGGAGCTTCAAGCTCCTCCGGACCGGACCCGAGGCGCCGGGCTCGAGCTTCGCGGACGCCGCGCCCTCGGCCGCGAAGCTCGCGGGGTCGTAGGCGGCCGCGGGCGGCCAGAGGTGCGAGCGACCCTCCTTGTGGACGATCCGCTCGTGCACGTACTGGTTGAACCCGTGGGGCGCCGCGGCCCCGACGATGCTCTCGCGCGACTCGGCCGGGTGGATGGCGGCGATCGCGGCGCGGGCGGGATCGAGCTCCACCCGCGTCAGGCCGTTCGAGAGGCGCGGGCCGTCGGCGACGAAGGGGTCCTTCACCGGCGCCGGCGCCTTCCCGGGCTCGATCCTGTAGGTCCGGTAGCCCACGGAGGGCACGCGGGAGGCGACGATCTCGAAGTCCCGCCAGTTCGGGGCGCCGCCCGCGGCCTGGTACGGGACCTCCTCGCCGGTCTCGGGGTCGACGATGCGGAACGGCGTCCCGTCGTCGACGATGCTCCGGGGCACCCGCACGCGCACGGGGCCGGTCCGCTCCCAGGAGAGGGAGTTGAAGACGGCGGCGCCCAGCTCGCTCTGGGGCAGGACTTCCTCGGCCCACGCCGCGAGGGCCGCGGCCTCGAGTTCCGTCGCGATCCAGCTCGCCCGGTGGGCGTGGGTCGATTTCTCGGACCACTGGAGCTTCGTGTTGATCGTGTGCGGCCTGTCCACGCTCTCGGCGGCGCCGAAGGTGTGCTCGTCGTAGAGGCACGCGAGGAGGTAGGCCTCGGCGAAGGATGCCCGCAGGTCCGGGACGCCGCCCTTCGCGGCCCGCGCCAGGGCGAGGTAGGTCTCCGCGAAGGCGAGCCGCTCCTGGGCCGCGCGCACGACCGAGGCCTCGATCGCCGCGGAGCCGACGCCGTCGGCCCACCAGTCCGGCCAGGCCTGGCGCGTGCGCGGCGGGCCGTCCTTCGAGGCGCGCGCCGCATCGAGGAACTCCGACAAGGTCGCCATGCGGACCTCCGGCACGGCGTAGCGGTCGTTCCACTCCCTCACAAGGTCGCTCGCGCGGTAGCAGGGGGCCGCGTTGTCGGTGTGGTAGCCGGCCATCTGGCACAGGGCGGCCTCGTAGGGGTAGCCGCGCCTCTCGAGGGAGAGGAGGTAGCCGGGGAGCCGCTCGAGCACCTTGTCGACCGAGTCGCGGAAGCCGAGCATGTTGGCGAACATGTAGTGCTCGCCGCGCCAGGCGAGGACGGACCCTCCGCCGGGCGACTCCCACGCGATGGCCCGAGGGTGCTCGAAGGGGAGCGTGGAGCGCGTGTGGTTGATCCCGCCCGCGAAGCCCGTCACGCCGAGGTCCTGGAGGAGCTCGGGGAGCATCCACGGGTAGCCGTTCACGTCGCACTGCATGGCGCTCCGGACGCCGATCCCGAGCGCCTGGATCCGCTGGAGGGGGTAGAAGCTCCGGCAGACGACCTCCTCCGTGGCGAGGTCCGTCATGTTCATGCACATGGCGGTGACCTCGATCCTGCCCTGGCGGACCCGCTCGACGAGATCCGCGACCCTGTCGGGCGACCGCTCCCGCAAGTACCGCTCGACGGCCCACGTGGCCTCGCAGGTCCAGCGGAACCGCGCCGGCTCGGGGTAGGAGTCCGTGAGCGCGCAGGCCCTGACCGCGTCGTCGATGAACTGGAGGTGGTCGACGTTGAGGCGGCTCGGGTGGTCCGTGTAGCCGATGTCCGTGTGCGTGTGCTGGACGAGGAAGAGCTTCCAGGGCCGCAGGCGCCGCAGGACGACCTTCGCCGACGCCTCCGCGCCCAGGGAGGCGACGGACACCGTCACCTCGTCCTCCCGCTCGACGCCGGGCACCGCCAGGAGCCACGAGGGCTGGTCGCCGGAGACGGGAGCGCCCGTCACGTCGACCGCGGCCCTCCCGGGCAGCTTGACCCGGGCTGCGAGCGGCCCCCCCTGGGCGGGCGCCGCGCCCTCGACCCGCAGCCTCACGAGCTGCGAGCCGGGCGCGTCCCGCGGCGCGACGCAGAGCG
Organism: Planctomycetota bacterium; assembly: GCA_016209535.1. Taxonomy (GTDB): domain Bacteria; phylum Planctomycetota; class UBA8108; order UBA8108; family SXIK01; genus JACQVW01. The sequence goes on along the minus strand of JACQVW010000818.1, from coordinate 11,768 downwards.
GCTCGAGCTTGAGGAGCGGCCGCGAGGCCTTCTCCTCGCCCCGCGCCGCCGCGCGGGGGACCGCGAAAACGAGGGTCGCGAAAGCGACGAAGCACGCGCGATGCACCCTGGCCGGACACCTCATGGCAACTCCTTCCGGCCGCTCAGGCCGAGATCCTCTCCTCGCCCGCCTCGAATCGGACAGCCTTGCCTTCCAGGAAGCTCTTCATCCCCATCTGGAGCGCCGTCTGCACGGAGTACCCGAGGTCGACGGGGCTCCGCGGGGCCTTCCCGGAGCGGCAGCAGCCGAGGAAGTCCTTCCAGTGCTCCGCCTCGCTCTCGCCGCGCGGCAAGGCGACTCTCTTCTCGGGCTTCGAGCCGCCGCCGACGGGCCGGACCACGACCTCGTTCCCCTCGAACGTGATCGTGCCCTCCCACCCGCGGACCACGGGCGTCCTCGAGCCCGCGCCCCGGTGGGCCGTGCCGGGGTGGTCGTTCCCCTGGGTCCCGAGGAGCGCCACGGTGACCTTCTCGGGGTAGTCGATGAGCATGTTGAAGGTGTCCGGCACCTCGCGCTCCTCGTAGCGGAGCTTGCCGCCCGTGGCCACGACGAGGCTCGGGAACCTCACGCCAAGGACCCTCACGACGGGCGTGAGCGTGTGCGGGTAGAGGTCCGTGACGGGCCCGCCGGCGTAGTCCATGTACATGCGCCAGCGGAAGAACCGGCTGACGTCGAACTCGCGCTCCGGCGAGTCGCCCAGGAACGCCTTCCAGTCGAGGTCGGGCCCCGGCCTCGCGTTCGGGTCGTCGACGGGCATGCCGCGCTCGCCCCAGTCCCCCACGCGGAAGTAGCCGCACTCGGCGTGGATCGGCGGGCCGATCGCGCCCTCCTTCACGAGCCGCGCCGCCTCGTGCCACGCGGGGTCCGAGAGGCCCTGCGTGCCCGCCTGGAACGCGCGCCCGGACCTCGCGACCTCAGCGGCGAGCCGCTTCATGAGCTCGATCTGGCGCCAGTGCGTGAGCGGCTTCTCGCAGTAGACGTGCTTCCCGGCGCGGACGGCGTCGATGGCCTGGTGGCCGTGGTGGTGGTCGGGCGTCGCGATGCACACCGCGTCGACCCGCGCATCCGCGAGCAGCTCGCGGTGGTCCATGTACCCCTTCGCCCCGTGGGCCTTCGCCGTCCGCTCGAGCCGCGGGCGGTAGACGTCGCAGGCGGCGACGATCTGGACCGCTTCTCCGGCGGCCGCGATGCCAGCGATGACCTTCAAGTGGTGGTTCCCCCGGCCCCCGCAGCCGATCAGGGCCACGCCGAGGCGCTCGTTGGCCCCCGCGATCCGGGCCGGGGCCACCGCGGGCAGCGACAGGGCGAGGCCTGCGCCCGCTCCCCCAGCGATTCCCCTGGCGATGAACCTACGACGAGTGATGCGGTGTGTCGTTCTCGTTCGTTGCATGGGATCCTCCGGAAAAGGTCCGCGTCCAGGGTCGCCCCTCGCCACCGGCCGATCCGTGACTCCGGTCACCGGCGGCAGGGGAGCCGGTGGAGCCTCGCGAGCCGCTCCACAGCGTCCCACCTCACGTGTACCGGATGCCCTGGTGGCGCGGGAGGTAGAACATGGGCAGGAGCGCGTCGACCGAGAGGAGCCCTTCCCGCGTGAGGCGGATCGTGTCGACGCACGTCTCGAGGAGCTGCCTCCTGCGCAGCGTCTCGAGCTCGGAGGGGAAGGCCTCCCGGAGATCCACGCCGAACTTGGAGCGGAAGTAAGCCTCGTCGAGGGCGCCCGTCTTGAGCTGGAGGATCACCTCCCTGCGGAAGCGCTCCTCGCCGGTGAGGCGGTGCGCCCTCCGGAACGGCAGCCGGCCGCCGGCGACGAGCTCCGTGTAGTCTTCCAGCGTGTCCGCGTTCTGGTAGTGGACCCCGCGGAAGTGCCCGAAAGCGGACTCGCCGAGCGCGAGCAGGTCCGCGCCGTGCCAGAAGCCCTCCACGGTGTAGACGAAGCGCCAGGTCCTGGGATCGCGGACGGCCATGTACCCGCTGGCCACCGCATAGCCCGCGTCCTCGAGCTCCGCGAACGCCTTGCCCGCCCACCGGCGCTTCGCCGGCCACGACGGCAGATCCTGCAGCTCTCCCTCGAGCTCCCGCGCGCGGAGGACGGAGTTGTAGGTCAGCTCGAGCTGGTAAACGCTCACGCAGTCCGGCGCGAGGGCGATCGTGCTCCGGATGGTCTCGAGCCAGCTCGCCTCCGTCTCTCCGGGGAGCCCCGCGAGGAGGTCCACGTTGATCTCCTCGAAGCCGGCGTCGCGCGCGAGCCGGAAGGCCCGCAGGCAGTGCTCCGAGCGGGTCCGCCGCCCGCTCCGCTCGAGCGCGCCGGGGGACAGGGTCTGGAAGCCGAGGGACACGCGCGTCACGCCGAGCCTGCGGAGCGCCTTGAGCTTCCCCGCCGTCACGCTCGAGGGCTCGCACTCGAAGGTGCACTCCACCACGCCGTCCCAGCTCAGGCGCTCCTGGAGCCCCTCGAGGAGCCGCTCCACCTGGGCCTGCGAGAGGTAGGAGGGCGTGCCGCCGCCGAGGTAGACCGCGTTCAGCCGCCGGCCTCGCACGGCCTTGCGGTCGGCGTAGAGCGAGAGCTCCTCGAGGAGCGAGTCGACGTAGCGGTCCACATCCCCGGCCGCGGGACGCGCGTGGACGCGGAAGTAGCAGTACGCGCAGCGCTCCTGGCAGAAGGGGATGTGGACGTAGAGGCAGAGCGAGCCCTGCGCCGGCGGCAGCTCCAGGGCGTCCTCGATGCGCGGGATCTCCTCGGGAGTCCACGTCGAGTACGGCGGGTAGTTCGAGATGAAGTAGTTTCCGACGGTGGTCTCGGCCTGGAGCAGGGCGGTCTCCATGGGCGGCATCCTTCTACGTCCTTCGAAGTGTCTCCTTGCGGCCTCCTCAGCCCGCCATGCTCCGGCCCCGCGGAGCGCGGAGCAGTGATCGGGGTCACGAGGGCCGGATCACTCCCCCAGGTCGGCGTTGAGGATCCGCGCCATCTCCGCCCGCGTCAGGGCCCGCGGGCCGGGGTGGGAGATCTCCCTGAGCAGGTTCCCGTCCTCGTCGACGAAGCGGAGGCCATGCCCCGGGCTCAGGCGGGCGACCTTGATCCAGAGGGGACGTGGCAGTCCTTGCAGTGGGCCTCGAAGATCGGCTGGACCTCGCGCCCGTAGCCGACGGGCGCTTCGGCGGCGAGCGGAGTGAGTGAACCGACAGGCCAAGCTCTTCTGCGTGTATGGCAACCTCGAGGTGGCCCAGGGGGCTCGAGAGGACATCCAGAAAGGACTTTCCCTGATCCTGCGGGAGATCGCGCGCCGCGCTTCCAACCAGGGGGACCCGTCGCCCGAACGGATCCGGAGGGACATGGAGTCCGAGGGCGCCGCCATCACCTCCCTGACGGACTTCCTCGCGCAGTGATGCGCTGAGCTGAAGAAGCCCCTCATCCTCCTCCTCGACGAGGTCGACAGCCTCGTGGGCGACATGCTCATCACGGTCCTGCGGCACCTGCGCGCGGGCTACGACCAGCGGCCGGCCCGCTTCCCCCGGAGCGTGCTCCTCTGCGGCGTGCGGGACGTGCGCGACTACCGGCTGCGGATCAATGCGGGCAAGGAGGTCATCACCGGCGGGAGCGCCTTCAACATCAAGGCCGAATCCCTCCGCCTGGGCGACTTCACCCGTGAGGACCTCGAGGCCCTCTACCGGCAGCACACCGAGGAGACCGCTCAGCGCTTCGAGCCCGAGGCGATCGAACTGGCCTGGGACCTGACGCGCGGCCAGCCGTGGCTCACGAACGCCCTCGCCTACGAGGTCTGCTTCCGCGGGACCGAGGGCCGCAACCGCACGCGGGTGGTCACCGCGGCGATGGTGCTCGCCGTCAAGGAGGCTCTCATCCTGCGGCGAGTCACCCACCTCCACCAGCTCGCCGACAAGCTGCAGGAGGAGCGCGTGCGGCGGGTGATCGAGCCGATGCTCCGGGGCGAGGACCTCGAGCGTCAGGTGTGCCCGGACGACGTCGAGTACGTGTTGGACCTTGGCCTCGCCCGGCGGGAGCCCGAGGGCCTCGAGGTCTCCAACCCGATCTACCGTGAGGTGATCCCCAGGGAGCTCACGTGGCTCCAGGAGATCAACCTCGAAAGCCGCATCCGGCCGGCGTGGTACATCGCCCCGGACGACCGCCTCGACCTCGGGAAGCTCCTCGCGGCGTTCCAGGACTTCTTCCGCGAGCACTCGGAGCACTGGGTCGAGCGGTTCGAGTACAAGGAGGCGGGCCCGCAGCTCCTCCTGCAGGCGTTCTTGCACCGGGTGGTCAACAACGGCGGCCGGATCGAGCGGGAGTACGGTTTGGGGCGAGGCCGGACAGACCTGCTCGTGGTCTGGCCGCTCAAGGGGTCAGACGAGGGCCGCGAGCAGCGGGCGGTGATCGAGCTCAAGGTCCTCCGCGGAGACCTGGAGAAGGCCGTGCAGCTCGGCCTCGAGCAGACGCTCGAGTACCAGGACCGCACCGCCGCGGCGGAAGCGCATCTCGTGATCTTCGACCGCCGGCCGGAGCGCTCGTGGGCGGAGAAGATCTACCGCCGCGTGGAGGAGCGGGGCGGGCGCGAGGTGGTCGTGTGGGGGATGTGAGACCGCTCCCGAGCGTGGAAGCGGTGAGCCTCAGCAGTCCGCGGCCTGGTAAGTGCACTCCTCCAGATCGTCCTCGGTGGGATCCACGCCGCACATCGACGGACCGGGATCGGGGGGAGCGGGGCCGCCGAGGAAGAGCCAGCTCAGGGAGAAGATCCCGTCGGTGATGTTCAAGTCGCCGCTGTCGTCCCCATCGGCCGCATCGGGGCAGCCGGGCACCGGTCCGCCGAGGAAGAGGTAGCTCAGGACGTGGATGGGATCGGAGATGTTGATCCCCCCATCGCCGTTGGCGTCGCCGCGGAGGAAGCCCACCGGGGGCGTGCAAGCGTCCGGGGCCGGCGGCCTTCCCTCCCGGTGCCCGACGTTGTCCTCCGCGATGCTGTAGAAGCAATAGCGGTGGCCGGGCGAGCCAACGAACACGCCAGACCGCTCGGTCGTCCCGGGCAACCAGAGGGAGGGCGATTGGCCGCTGTCCGCGACCCAGACCTCGAAGCTCCGGACGCCGGAACCGCCGGCCTCGTCCCTGCCGTCCCACTCGACAAGGAACGCCGGCCCCGGCTCCGCGCCTGGCAGCGGGGTCACGGCGGTGACCGCGCTCTCGGGCGTGCCGGCGTCGATGGTGTTCAGGAAGGGGCAGGGCTTGGGAGGCTCCTCGCGGGGGTCGCACGACGGCGCGGGACGGTACACGTCCGTGTCGAACTTGACGTAGGCAAGGTTCCGGATCTCGGTGCCGGAGGGGAGGGCGGGTTCAGGCAACACGGAGAAGCTCACCCAGCCGACCTCGTTCCCGCTGGGAGTGATGGGAGGTAGGAAGCCAGCCAGTGGATCCATCAGAGCCTTTCGGGTCCGGGGATGCAGGGACCGGAACTGCCACCGGACGAGACCAGTAGACCTGTCGAAGGAGCCTTCGACGCTCAGCAGGAGCTTGAGCTCAACTCCGTCGATCACATCGACCTTTCCGTCCCCGTCTTCGTCCAGGGGAGCCACCTCGGGGACATCGACAGAGGCGTACTGGCCTCCTCCAAGGACCACTCTCCGCTCAAGGAAGCCGAACTCCAGGAGCTCGAGACTCTCCCACTCCAGGCCCTGATCGAGCTGGTCCTCGACGATGACATCCTGGGTTTTGGCGGTGGCGTCCTCGCGGTTCCAGAACTCGACCCGGTAGACGAGGGGCCGCTCCTCGGGCACGAAGCGCTGCAGCTTTGCCAGAGGCGTGCCTGCGGGGTCGACCCCCGCCGGGCCGTGCTTGTCCTCCGGGTCGATGGCGCGGACGACAACGACGTTGAGGGACTTGAGCTTGGTCGGATCGGGAACCACGCTCTCGTAGAGTGGGTCGAACCGGTAGGCGAAAGGGGACGGGAGGTACGACCCGTCGAGGCGCGCCTTTCCATCGAAGAGTCCGTCGGGAAGGTCCGCGAGGCGCTTGTCGAACAGGAGCCAGGAGGTGTCGTCATCCTTCAACCGCTGAATGAGCCACTCGATGCCGTAGGTATGCTGGCACTTGATCCCGCAGCCCTCCGGAGTCTCCAGGAACAGCTTGTGGTCCGCGCGATCGCCGTTGGTATCGGCGATCGAATACGTCTCGAACGACCACACCTGATTGGAATGCTTCCTGAAGTCAGGAGGTGGGTAGCCCCCCAACTCGCTCGCCGGGTTGAACACCAGCATCTTGTCGACTTCACCGAGCTTCTCGGCGATGCGCTGGTTCACGTAATTCCCGAAGCTCTCTCCGACCAAGGTCACCTTCTGGGGATCGATGCCGAGATCCCTGAGTTGCTGCGCAGCCAAGTCGCCGGCGCGATCGATATTCCCAGCGGCAGGCCACGGAAGAACCGTCCGAGCACCCTCGGTCCAGTCGATCCTGTAGACATTCGCGCTATCACCGAACCGGGCCTTAATCTCGTTCGCGAGTTGGTCGAAACGGTCGCCTTCCTCGGTACCGCCCCACCCATGGGTGATGATGAACGTATGGGTCGCCCGAGAGCTTTCCGCGACCGGCACGATCTTCACCTCGAAGTCCTTGCCTCCCGCCCCCCCGCCCTTGAGCTCAGCGTGATCCCACCCGTAGACCGCTATCAAGTAAACCAACAATTCGTCGAAGTCGGAGAGGTCGTCGGCTTCGCGATCGTATTGCCCCACCATGCCGCGGACCGCCGCCAGAACCTCGTCCCAGCTCTCCCCGATCTTTCCTCGCGCGCGCTCGACGGTGCGAGACCAATCATCGGGGGTGGACCCGGCCGGCACGAACTCGGTGGCAAGGCGGCTCCAGTTAAAGGGTTCACCCGAGGATTCCACAGCTCCCAGGGAGTAATCGAATTCCCCGTGCGCGGTCAGGCTGGTGGCCACGTGAAAGGTGACGCTGTTCGTGGCGCCCGGCCTCAGCCGGGAGACCGGCCAACTCCCGGCGACCCCCAGGATCCGAAGGGTGGAGCCTTGAGGAGGCAAGTCGGGACGGCGCCGGATCTGCATCAGCTCCTCCGGGACCGCGAAAGTCAGGAGCGGCGCCTCCAGATCGGTGTTCCCCTTGTTCCCGTAGACGACGGTGATGGCCTGCTCCCACCCGGAGCGGAGCGTGGTTCGGCCAAGGATCTCCACCCAGAGCTCGCCCTTTCTGGCCTCCTCGAGCGTGAAGCCTCCCTGCGCGCGGATGGGCTCTTCTTCAGGGTTGGCGACCACGACATCCCACAGGCCCACGGCGTCAGCGTCCAGAGCGAAGGTCGCAGAGATCATCCTCCCGTCATCGGCAACGACGGCCTGCTCTGGCTCGAGGTCCGCCGACCCCACCCTGCGCAGAAGGACCCTTGCTTCGTGCTCGAAGTTGCCGCCGTGGACCTCCATGCTGACCCTGCCGGGAGCCCCCGCGACCGTCGGGTGCAGCCGGGTGATCACCGGAGGCGAATCTGGTGGGGGCGGTGGGCTTTGCACGGTGGCAAGGATCGCATGGCGGATCTGAGGGTCGAAGAAGCCCTCGGATTCGAAGAAGCCCGCATAGTAGGTGCCAGGCTCCGGTCCTTGGACCACCGCCTCGGGGTCCGCCCCTTGCCCCCAGGCCTTCGGGTCGCCCTGTATGGAGCCGAAGTGAACGACGAGCCTGGAGAAGGACCCGAAACCTCTCGCCTTGACGAGGAGCCTCTCTTGACCCGCGGGGACATGGATCCGGTACCACGCTGAACCGTTCTGCCCGATGACCTCGCCGACCCCCCACTCGCCGAGGGTCAACTCCGGGAGTGCCGTAGCAGCGGTCAGGATCCCCCTTCCCGCTTGAGGGCTTGACGAGACCAGGGTGTAAGGTCCCGCGGCAGGCGCGGGGAGGTGCAGGAGTAGGTCCGTGGGTCCGTCCGTCGCGGCCTTGCGCTCCCCTCCCATCCAGATCTCCAGGGCACCGCTCCAGGACCAGCGCTTCCGGAGGAACACGAACAGATCCGGCATTCCCTCCGGGACGATGATCCCACGGACGGCCTTGCCGCACTCACCGGTATCGATCTCCTCGGCCACGTCCAGAGCGAGAGGGCTTGCGACGGCGATCGCCCCCGCCCGTCGCATCAACCGGTGATTTGGATCTCCCGCGTGGTAGTCCTCACCGTCGATGACGAGGTGAGGAACCAACGCGGGCCCGCTCCCGAACTGGACCGACCCGTCCACGAGCTCGACCGTGCCACAGGGCGAGACGCCCGCGGGAGGGCTCAAGACCCGGCAGTCCAGGGTCGCGATCTCCTGGAGGTCGCCCGCTGGGCTCCGAGGGACAACGCGGCCTGGATGGGCGCCCATGTCGAGAATCACGGCGAGCGCCGCAAGGCCCGGCGGGCCAGGCTGGGCCCGCGTCCCCACGGTGGCGACGAAGTCGGGCGGTGACGCCACGCTCCAGGGGCCCGAGGGACGGAAATCCACGACCTCGAGTCGTGACGGGTCGAAGCGGATCGGCAGCGCGAACGCCTGGATCGGGCCAGCCCGAGTGGTCGCCCGGACGCGGAGCTGGACCTGCGCGGTCCCCTCCTCGACGATCGCGGTCTCGATCTCGAGCTCCTCGTCGCCTCGCGCAGGGACAGTCAATGCCTGAACGAGGCACGAGAGGACAATCCAGTGGCGCTTGGCCTTCACCGCCGTCGCTCCTAGGGGCAGATGGTCTTGAGGCAGTCGAGCGGCGGGTCCTCCGGCGTCACGTTGGCGCCGCAGAAGGGGTACGGCGCGGGAGGCGGCGGACCTTGCCGGAACATCCAGTTGACGAGGTAAGCGGCATCGCTCACGTCCACGGCGCCGTCGTCGTTGGCGTCGCAGGCGGCCCTGCAGTCGGGCGGCCTTGCCCCGGCCTCAAAGAGGAAGCTGAGGAGGAAGACGATGTCCCCGAGAAACCCTGACGTGCGGCCGTTCTGGTTGCAGTCGCCGCGGATGAAGTTCCCCGAGCAGGTGTCGATGGGCACGGAGCCGTCGGGTCCGCTGAGGACAGGCGCCACCACGTCGCAGCCGGCCACGACGATGTGGGTCGCAACGTCAAGGGTCGTGCAGCCCGAGCGACCGGCCAGTAGCTGGGCCAGCATGGTGCCAGGCGTGGGGATGACCGAGGGGGCCACGACGATGCGCAGGATCTCCCTGGCTCCTCCGGCGGGGATGGCCACCAAGCTCTCTTCGGAGGTGGGGGATGCCAGGAACGACACCCCTGTGTACTGGCAGCAAGTAGCCCCGCACCCGATGCCGCTAGCAGCGAGCCACGCCGCGGGCACGGCGGACCCCGCTGACACGGACCTGACAAGGGGGCCTCCGCTGCTCGTCGCGGTGCTGATCCTCCACAGGAGGAGCTCCACCCCCACCGCCTGCACCGGCTCGGTCGAGCTCAGGAGCACCGACAGGGTGAACTCCGAGCCCGGACAGGCCTCCGGAGGGTTCGGCGACCAGGCGAAGGACAGCTCGTAGGTGCCCTCAGGAGGGTCGCATTGCGCCCCGAGCCAGACCGGAGCCGCCAAGAACCAACCAAGCGAGACCAAGACGCGGACCACACCGCCCGCCGGCTGTCGCCGTGAAGCCATGGGGATCAAGCCTCCTTCCTTAGGAGCAGTTGCCGGGCACCCCGCACGCGAGCTCGTCCAGCGTGCAGTCGACGCCGCACCCGGGGAAAGGCGGCGGCGGGGCGGGGCCACCCTTGAAGAGGAAGTTCAACACGTAGAGGGCATCGGTGACGTCGAGGCGGCCGCTGTCGTCCGCGTCGGCCGCGTCGTCGCAGGGCGGGGCCCGCCCGCTGCCGAAGAGGTTGAGTAGAAGGAAGATCGGGTCAGCGATGTTCATCCGGCCGTCCGCGTTCGCGTCGCCGCGGCGGAAAGCTGGGCGGGAGGCCACGCCACAGAGCTCGTAGGCGCCCGCGTCCGCCGCCGCCCCGCACGGACGGCTTCTGGAGTCGAGGTCCACAGGAGGAGCTGCTGGACAGCCATCGCTCGCCACCGTGAGGTCGATCGCCGGCGACCCTGGGCGAAGGTGGTAGTCTCCGAGCCAGAACTGCTCTGCATTCGCCTCGTCCCAGAAATCAGGGAGCTCGAGCTGGAACTTGCAGTCTGCGACGCCCCCTGGAACAAACTCCTCTGACTTCACGAGCCTCCCGAAGTTCAGGTTGCCTGGCTTGACGAAGAGGGGGTCCTGACCGGAGACACCCTGGATGATGGAGCAGCGAGGATCGAGCTGCGCCGCCTGGGTGATGAGATGCACCCCAGGATCCGGCAGGTTTGGGTTGGCTGAGAGGTTTCCCCAGAGGATGGAGCCCACGAGGGTCAGAACGCCTTGATCACGCACGCTCGCGCCCCCGCCGATCTGGGCCTTGTTGTCCGCGATCGTGCAGCTCGTGCATCGCGCCTGGCCGTGCAGGCCCCCCCCGAAGCCCGCGGCCAGGTTCCCAGCGATGAGGCAGTTCTCGAGGGTTGCGCTGGCAGCGGTCCAAATCCCGCCGCCCTCCCGTGCGACGTTCGAAGCGTAGTTCCCGAGCACCTCGCACCTGTCGAGCCTAAGCTTCGCGCCGCCGGTGTGGTAGATCCCGCCGCCTGCCCCGGCCGTGTTCCTCTCCACCCGGCAGCACTCGAGGAGCGGCTCGACATTCTCTCCGTAGATGCCGCCGCCGGCCGCGAGGGCTTCGTTCAACCAGATCAGGCAGTCCTCGAAACGCGGACTCGGCTCGACAGGTTCAGTGCCCCGGCAGTACACACCGCCCCCTGACAGCCCCGCGAAGTTGCCGTTGAAACCGCACCCGCCCAGGGTCACCGTCGCGTTGTCGACGTAGAGGCCACCTCCACGTACTTCCGCCACGTTGCGCAAGAAGTCGCACCTCACGAAGCGCACTTGGGCCGCGCCGTGGACCAAAGCGCCGCCGCCCCGGCCTTCGGGGCTTCCCCTCCACGTGGCACAGTTCTCCTCGATCACGCAGTCCCTGAGGGTCATGGACGATGCGCCGCAGTAGATGCCCCCTCCAAGCTGGGCCGAGTTCCCGGCGATGCGACAACGATCCAGCTCGACGGTCTGGACCGACTGCCCGGCAATGTAGAGCCCACCGCCCTTGTTATCCGAGAGGACGCACGCGATGAGGGCGGGCGATGCGCTGAAGCACGTGACCCCCCTTCCTACCGGATTCGCCGTGACCCTGCAGTCCCGGATCGTGGGCGAAGCCTGGTTCTCGTACCGGACGAGCCCTCTTTCCTCGTTCCCGGTCAGGGTGAAGCCTTCGAGGAGAGCCTCTCGGGTTTCCTTGAAGTGGAACCATGCTGCGGGTTTGCCCCCGCCCGCCGTGATGGTGGTTTGCGCAGGCCCCTCCAGGGACCGGACGGTGATCTTGTTGCCGAGGAAGTCGATCGGCCCGTAATTGCCTGGCCGTACGACGATGACGGAGTCCAGCAGCTTCCCGTTGTTGATGGCGTCGATGGCGAGCTGGATGTCAACGAACTGGTCCGGAACGACGATCTCCGCCTCCAGCACCGAGACGCTCCAAGCCGGAGCGAGGATTGCCACCCACAACGCCACGACCGCGCCCCTTGCCTGCAGGGTCATACCTGAACCTCCCAAGCCGTGCTATTGCCCCACCAGGGCCAGTAACACCCCGCGAGAAGAAGCGAACGAAGTTTGGTCATCAATATGCTCCGCAAAAAATTGATAGATCCTATGTAAGGGC
>JACQVW010000817.1 GCA_016209535.1 Planctomycetota bacterium | reverse complement strand
CTTCGCAGGCCCCGCCCGCGTGACGAGCAAGAGCGGGGGGAGCGTCCAGGTGGCGGACAACGCGGCGGAGTGAGGTTCCTGGCCTCGTGAGGCGGCGGACGGCGGCGGACGGCGGCAGCGGCTCGGCCGGGGCGAGACGCTCAAGGCGGCCCGGCGGGGCCGCCGCGACAGGGGGGCGGTGCCTACCGGGAGGCCTTTCTCTGCCAGCGCTCACGCGCCCCGTGCGACCCGCACGCTCTTCCTGTCGAACACGGCAGCCAGCTCGAGGGCGGGCTTGGCGCCCGCCGCGCGCAGCTCGGCGGCGTACTTCTTCCGCCGCACCTGCCCGAGGGCGGCGGCGAGGGCGCGCTTCGTCGTCTCGGACGGCTTGCGCACCTTGAGCTCGAGCGCGACCCCTGGCTCTCCCCGCCTCCGCGGCGTGATCAAGACGTCGCAGCGCCCGAGGCCCGACTCCCTGTTCGATCGCACGTGGTGCGTGCTCTCGAGCGCCACGAGGAGTCCCGCGACGAAGGCCTGGTAGACGACCTCCTTCGCGTGGCCAGCGGTGTCATGATAGGACAGCGTGCGCTCGAGGATCGTCCCGAGGTGCTCCTCCACCGCCGCCGCGTCGCCCGCGAGAAGGGCCCGGCAGAGGGCGCGCTGGCGCGATTCTCCTCCGACACCCGCGTTGAGCCACTCGAGGAAGAGCCGATGGTAGACCGTCGAGACTTCCTTGTTGGGGACGCTCAGCTTCCAGTGCTCGCGGCCACTCTCGTCCTTCCGGAGCCGCTCGTCCGCCCTCAGATACCCGGACATCACGAGGAAGCTGAAGACCGCCTCGCTCTTCTGCTCCAGATCGCGGAAGACCGTGTGCTCGTCGAGAGGCTTCTCGATGGTCTCGCCGCGAAGGAGCGCCTCGACGTCGTTTTGGGTCTCGAGGTTCGACTCGATGAGGAGCTTCCCGATCAGCGCGTCTCCACCGGTGTTGACCCAGTACTCCTGCACAGGTTCGTTGCGGTGCTTGATGTAGCTCAAGACGGACCAGGGGTTGTAGATCACCTGCCCGCCGAAGCGGTAGCCGTTGTACCAGGAGCGCAGATCGCCGCGTTGGGCCGCCGAAAGCTCGAAATCCGTGCATAGCCGATCGACCTCGGGCTCCGTGAACCCAAAACACGTCGCGTAGGCCTCGCGCAGGAGCGAGTAGACCTGGAGGTTGTTCAAGCCCGAGAACATCGACTCCTTCGCGACGCGGAGGATGCCCGTGAGGACCCCCTTCTCGAGGTGCGAGTTGTCCTTCAAGCCCGCCGAGAAGAAGTTGCGGAAGAAGGCGACGACCTTCTCGTACTGCTTCTCGTCGCCGAAGGCGTCGTGGATCGGCGTGTCGTACTCGTCGATCAGGATGAAGACCTTCTCGCCCGTGGCCTGGTGAAGCCACTGGCTCAAGAGGTTAAGGGCCTCCTCGAGGAGCGATCGGGATCTGCTGCCGCGGACGAGCGTCTCCAGTCTCCGCCGGTCCCCCGATGTGAGCACGCGGTCTACGATGGGACTCAGGCGCTCCGCTTCCCGCGCGATCAGCTCCGCAAACTTGCCGTTCGGCGACCAGCCCCCCCCTTTCACGTCCTTGAACGTGAGGGAGATCACCGGGTGTCTCTGAAAGTGCATCCAGACGTCCTCGCCGCGGTTCTCGACGTCCAGGCCCGTGAAGGCGCGCCGGACGTCGCCGTCCTTTGGCCTGGAGGCCACGGGCCGCTCGACGAAGTGGCGCAGTGTCGAGAGGTTCAGCGTCTTCCCGAAACGCCGTGGGCGCGGAAGGAGCACCACACGAGACCGGTCGCGAAGGACCTCGGCCACGAAGGAGCTCTTGTCGAGGTAGAAGTCTCCATCGCTCCGAATCTGGAGGAAGTCGGAGGTGCCGAGCGAGATCGGGAGGGGCATCGCTCGCAGTGTAGCACGGGCCGGGGGGGGCAGCCACGCCGCCGGAGGCCCAAGACGCCGGGTCGTTCGAACACAGACGCCAACTGGGCGCCCGACGTCATGGGCCCGCGCGCCGGGGGGCACTCACGGCGGCCCGGCAGGGCCGCCGCGACCGGCGGGCGGTGCCTGCCGGGAGGCCTCGTATCGAGGAAGAGGAGCTACCTACCGCACCCCAGCCAGGTTTTCAGCTCCTCCGGGTCAACCTCCGTGTCCCGGCGGATCTCCTGCAGGGGTCCCCGTACGATTCCCGCTCCGCCCTCCCAGGCCCTCCTCCACGGCGCGCCGGAAGGTCTTGGGATCGCTGGCCGGGCCGTTGACCTGGAGCTCCTCCTTCAGCCCGGGGATTGCCCGCAGGACGCCATCCACGTCGCCCTCGATTGCGATGTCAACGTCGATCGTCGTTCCTCGCCATCCGTGGAGCACTGCAGTCGCCCCGCCCGCGAAGTAGATTAGTAGATTCGCGCCGGCCGCGGACAGAGCTGACCCCATCGCCGCATGAGCGACTGGATCCTTTCGCCGTCGGCTAACGAGCGCATTCCGCCGCTCGCTCGAAGCTGACCAGCCGCCGGACGAGCGCGTTGTACGTCGCGTGGGCGGCGTCGCCGTGGGCGCTGGCCAGGAGGGCGTAGAGCCTGTGCTCGGGCTCCTGAATACCGTGTCCGGGGACGGCGATCCCAATCCGGCGGAGCCGGGGAGCGCCGATCGCGACCAGATAGGCCGGCACGGATTCGATTCCGGCCTCGATGTCCCGGATGCCGGCTTCGACGAGGTCCCAACCGGGCAGTCCTTTGGTCTCACCGGGCAGTCCTTTGGTCTCCATGTGGCCATTGTACCTACATCCGCCATGACCGCCGACAAGTGCCTCTTGAGCTCCCTGGATTGAGCTGCCATGCCCAGGTACACTCGACCTCCTGGTACGGAGCCCCGTTACGGGGTCCTGGTACGGGCCCAGACGCCATGAACCATCCACGCCGCCCCATCGCCGCCCTGCTCCTTGCCTGGAGCGCATCGGGCGCATCGGGCGTGCTCGGCGTGCCTGGCGTGCCTGGCGTGCCCGGCGTGTTCGGAGCACCCGGCGCGCCCGCACCCGGCGCCGCCGAGCAGGCCGCCGGCGCGCAGGCCTGGTGGGCCTACCGGCCCGTCGCGCGGCCCGAGGTCCCGGCCGTGAAGGACGCGGCCTGGGCCCGGAGCCCCATCGACGCCTTCATCCTCGCGGGTCTCGAGCCCCTGGGCCTCGAGCCCGCTCGAGCGGCGGCGCGCGAGGCCTGGATCCGCAGGATCACCTACGACCTCACGGGGCTGCCCCCGGCGCCCGAGGAGGTCGAGGCGTTCGTCGCCGACGAGTCGCCCGACGCCTGGGAGCGGCTCGCGGACCGGCTCCTCGCCTCGCCGCGCCACGGGGAGAAGTGGGGGCGGCACTGGCTCGACCTCGTCCGCTACGCCGAGACGAACGGCTACGAGCGCGACGGGCCTAAGCCCCAGGCCTGGCGCTACAGGGACTACGTGATCCGGTCGCTGAACGAGGACAAGCCCTACGACCGGTTCGCGCGGGAGCAGATCGCCGGCGACGACCTCGAGCCCACGACCGCGGACTCGATCGTCGCGACGGGCTTCCACCGCCTCGGCCTCTGGGACGACGAGGCCGCCGATATGCTCCAGGCCCGCTTCGACGAGCTCGACGACATCCTCGTGACGGCGTCCCAGGCCTTCCTCGGGACGACGATGGGCTGTGCCCGCTGCCACGAGCACAAGGCGGACCCCATCCCTCAGGAGGACTACTACCGCCTGCTCGCGTACTTCCAGGACATCCCGCGCTTCGGCGAGCGCGGCATGTCGGCCGAGCATGTCCTCACGGACCTGGCGAGCCTGCGGCGGGCCCCCGAGGAGGTGGGGCGCATCGACGAGGCGGGGCGCCCCGACGAGCTCGCGGAGCGGAAGGACCGAGCGGCGGAGGCGCCCCGCGACCTCGCGCTGAGCGTGAACGGCGCGGCCCTCGAGCCCCCCGAGACGCGCGTCCTCCTCCGCGGGAGCGCCCACGCGCCGGGGGCGAAGGTGGAGCCGGGACCTCCGCGGGCTTTCGGCGCCGGCGACCCGGTGATCCCGGCGCCTCGAGCGGGCGCCCGGTCCTCGGGCCGGAGGAGGGCCCTCGCGGACTGGATCGCCTCGAGCGAGAACCCCCTCACGGCCCGCGTCATGGCGAACCGGCTCTGGCAGCACCACTTCGGCCGCGGGATCGTCCGCACGCCGAGCGACTTCGGCAGGCTCGGCGAGCGACCCACGCACCCCGAGCTCCTCGACTGGCTCGCCTCGGAGCTCGCCTCCCGAGGCTGGAGCCTGAAGGCGATGCACCGGGTCATCTTGACCTCGAGCGCCTATCGCATGTCGAGCGACGACGACCCCCGCGGCCTCGCGAAGGACCCTGCGAACGACCGCTTCTGGCGCTTCGACCTGCGCCGCCTGACCGCGGAGGAGGTCCGCGACTCCGTCCTCGCCTTGAGCGGGTCCTTGAACCTCGCCATGGGCGGCCCGAGCGTGTACACGGAGGTGCCGCGAGAGGTGCTCCACACGGCCTCCATGCCCGGCTCGGCGTGGGGGAGCTCCCCGCCCGCCGAGCGCGACCGCCGGAGCGTGTACGTCACCGTGAAGCGCTCGCTCCTGGAGCCGACGCTTGCGACCTTCGACTTCCCCGACCCCGACTCGAGCTGCGCCGCGCGGTTCGCCACCACGGTGCCCACCCAGGCCCTCACGAGCTTGAACGGCGACTTCTTCCTGCGCGAGGCGAGGCGCTTCGCGGAGCGGCTGCGGAGGGAGGCGGGCTCCGATCCCGCCGCCCAGGCGCGCCTTGCGCTGCGGCTCGCGCTCTCCCGCGAGCCGTCGCCCGCCGAGGTGGCCGAGGACGCGGCGTTCCTCAGATCGCTCGCCGAGGAGGAGGGTCTCGGCGCGCCGCGGGCCCTCGAGCGCTACGCCCTCGTCGTCTTGAGCTTGAACGAGCTCCTCTACCTGGACTGACGCCCCGACACGACGGAGAGACCCATGCCTTGCCCCGACTGCTCCAGCGACAGGCCTCGAACTCAGTTCTGCGGCCGGACGCGCCGCGAGCTCTTCTGGGAGCTGGGCGGGGGCTTCATGTCGGTCGCCCTCGCAGGGCTCCTCGATGACGCGTTTTTCTCGAGGCAGGCCTACGCCGCCGACGGAGCGACGAGGCTTACGAACCCCCTCGCGCCGCGGTCTCCGCACTTCGCGTCCAAGGCCCGGAGCGTCATCTTCCTCTTCATGTACGGCGGCCCGAGCCACGTCGACACCTTCGACTACAAGCCCAAGCTCTACGGGCTCGACGGGAAGACGATCCAGGTGAAGACCTTCGGCCGCGGCGGGCACAAGAACGAGGGGCGCGTGGTCGGGCCCAAGTGGGGTTTCAAGCCCTACGGGCGGTGCGGCAAGCTCATCTCCGACCTCTTCCCGCACATCGGCTCCTGCGCCGACGACATCGCGTTCATCCACTCCATGTACGCCGAGTCGCCGATCCACGGCTCCGCCATGCTCATGATGAACTCGGGCAGGCTCCTGAGCGGCCACCCGTGCCTCGGGTCCTGGGTGAACTACGGCCTCGGGACGACCAACGAGAACCTCCCGGGCTTCGTCGTCATGCTCGACTCGAAGGGCGGGCCCATCAGCGGCGCGAAGAACTGGTCGAGCGGGTACATGCCCGCGTCCTTCCAGGGCGTGCAGCTCCGGGCCAAGGGCTCGCCGATCCTCGACCTCGAGCCCCCGGAGGGCATGTCGCCGCGCGTCCAGCGGAGGCTCCTCGACCGCCTCGCCGCGGCCAACGTGGAGCACGCGGCCCGGCGCGTCTCGAGCTCGACCCTCGCCGCGCGGATCGCGAGCTTCGAGCTGGCCTTCAACATGCAGGTGCACGCCCCGGAGGCGGTGGACCTCTCGCGGGAGAGCGAGAGGACGAAGGCGCTTTACGGGTTCGGCGAGCCCCGCACGGACGACTTCGGGCGCAAGTGCCTCCTGGCCCGCCGCCTCGTCGAGCGCGGCGTGCGGTTCATCCAGATCTACTCCGGCGGGGGCCACAACGACGACAACTGGGACGCCCACTCGGACATCGTGAAGAACCACGAGCTCCACGCCGGGGAGACGGACCTGCCCATAGCGGGGCTCATCAAGGACTTGAAGCAGCGCGGCCTCCTGGACTCGACGCTCATCGTGTGGGGCGGCGAGTTCGGCCGGCAGCCGACGGCCGAGTACGCCCAGGGCACCGGGCGCGACCACAACGCCTACGGCTTCACCATGTGGATGGCCGGCGGCGGCGTGAAGGGCGGCGTGAGCGCCGGCGAGACGGACGAGCTCGGCTCGGCGGCCGTCGAGGATCGCTTCCACGTGAAGAACCTGCACGCCACGATCCTCACGCAGCTCGGCCTCGACCCGAACCGCCTCACGTACTTCCACAACGGGCTCGACCAGAAGCTCGTGGGCGTGGAGGGGGCGGAGCCGATACGGCAGGTGATCTGACGGGGCCGGCGCGCTCGGGGCCGGCGCCGCCCGCGCGACGTCAGCCCTTCTTCGGGTACCACTCGAGCAGTCGCACCTCGATCTCCTTTGACTTCTCCTCGACGAGGGCCTTGAGCTTCTTCACGTCCTGGCCGCGGTGGTGGTAGGGGATGACGATCTTGGGCTTGAAGTCGAGGACGGCCGAGGCGGCCTGCGCCACCGTCATGGTGTAGGGGAGGTTCATGCAGACGAAGGCGGCCGTGATCCCCTTGAGGGCGCGCATCTCGGGGATGTCCTCCGTGTCGCCCGAGAGGTAGACCCGCGTGCCCCCGAAGCTGACCACGTACCCGTTCCCGCGCCCCTTCTCGTGGTACTTGAGGCGCTCGGGGGTGAGGTTGTACATGGGCACGGCCTCGATCTCGATCTCGCCGGTCTTCGCCTTCTCGCCGTTGGAGAGGGCCGCGAGGGACTTCGCCGTCACGCCCGCCTTCTCGAGCTTCTCGTGGACCGCCTTCGGTGACCAGACCAGGGTCTTCTTCGTCGCGAGGGCCTTCACCGTCGCGGGGTCCAGGTGGTCGCCGTGGATGTCGGTGACCAGGATGACGTCGGGCTCGGGGAGCCCCGCGAAGCGGTCCTTCCCGCCCACGGGGTCGACGTAGACCGCGAGCCCGCTCCACTCGAGGACAAGGGTCGCGTGCTCGATGGGCCGGATCAGGATGTCCCCCTTCGGGGTAGAGACCTTGCTCGGGGCCGGGCCCTCGGCCGCGAGGGTAAGACAAGCCGTGCACACCATCGTCTCGAATACCATGGGAAGTCTCCTTTCTTTGCAGACAGAATCCATCGTGGCATCCGGCTCCGCAAGGGGGTACAACCCTCGGCCATGGTCCGTTCCGCCCGACCTGCCGCCCCGCTGCCGTGCCTCCTCCTCGCCATGGAATGCACCCTCGTCTTCGCCCAGGAGATCCCCTTCACCCGCTTCGAGCTCCCCAACGGCCTCACGGTGATCCTCCACGAGGACCACCGGCTGCCGCTCGTCTCGGTGAACCTCTGGTACCACGTGGGCTCGAAGGACGAGCCGCCGGGCCGCTCGGGCTTCGCCCACCTCTTCGAGCACCTCATGTTCATGGGGACCGAGAAGGTGCCCTATCCCCAGTTCGACGTGGTCATGGAGACCTCCGGCGGGTCCAACAACGCGACGACCTCCGAGGACCGGACGAACTACTTCGAGACGGGGCCGCGGGAGCTCCTCGACACGTTCCTCTACCTCGAGGCGGACCGCATGGCGTCCCTGGGGGCCTCCATGACGGCCGAGAAGCTCGAGGCGCAGCGCAAGGTCGTGCGGAACGAGCGGCGGCAGAGCTACGAGAACCGGCCCTACGGCAAGGCCTACCTGGAGATCCCGAGCCGCATGTATCCCCAGGGGCACCCCTACCACCAGCCCGTGATCGGCTCCCACGAGGACCTCGAAGGGGCGACGGTGGACGACGTGAAGGAGCTCTTCCGCCGCTTCTACTTCCCGCGGAACGCCTCCCTGGCGATCGCGGGGGACTTCGATCCTGCCGCGGCGCGCCGCCTCGTCGAGGAGCGCTTCGGGGCCATCCCCTCGGGCCCGCCGGTCGAGCACGCGCCGGCGGCGCCGCCCGCCCGGCTCGAGAAGGAGGAGCGCCTGACCCTCGAGGACTCCGTCGAGCTCCCCCTCACGATCTACACGTGGCACTCGCCCGCCGTCTACAAGGACGGGGACGCGGACATGGACGTCCTCGCCTCGGTCCTCGGAGGCGGGAAGTCGAGCCGCCTCTACCGCGCGCTCGTCTACGAGAAGCAGCTCGCCCAGGAGGTCGAGGTCTACCAGGAATCGAAGCACCTCGGCTCGCGCTTCTCGATCGTCGCCTACACCCGCGCCGGCGCTTCCCAGGACGCGCTGGAGGCCGAGACGGACCGCCAGGTCGAGAGGCTTCAGGCCGAGGGGCCGACCCCGCGCGAGGTCCAGCGGGCCCGGAACCGCATCGAGACGACCTTCTGGCAAGCGCTCGAGGGCCTGGGCGAGCGCGCCGACTGGCTCAACCGCTACCAGTTCCACTTCGGCGACCCCGGCGCGCTGCGGCGGGACCTCGCCCGCTACGAGCGCGTGACCCCGGAGACCGTGAAGGAGTGGGCGCGGAGGACGCTCCTCCGCGACGCTCGCCTCGTCCTCCGCGTGGTCCCCCGTCGCTCGAGATGAAGCGCCCGTCCCTCCTCCTCTTCGCAGTGCCCATGGCCCTAGGCTGCAGCTCCCCCCAGGCCCGCTTCGACGTCCCCGTCCCCGAGGCCTTCGGTCTCTCGAACGGCGTCCCCGTCTGGCTCGTCTCCTCGAAGGCCGTCCCCCTCGTCGCCGTGAGCGTCGTCGTCCGTGCCGGCTCCTCGGCGGACCCTCGCGGGAGGGAGGGCCTCGCCGCGCTCACGGCGAACATGCTCGACGAGGGCGCAGGAGGCCGTGGCCCCCTCGAGATCGCGGACGAGATCGAGTTCCTCGGCGCGGAGCTCTCGGTCCGCCCCGAGAAGGAGCACATCGAGATCACCGTGGAATCTCTGAGGCGCAACCTCGACGGGGCCCTCGACGTCCTCGCCGACGTGGTCCTCCGGCCGGACTTCTCTGTCGAGGAGTTTGCGCGCGTGAAGGGGCTCGTCCTGGGCGACCTCGCCCAGCGGCGCGAGGAGCCGCGCGAGGTGGCCCGCGTCGCGGCCGAGCGGGCCTTCTACGGCGAGGGGCACCCCTACGCGCACCCCGTCGAGGGCTACGAGGCCACGGTGAAGCCGATCGCGCTCGAGGAGGTGAAGGCCTTCTGGCGCGGGCGCTTCCGCCCCGGGCTCACGGCGATCCTCGCCACCGGGGACATCGCGCCGGAGGAGCTGCGGGAGCGCCTCGAGGCGCGCTTCGGGTCCTGGACGGGGGACGGCGGCGGCGCCCCCGCCCCGGCGCCCGGACACCTGCCGCCGCCGGCGAGCCCGCGGCTCGTCATCGTCGACAAGCCCGGGGCCCCGCAGACCGAGGTGCGAGTCCTCCTGCCCGCGCCGGCTTTCGGCTCGCCGGAGCTCGCGCCGCTCTCCCTGGCCAACACGGTCCTCGGCGGCACCTTCACGAGCCGCCTCGTCTCGAACCTCCGCGAGAAGCACGGGTTCACCTACGGCGCCTCGAGCGTGATCGCGTCCCGCGGCGGGCCGTGCCACCTCACGGCGGGCTCGGCGGTGCATGCCGCGAAGACGGGGCCGGCGCTGGTGGAGCTCTGCCGTGAGATCCGCGGCATGGCCTCGGGCGCCTTCGCGCCCGAGGAGCTCCAGAAGTCGCGCTCCACCTACAGGAGCCGCCTCGTCGAGGCCCTCGAGTCCATCGACTCGACGCTGCGCCTCTACATCGCGAGTGCCGCGCTCGGGCGCCCCGCCCGGGAGCGCCGGGACTTCCACGCGCACGTCCAGAGGACGCCCGACGGCGCGATCGCCGAGGCGGCGAGGAAGGCGTACCGCTGGGAGGACGCGGTCGTGATCCTCGCGGGCGACCGGCAGTCGGTCGAGGCCCAACTCGAGGAGCTCCGCGAGAGGCCGCCTCAGGACGTCGGCGGGAAGCCCTTCGCGCTGCCCCAGGTCGAGGTGCGAGGGCGCGACGGGGAGAAGCTCTGAAGGCTCGAGCACGCCCCGGGGAGGGCATGGAAGTCGCCGCGTCTCACGATCCCCTTGCCAGGACACCTGGCTCGAGGCAGGTGCCGGAGGTCCCGCGGCTCGTGCGGATGGGACGGAGCGCTCGCCATTCTCAGCAAGGCTACGATGGCCCCATCGATCCGTCGACCGGTCATGTCCGCCGCAGCTCCGGCCGCAGGTCCGGCCGCGCCACCTGCAGCTTGTATGGCGGCGAGGCGTGCCGGCCGTTCACCACCGCCACGATCTCGTAGCTCCCCTCGGGGAGGTGCTCGAGGGGGAGCTCGGATGCCGTCCCCACGGGGGCGCCGGGCGTCGCCGCGGTGCCGCGCTCGGGCACGATGGGGATCGTGAACCTCTTCCCGGCTCCGAGGAAGACCTCCTTCGGATAGCGGTAGGTCCAGGACTGCCGGATCTGGACCTGGTCGGGCTTCCCTTCGCCGTAGGCCAGGAGCTCGATCTTCAAGCGCGCGAGCGACACGGTGCCCGACGTCTTGTTCGTGATGTCGACGAAGAACTTCACCCTCTGGGGCGTCGTGGGCACGAAGGCCCGGGCGTTGGCGTCGAGGCGCACGTCGATCGCGCCCCGCTCCTCGATCTCGCTCAACGTGACGGCCCGGCAGCCGCCGGCGGCCGCGAGGGCTGCCGCGGCAGCGAGGAGGGTCTCGATCCGCATGGACCTGAGATCGGCTCGGCGAGGCCCGCGGGTTGAGGGCCGGAAACGTCGCGCCTAGGCCCTCACGTGGCCTCCGCCACGGCCTCGCGCACCGTCCCGCGGCCGCGCTCCTCGATCAGCGGCCGGAGCACCTCGAGCGTGCGCTCGCTGGCGCCCGCGTGCGCCGAGACGGTCTCGATCGCGCGCCGGGCCATCTGGCGGGCGCGCGCCGGGTCCTTCTTCAGCTCGCAGAGCTTCCGCGAGAGGTCCCGGCCGTCCTTCACCACGCAGAGGGCGTCGCGGCTCTGGAAGGCGGCGACCACGGAGCGGAAGTTCGCATGGTGGGGGCCGATCACGACGGGGAGCCCCATCCCCGCAGGGGCGATGACGTTGTGGCCGCCGAAGGGCACGAGGGACCCTCCCACGAATACGACGTCCCCCGCCGTGGAGATGCGGTCCAGCTCGCCCATGGTGTCCACGATCAGCACCTGGCCGTGGCCGTTCTGCTGCCAGCTCGCCGGGCCGCCCGGGCCACCCTCGTTGCGCGGGGCGGCGGCGAGGCGGCTCCAGCGGAAGGCCTCGAAGCCTTTCCGCCGCACGAGGCCCTCGAGCTCCTCGACCCTCTCGACGTGCCGCGGCGCGAGGATGAGCCTCGAGCGGCTGTCCTCGCGGTGGAGGGCGCCGTAGGAGTCGAGGAGGATCTCCTCCTCTCCCGTGTGCGTGCTCGCGGCCACGAGGACCCAGTCCGCCTCGCAAAGCCCCAGCTCCTCGCGCGATCCCCCCGCCGGCCTCGGCGCGTTGTCGAACTTGAAGTTCCCCGTCACGTGGATCCGCTCCGCGGGCACGCCGAGACGGCGGAAACCATCGGCGCTCAGCTCGTCCTCGACGCAGAAGGTGACGATCCCGGGCGGCGGCCACCGGACGAGGCGCGAGAGCCACCTGTAGCCGCGCAGCGAACGCTCCGAGAGGCGGCCGTTGACGACGGCCACGGGCACGCCGCTGGCCTCGGCGTGCCAGAGAAAGTTGGGCCAGAGCTCGTGCTCGACGATCAGCACGAGGTCCGGCCGGATCCGGTCGAAGGCCCGCCGGACGAGGTAGCTCAGGTCAAAGGGGTAGGAGACCACCTGGACGCCCGGGTAGTGGCGCCGCGCGACCTCGAGACCGGCCCGCGTGGTCGTCGAGAGCAACGCCTCCCAGTCCGGGAACTCCTCGGCGAACCGCTTGAGGAAACGGCGGGCGCTCAGGATCTCGCCCACGGAGACGCCGTGCACCCAGAGGCACGGTCTCGAGCCGTGTCGCTGGGGAATATCCCGGGATCGCCGGGGGATGTGCTCGAAAACCCGGTGGCCCTTCCCGGTCGCGAAGAGGTACGGGATCGCGAAGGCGAGGCCGCCCAGATAGGCCGTGTCGAGGAGGTAGTGCCCCACGCCGGGAGGCGAAAGGGGCCGGTACCCAGGCCGGGCGCTCGGCGCCGCCGCACCCGCCTTCACCCCGTCTCCTTCCCCAAAAACCCTCTCCACGGGCTTTTGCTCCTCGCGGTCCTCAGACTCCGTTGCCGGGGAGCCGCCGGCAGGCGGGCTCCCGCCTGCCGGTCCGCAAGAATGCTTCGCGGTTCGAACCACCTTCCACCTCTCGAGGAGGCTTCGACGATCAGCCTGCAGGCTCTCAGCGCCGCCATGGTTGCATTTCTTCCGCGGCCTTTCAAGCGGAAATATTCCCGGTCGGCGCCGCGTCGCTCTCCCCCTCGACGGCGGATACCATGACGGGGTCCCCCGGAGGGCGAGGCCCTCCGCGCCACCGCCGTGAAGACCTACACCCTGGCCAGGCCCCCCTTCATGATCACGTGCGTCGACCAGGTGCCGAGAGCCGTCGCCTCGAGGTGGCTCGACGAGCACGCGCTCTGGCTCGGGAGGAGGCCCCCGGCCCCGCGGGTCGAGCTCGAGCGTGAGCCCATCGCGAAGCCTCACCAGAGCGGCCTCGTCAAGCGGCTGCTGCGCGCCCTCTCGGGCAGGCCGGCGCGGCCCCAGAGGGCCTTCCGGATCGGTCTCGCCCTCGCGAGGGCCGGCGTGCGCGCGGCGAGGCCCCTGGCCTTGATCGAGGAGCGGCGCGGCGGCCTCGTGCGCCGGAGCTGTCTCCTCGTCGAGGCCATCGAGGCGGTGAATCTGAGGGACTTCATCCTCTCGCGGCTTCGCCAGGCCGCACGGCAGGACGCCGAGGTCCTCAAGCGCCGCCTCTGGATCGCCGTCGCCCGCGAGACGGCGCGCCTCCACGCGGCGCGCGTGCGGCAGCGGGACCTGAAGGCACCGAACGTCCTCGTCGCCGAGGGCGCGGGCGGCCGAGTCGAGGCGACCCTCATCGACCTCGAGGGCATGGCCTTCCTCTCCGCGCCGCCCTCCCCGGCGGTGCGCGCCCGCGACCTCGCGCGGCTGGCCGCCAGCCTCCGCGAGGCCGCGGTGCGCGCCGCGGGCGTCACCGAGGATGACTGGCGCTTCCTGGTCGAGCGCTACCTCGAGCAGATCCGGGGCTCGCCGCCGTCGCCGGAGGAGACGGACCGCTTCATGGCTCGCACCCTCGAGTGGGCCGCACGCAAGGAGGCGAGGAACCGCAGGCGGGGGAGGGTGACGCACTGACCTATCACCGCGGCCGCGCCGCGGTCTCTCGGCCAGCCAGGGCTCGCTTCCAGTCCTCCGCCCGCAGGCCCGCCGACTCGCCCGTGACCGCCGCGAGGGCACGGAGCAAGTGCGCGCTGTACTCGCCGCGCTCCATCGCGGCCAGGATCGGCGGGACGGCCGCCTCGCCCAGGCGCGCGAGCGCGTCCACCGCGGCGTCGACCTCCTTCGCGTCGCCGCCGCGCTCGATGCGGTCGAGGAGGCTCAGCGCTCGCCGGCGGGCCGCGACATCGGCGCCGCGGGCGGCCCACCAGGCGCGCCAGGCCTCCGGGTCCTCGCGCGAGCCTTCCGCCGGCGCGCCGCCGCCCGCCCACTGCTCGAGGACCTCGCGCGCCCTGCGCCGCACCTCCGGGTCGGGGCCCGCGAGCTCCTCGATGACGGCGGGGAACGCCTCCGCCTGGCCGAGGCGGTCGATCAAATCGAGGGCGCGGCGCTTCAGGAGCGCGCTCCGCGCACCGCGCAGGAGCCCGGGCAGCTCGCCCGCGGGGTCCTCGCCCTTCCGCTCGAGCTCCCGCGCCTTCGCGAGCCCGCCGGCGAGGACCTCGAACGCCGGGCGCTCGGCCTTCGCGAGCCCCGAGATCCGCTCGAGCGCCGCCCGCGCGAAGCGAGTGACGGCGTCGGCCTCGCCGGTCCAGACCGAGAGCAGGCGCAGGACCACCTCGTGCATGCGGTGAGGCGGATAGCCGCGCACCACCTCCTCGGCGACCGGCACGAGCGCCGGATCGCGCGTGTCGGCGAGGAACTCGAAGACCGTCGCGGCCGACACGAAACCCTGGAGCCTCGCGACGTGGACGAGGTCCGAGCCCTCGCCGTCCGGATCGCCTGCATCGTCCCCGTTGCCCGCATTGCCCGCGCCGCCCCCCGTGAGGTGGACCGGCGGCCCCAGGGCCTGGAGGTGCGAGCGCGTCGCCCGCGTGAGGAAGAGGAGGGCGAAGGCGGTGTTGACCTCGTCGCCCCAGGAGCCGTCCCGCCGCTGGGAGCGGAGGAGGAAGCGCGCACCCTCCTGGTACCAGTCGGCGGTCCCGAGCAGGAGGATCCCGCCGATGTCGCCGGCCTTCTCGAGGCTGTAGATGCCGTAGTGCTGGCTCGTGAGGTACCCGCTCACGCGCCGGCCCATCCAGGCGAAGCCCGCGTGGATCTGCCGGTCGACCTGCGCGGCCAGCTCGCCCGAGTAGACGCCCTGGTCCCTCAGCGCCCGCCGCGCGATGAGGAGGCTCGAGACGCCGGCCGCGGTCATGGTGTGCGAGGGGCCCGCCCCGGGGTTCATCTCGTAGTTCCAGCCGCCCTGCACCACGGTGAGCGTGACGGTCCTCGCGACGCCCGCCGTGACCCCTTCCCACGCCGGAGTCCGCACGGTCAGCGCGAAGGGCTCCGGCTCGCCCTCCGCGTGGTGGACGCGCACGAGGTGCTCGGCCACGGCGCGGAAGACCTCGAGGGGGATCGGGATCCCGTTCTCGAGGCCGATCTCGAGCCCGAGGACCGCGAACTGGCTGTTGGAAAGGTCGCCGGGGCCTCTTCCGCCGTAGCTCCACGTGCCCCCCGAGCCCTGCACGAGCCAGGCGATGCACCGCTCCATGGCCTTCCTCACGGGCCCCTCGGGCGGGACGCGCGGCACGGCGGCGGCCGAAGTGCTCCCGGCCTTCGCCTTTCGCGCCGCGGCGAGGCCCTCGCGGTGGCGCGCCTGCCAGTAGGCGTCGAGGGCGAAGAGGTAGCAGGCGGCGGAGTACGTCTGCGCGACGGGCAGCTCCTCGAGCCGCGCCAGCGCCCCGACCACGGTCTCGTCCTCGCTGAGGATGCCCGCCTTGAGGACGGCGGCGAGGGAGAGGGCGATCCTCCCCATGGGGTAGTCCGCCGGGATGTTCCTGAGCTGGGACGCGAGCCTCGGGAGGAGGGCGGCGCGGCCGCGCTGGATCGCGGCGTTCACTTTCTCCTCGAGGCCCTGGGCGGCGGCGGGGCCCGCGCAGGCTGCGCAAGCCCCTGCGGCGAGGCCGAGGATGAGGGACGCCAGGGGTCGGTCACTGGAGGATCTCACGCGCCACCTCCTCGGAAAGACCGGGGACCTTGCCCGCCTCGACGCCCAGGAGCGCCGCGATGGCAGCCGGCACCGCGGCGAGGGGGCGGTCCCGGTCGACGACGCGCCCCGCCTTGAGGCGCGGGCCGCGGCCGACGAGGGAGCCCGGGCCCTCCCGCGGCAGGCTCACGACGAGGACGTGGGCCTCGGGGCCCGCGGCCTCGAGGAGCTTCGCCAGGAGCTCGTCGCGGCGGCGGACGTCCTCCTCGGCGGCGCTCGAGGCCTCGAGGCGGACGAGCGTCGCGTCCAGGGAGCCGGCCGCCGAGAGCCTCGCGGCCGCGTCCTCGAGCCGCCTCGGGTCGCGAGGGCTCTCGGGCTCCTTCGCAGGCGGCGCGGCAGGGAGCGAGGCGCCGAAGGCTCCGCGGAGCCCTGCCACCGCCTCGGCCTCATCGCCGGCGGGCGGAGGCGGGGCGCGGAAGAGCCCGTGCAGGCTCCTCAGGGCGCGCGGGACCTCCGGGGGAGGGGACAGGTCGACGGTCCCGAAGCTGAGCCCCTTCTCGCGCGCCGTCGCGACGAGCGGCGCCGGGAAGATCTCGCGCTCCTGCGCCTCGAGGGCTCCGAGGTCCGTCCCGGCAGGCGCCGCGAGCCTTGCGAGCGACGCGCCCTCGAGGGCGAGCCTCCAGAAGACCTGCGCCCTCGCGCCGGGCCCGGGGGACACCTCGGCGGGGTCCAGGCTCCCCGCTCGGACGAGGACGACGACGCGCGCCCGGCCGGCGGGCGCCGGCTCGCCGGCGTCGCCGCGCGCCACTGCGAAGGCGAGGAGGGTCCAGAGCCCCCACATCGATTGCATCGATCGCCGTCGCACGGGTCGCATCGTTCGCCTCAGTACGTCTTGTACTCCGGAAGGCCCGCCAGGGCGAGGGTGAGCCAACGGCGCCGCGCGCCCTTCTTGAGCCGCGCCAGGATGCGCGGGACGTCCTCCCGCTCCTTGGCGGTGGGCGCGCGGAGGAGGAAGCGGTGGGCCTCCTCCTCCCACCACGGTGGCGGCCCCGCCGACTCGTCGCGCGGCAGCCGGCTCTCGGGCGAGAGGGCGAGGACGCGGGCCACGGCATCCACGGCGGTCGCCGCCTCGAGCGCCGCGACGACGAGGTCCACCTCGGCCGCCGACGCCGGCGGGCGGTCGAGGAGGTCGACGATGAGGCTGCGCGCGAGGAGGAGGCCCAACCGCGGCCGCCGGTGCCCGGGGGAGCGGTACTCCTCGAGGGCCGTGATCCAGAAGGCGGCGGGCCGCTCGCGCGTCGCGAGGCCCTCCACCTCTTCGACATCCTCGCTCGACGGCTTGCGCCCGAGGAGCCGCTCGAGCTCGGCCGCGGCGGGCGGCGCAGGGGGGGGGCCCTTCCGCTCGCGCGCCGCGGCCTCGTCGACGCGCCGCCACCTCTGCTCGTGCGCGAGTGGCAGGAGCTCCCGCGCCTCGGCGCGCGTGGGCGGCCTCCCCGCGAGGTCGAGGAAGAGGCGGTGGAGGGCGACCCGCGAGGCGGTGGGGTCCTGGAGGACGCCGAGGGCGTACTTGCCCGGCGGCGGCAGCGGCGGTCCGCGCTCCTCGGTCCTGGGCTTCAGCTCGGCCTTGAGGTCGCGGAGGGCCTCGGCGAGGGGGCGCGGCTCCGCGGCGGGAGGCGCCGCGAGGGGCGGCGCGAAGACGGGCGATGGGCCCGGGCGCGCGGGCTGCGCGGCCTTCGGGCCCGGAGGAGCCGGAGGCGACAGCGGCGAAGGCGGCGAAGGCGGCACCGGAGCCGGCGCCGTGCCGAGCGGCGCCGAGGCGGGGCCACGAGGCGACGCAGCGCCGGCCGCCGGAGCGAGCGCCGGGGCGCCCGTGGTCACGACCGCCTGCCCCGCGGCCGCGGCGCCTCGAGGGGGCGCTTCCGCGGTCTCCCGGGGCCGGCCCGGGAGCAGGAGCGCGCCGAGGATGAACCCGGCCGCGAGCGCGAGGGCCAAGATGCCGATCCACGCGGCGCGCGGTATGCGGGGCTCGCCGCCCGGCTCCTCCAGCTCGGGCTCGGGCGGCGGCTCGGCCACGAGGGGCTCGGGCCCTGCCTCGGCGGGGACCTCCTCGCGGTAGAGGTCCACCTGCCCCGCCGTGCCGCCCTCGCTCTCGAAGAAGACAAGGGCCACCCGCCCGACGCGGATGCGGTCGCCGTTCCGCACGAGCGCCTCGCGAGTGATCGCATCGCCCAGGAGAACCCGGTTCTTCTCGGCGAGGTCCCGCAGCAAGTAGCGGTCGCCGCGCCGCTGGAAGAGGACCTCCTTTGAGGCGAGCCCGGGGTCGGGGATGGGCACGGTCGCCTCCGCCGAGCAGCCGAGGGTGAAGTCGTCCCCGCTCACCACGACCTTCCACTCGGTCCGCCGGTCGATGTGACGGCAAAGGAGGAGGGGCATGGGGAGGATTGTACATCGGCGGCCGGGCGTGTGCCCTGCGTCGGTGGCAGGAGCCGAAGCGCCGACGGCTGGATCGTCCCCTCACCGCCTCGGTGAGCCACCTCGACCCTCGTTGAGCTGCGGTCCAGGGATAGGTCCAGAGGCGCATGGGTGAGAACATGCGCCGCAGGTACTATCGGTGTCCGCCGCCCTTCAAGATGGCGTCCGCCCAGGCAGCATCGAAACCCTCGAGGGGTGTGTAGGGGTCCTTGCGGTAATCGATGCGCCGGGCGTAGCCCGCCTCGTCGTAGCAGCGTTCGAACACTCGCTGGAGGTCCAGGACGAGGTCCGGATCGCCCTCGGCGAGCGGCACGAGCACGCGCGGCAGGCGCTGTCGGACCGTCACGGCCCACACCTCGAAGCGAGTACCCGCGTTCCCGCGGTGCAGGCTGACGAGGTAGTCCCAGCGACGTCCGCGGTACGTCAGCTCCTCCCGCGGCGCGGCGACGATGTGCTCCGTGTTGCGCAGGAGGTCGACCTCGAGGAGGTTCACCCGGCTCCCGAGCAGCTCGCGCTGCTTGGTCACGTAGAGCTTGCGGCCGTCGCTGCCGAGAGGTTTGTTGGTGAAGCTGAGGAACTCGATGGCCGTGACGACTCGCTCGGCGCCACCCGCGAGGGAGAGGATCTCGATGAAGACCTCACGGACTTCCAGGGGCTCGACGACGAGGACCCACGGCGGATCACAAACCGCTGCGGCGCCGGGAGCGCTGCTCTTTGCGGCTGGGCTCTCCTGCGGCTGCTCGTAGACGGCCAGGTCGGGGTAGATGGAACGGTCCGACTGCATCACGTAGAGCCGCTCACCCATGTTGGTCCCGTAACCCGGCGGCAGCAAGGCGTTGAGGGCCGCATTGGTGTAGGTGATGAGGTTCTGGTGGACTCCGGTCCAGATGACGGGGTGCTCCAGGTAGGGATCCATGCCTGGGAAGGGGCTCGGCATACTGGCTCCAGGTCGGTTGCTGCTGCTCGGTAGACCCAGTTTACCATGGCCGGGCCGCCCGCCCACGTCCCAAAGCCTGTGCCAGGAGCTCCCTCCTGGCTTGGCCGGCGGCGCGCTGCGCCCGCCGAACAAGGCTACGCCGTGACGCGCCAGCGGCGCCCCGAGCTCGGGTCCTCGACCGCGATCGCCCCTTCCGCCTGCGCGAAGACGAGCCCCGTCACGGCGCTCCGCGCGGGAGCGTACACCTTGGCGTGCTCGCTGCCTTCAAGCCGCCACAGCTCGAAGGCGCGGCCGCCGGGATCAACTACTTCCCAGCACTCGTCGAGCAGGCCAATCCCCGAGCGGCGCCGCTCCTCGACGATGGCTTCCAGCATCTCGCTCGACATGTGGACGGTCTTCATGCAAGAGCCATTATAACCGGGGCTGCGGGCGCGCCGTCCACCTCACCTCGCTCGCCTCGCATCACCTCAGCAGCTCCGCCACCTCGATCCTCCGGAATTCGATGACTTTGTCCTTGTATTGCGCCGTCCCGTGGCGCTGGAGGCCGATGGCGCCCTTCGCCGAG
>JACQVW010000816.1 GCA_016209535.1 Planctomycetota bacterium | reverse complement strand
GGAAGGGCCCTCC
Organism: Planctomycetota bacterium; assembly: GCA_016209535.1. Lineage (GTDB taxonomy): Bacteria > Planctomycetota > UBA8108 > UBA8108 > SXIK01 > JACQVW01. The sequence continues at coordinate 7,058 of JACQVW010000816.1, read as the reverse complement.
TTGCCCCTTGGAGACGCCCGGCGGGCGGGTTTCGTTGACATCGAGGCCGCCTTGGGGGTCCGGAGGGGGCGCGGATCGCTCTCCTCTTGCCCGGGAGGCGGTTTTTCTTGCCAACTTTCGGGCTCGAGGTGCGTCTTCTCTCCTGTCCGTTTCCGTGCCCCTCCCGCGGAGGTCCCATGGCCAGGTCGTTTTCCCCCTCGGATGAGATGTTCTGGAAGGAGCTGCAGAGCTGGATCGAGCGCCAGCTCGATCGCTGTGGCTCCCTTCCGGGCCAGAGGGACGACCTCGTCTCGGAGGTCCTCCTCCGGCTCTTCGTCGCCAGCGAGACGCAGGAGCTGCGCTCCCCCTTCGCCTACGCCCGCACGGTGCTCCGGAACCTCATCCGGGACAAGATCTGGGAGCTCGACCGTTTCGAGAGGGTCCTCGCCGAGCTCGCCGCGCGGCCCTCCGAGCCCGCTGAGGGCACGGAGCCCTGCGGAGACGACGACGCGGAGCTCGCGCGGCGCATCCTCGACGGGGCGGGCCTCACGCCGATCCAGGACAAGGTGGTCCGAATGACGTATCTCGATGGATTGAAGAACGCCGAGGTCGCCCGCAGGCTCGAGCTCAACCCGGGCACCGTCCTCAGGCACCGGGACCGGGCCCTCGAGAAGATGGTCCGCCGCGCAGCGCAGCTAGGAGTCCGTCCATGAGACCGTCAAGACGGGAGGCGAAGGATGTAGCGGTCCGGCGACTGGGGGAGGAAGCCCGCTCAAGGCTCGAGGCGCTGCGGCGGCTTGAAGTGTGGCTCAGCGAGGAGGCCTGCGAGAGGGAGGTGTTTAGAGAGGCGAGTAGAGAGGAGACCGGCCCCGCTTCGTCGCCGGTCCTCGGCGAGGTGCCCGGGGCGGCCGCGAGGGCAGCGGCTGAGCCCGCGGACATGGCGGCGGGGGACGCGGATCTGGCGGCGGAGCCTGAAGGGCTCCCGGAGGAGCCTACCGTGGCGGGCCGAGGGCTCCCGGCGAAGCTCGCCGCGGAGACCTACTGTGCCTTCTCGCGGCGCGGGGCGGATGCGGAGCGGGAGGCCCTGGACCTGACCGCGACGAGCGTGCTGGAGCCCGCGGGCGAAGGCGGGAGCCCCACCGTGCGGCGGCTCGACGTGGACGAGGGCTTTTGGCGCGACTTCGAGGAGCCGTCGCGACGTGTCGTCGGCGAGCGGTTCGCGCTCGTGGAGCTCCTGGCGCGGGGCGGCACGAGCCGGATCTTCCGGGCGGTGGATCGGAGGTCCGGGCGCTCCGTGGCGCTGAAGGTGATCCCCCCCCCCTTGAGCGAGGCCGCGGAGCGGTCGGTCGAGCTCCTCGGGCTCCTGCGTCACCCGGGGATCCCGAGGGTGGAGGCCTCGGGCGCCGCGGGAGAAGGCGGGCTTTACCTCGTCACGCCGCTCCTCGGCGGCGTGACGCTCCGGAGGCTGGCCGCAGCGTGTGGAGAGGCGCGGGGTCCCCTCCTCCTCGCATACCGGAGCGCCTGCGACGCCGTGGCCCACGCCCACGGGCGGAAAGTCGTCCACGGGGACCTGAAACCCCTCAACCTCCAGGTGGAGGAGGACGGCAGGGCCGTGGTGCTCGACTGGGACCTGGCCCGCCGCGAGGGCCGCCCGCCGGAGAGGCCAGAGAGGACAGCGAGGCCAGAGAAGCCAGAGAGGTCAGAGGGGTCAGAGCAGGCAGAGAGGCCAGCGCAGCCAGAGAGGGTCCTGGGCACGCCGCTCTACATGGCCCCGGAGCAGCTCCGGGGCCACCCCTCGAGCTCGCGCACGGACGTCTACGCCCTCGGGGTGGTCCTCTACGAGCTCCTGACCGGCAGGAACCCCGCGGGCTCGGGGGAGAACCTGGAGGAGGTGATCTACCGGGCGTGCAAGGAGGCGCCCCCGCCTCCTTCGGTCCTCGTGGCGGAGGTCCCCGCCGCGCTGGACGAGATCGCCTTGCGCTGCCTGGCGAAGGATCCCAAGATCCGCTTCGCCTCCGCGGCCGAGGTCCTCGAGGCGGTGGAGGGGGCGGGGTGGTGAGGCGGCCCGCGGCGCGAGCCTTGCCGCCTGCGTGAGGCCGCACCCGGCGCGAGGCCGTTCCCGGCTTGAGGCCGCCGGCTGCGTGAGGCCGCCACCGGCGCGATCCCCGCCGCCGCCTGCGCGATGCGGCCCTCGGTGCCGGCTCGCCGCCTGCGCGAGGCAGCGTGCCAGCGTGTCTCTCAGCTCTCCCCCCGCCCCACGGGCCGCTGGCCCCAGGGCATGGGGAACGTGGGGGGCTTCGCGTGCCGGTCGCGGCGCTGGTCCTTGGGGCGGTCCTTGAACCACGCGACGAACCGGACGAGCTGCTTCACGGCCTCCTCGTAGGCCTCGCGGCCCTTCTCGGCCGTGGCGAGCTCCGCGTCGCCCAGGACGCCGGTCTCGGAGTAGCTCGAGGTCCAGGAGATCACGGTCGCGGGCCCTGCGGCGAAGAGGTCGACCCACTGGAACGGGCTCTCCTCCTCGTTGAAGCTTATGGTGCCGCTCTTGACCTTGTCCTTCCTCACGTTCTCCCCGTCGAGGTGGAGGTAGAGGGACGTCTCAAGCTCGCAGGCGTGGGCGCAGCCGCCGGGGAACTTGCTCTGGCGCCAGCGCGGCAGGAACGCCTTGTCCACCGTGAGCAGGTTCCACCAGGCCGCGAGGACGCACTCGGCGTCGGTCTCGAGGTTGGTGCGGCGCGCGACGAGGTCGAGGTTCGGCATGTTGGAGCCGTGGCCGTTCAAGATCACGATCTTCTTGAAGCCGTGGTAGGCGAGGGACTTCGTCACGTCGAGGACGTAGTGGATGAAGTGCTCGAAGTGTCCGTTGATGGTGCCCGGGAAGTCCATCACGTGCCCCGTGTAGCCGTAGGGGACGGGGGGGAGGACGAGCATCTTGTCGGGGATCCGCTCGCCGGCGCCGCGGGCGATGCCGGTGGGGCACACGACGTCGACGTCGAGGGGGAGGTGCGGCCCGTGCTGCTCGATCGCCCCGCAAGGCACGATGCAGACCTTCCCCAGCTCGACGGCCTCGTCGATCTCGGGCCAGGTGAGCTTCTCGTAGCGGTATTCGGTTCGCGCGCGGCTGGTCATGGGGTCTCCTTTCTGTGGGTGCTGCCCGGCGCCGATTCTATCGGAGCGGACCGCCTGACACCCCCGCCAGGCCGCCGCCCGCCGCGCTTTTGGTGTTTACGGCGCCTCCGGGGGCCTGTAGAAAGCTCGCCGGTGCAGGAAGGAGAATCGCTCGATGGCGGACGCCTCGACCCCCGCCCGCGACGGCGCGGCGGGCGACACCTCGTTCTTCGGCCACCCGAGGGGGCTCTCGGTCCTCTTCTTCTCCGAGATGTGGGAGCGCTTCAGCTTCTACGGCATGCGCGCGCTGCTCGTCCTCTACATGGTCAAGCACCTGGGCTACCGCGAGGATGAACGCGCCTACCCGATCTACGGCGCCTACGGAGCACTCGTCTACGCGTTCCCGGTCATCGGCGGGTGGGTCGCGAACCAGTGGCTCGGGTACCGGCGCGCGATCATCCTGGGCGGCGTCCTCATGGCCCTGGGCCACTTCACCCTGGCGCTGCCCGTCGAGCCGGCGCTCTTCCTCGGCCTCGGTCTCCTCTGCGTGGGGAACGGCTTCTTCAAGCCCAACATCTCGAGCACCGTGGGGCGCCTCTACGCGCCGGAGGACAAGCGGCGGGACCGGGGCTTCACGATCTTCTACATGGGGATCAACCTGGGCGCGTTCCTTGCGCCCCTGGCCTGCGGAGGCCTCGGGGAGGGCGTCACGTGGCACCTGGGTTTCGGGCTGGCGGGGGTGGGCATGGTGATCGGGCTCGTCTGGTTCGTCCGGGGGCGAAGGCACCTCGGCGGGCACGGGGAGCCGCAGGACCCCGTGCGGCTCACGGCGCCCCTGGGCTCGGCCCTCGGGCTCAACCGGCAGCGCGTGATCGTCGGCTGCGCGTTCCTCGCCGCGCCGCTCGCGGCGCTGGCCTTGTGGAGGCCCGAGGTGGGCCAGAGGACCATCCAGGCCGTGAGCGTGGCCGTGCTCCTGATCCTCGCCTGGCTCGCGGCCCTCCAGCCGGGCGCCGGGAAGCTCCGCATGGGCGCCCTCATCCTCCTCATGTTCTTCCACATGCTCTTCTGGGCCGCCTTCGAGCAGGCGGGCTCGTCGCTCAACATCATGACGGACCGACACGTGGACCGCGCGGTCCTCGGCTGGAGCATCCCGGCATCGATCTTCCAGTCGGTGAACGCGCTCTTCATCGTCCTCCTCGCGCCGGTCCTGACGCTCCTCTGGAAGCTCCTCGACTCGAGGCGGCTCGATCCCTCGATCCCGGTCAAGTTCGGGCTCGCCCTCGTGCAGGTCGGGCTCGGGTTCTGGGTCCTCACGCGTGGAGCTTCCCGTGCGGGCGAGGACGGCGTCATGGCCCTCGGCTGGCTCGTCGCCTGCTACCTCCTCCACACGACGGGGGAGCTCTGCCTCTCGCCCATCGGCCTCTCGGCGGTGACGAAGCTCGCGCCCGAGCGCTGGACCGGCTTCTGCATGGGGGCCTGGTTCCTGACGATCGCCAACGCCCACATCATCGCCGCCGCGGTGGCGAAGCTCACGGGGAGCGGCGCCCAGGAAGGGACGAGCCTGACGGGCAAGGCCGCGCTCGGCCAGTTCTCGGCCGTCTTCGGCGACGTTTTTCTCTTTGCGGCGGCCGCGGGCATCTTCCTGATCGTGATCTCGCCCCTCGTGAAGAGGCTCCTGGCCGGCGTCAAGTAGCGGGAGGCGCCTCCGTCGCGCCCGCGAGCTTGTCGGGCAGGTAGAGCAGTCCACGGCATGCCTCCATGCTTCAACGCACGCGAATCCCCCGTTCCGAAACGACCCACAGGCGACCGGCCAGCGGTTGTCGAAGTAGCCGCGCAAGATGTCGTCGCACGAACGAGAGCACTGCACCCTTGCCTGATGTCGGCGGTCGAAACAGGACTATCCCCGCGAAATCGCTGGGCGGATGGGAGCGGACGTCCGCGATGCGCTTGTCGAGGGTGAAGAACACTTCCTGCTCCACCTTGACTCGTCCGAGAAGGATCGTGTCCGACGCGCCCGCGAGGCCCTCGTCGACTACGCTCTCTGCTTCGTGCCCACCCCGGCGCAAGTCCTTGGCGAGCTCCACCGGCAGATTCTCGTCGACCTTGAACTTCATTCGGGCCGAAGCGGAAGAAGGCTCTCCTCGTGCGCCAGCTCGGCGGCGTACGCCACCGCTGCGTCGATGTGTTCAGCCCTCAGGCTCGGATAGCTGTGCAGAATCTCAGCGCGAGTGAGGCCTTCCGCCAGGCAATCCAAGATCACGGTGACGAGAACGCGGGTCCCCTTCGCACAGAGCTGGCCGTGACAGACATCAGGGTCGCTCGTGAGGTGCAAGCGCCAGTCGATCATTGGAAGGGTCTCCAGCAAGGGCCGTGGAAGGTGCGCGGTCGACGCGGGGATTCTCGCGCCTCCACGGCGGCTGAGTCAAGGCGAAGGTCGAACTCAGCCCGATGGACGGGCTTCTGCATGGGCGCCCGGTTTCCCACAGTATCCAACGGGGTGATTCTCGCTGCCGGCGTGGCCCAGCTCACGGGGGGCGGCGCCGAAATCGCCTCTGGTCAGATCCGCAGGAAGATCCCGCGCCGGAGCATCCAGAGCGCGACGAGCCAGAAGCAGAGGAGGACCGCGCTCGACTGGACGATGGGCTCGTAGACGGCGCCGGAGAGCTGGAAGACCTGCGGCCCGAGGTGGATCTTCCACGTGCGGGCGATCCAGCCGCCGGTGAGCCCCGCCATGCAGTAGACTGCGATGGAGTTCATGCCCACCACGGTGAGCGGGAAAGCCCAGCGGCGCAGGCCCGCGACGTCCATGAGGGCGTAGAACCCGGCGAGGAACAGGAAGGTCCAGCCCGAGCTGAAGAGGGCCCAGGCGGGCGTCCAGATGCGCTTCGCGATGGGGCAGAGGCCCAGGAGGTCGAGCGCCGCGCCCGCGACGAAACCGAGGGCGCTCGCGCCGAGGAGGACCAGGACCTTCCCCGCCGGCCTCCGCGGCCCGCGCAGGAGCTCGCCGGCGAGGAGCCCGAAGACCATGGTGGCCAGGGACGGGACGAAGTTCAGGGTCTGGTACCCGCCGCCGTTGTAGGCGAAGGGCTTCTCGCGGGGGAAGAGGTTCAAGAACCACTGGTCGAAGGCCGTGCCGAGGTTCGTGTTCTTGTCGAAGTGGGCCGCGAGGCCCGTGAGGCGAGGCCAGTCGGGGGGCACGCCCACCGAGGCGTGGTCGAAGCCTGACGGGGGGAGTGGGTAGACGGCGAAGGCGAGCCAGTCGGCGAAGAGGATCGCGGCGGCCGCGGCGAGCTGGACGCGCGCGCCTCGGCCCCAGAGGAGGAAGAGGAAGGTGTAGCCGAGGCCGATCTGGCTCAAGACGTCCTCGAAGGTGAAGCGGGTCTGCTCCGCGTGGTTGGACCGCAGGAAGACCCCGAGGGCGACGAGGGCCAGCGAGCGCCGGAGCGCGTGGAGGAGCATGCGTCCGTAGCTTTGCCCCCGCGCGGCCCGGGCGGCGTACGAGAAGGGCATCGAGACGCCCACCATGAACATGAAGCTGGGCTGGATGAGGTCCCAGAGGGCGCAGCCCGTCCACTCCACGTGCTCGAACTGGTAGCCGATGGCGCTCCAGAGGGAGCTCCCGGGGAAGGACTCGGCCACCTTCGCGATCCCGAGCCCCCCCGAGGCCATGAGGAGCATGGAGAAGCCGCGGTAGGCGTCGAGGGACCCGAGGCGGCCGGACCGGAAGGCCTTGAGCCTGGCATCGGGGCTCGAGACTTCGGCGGTCATCGGGTTTCCTCCTCTCCGTCGTAGAGCACGACCTCGTCGATGTGGAGCTCGGCGTCGCGGCCATCCGCCGCCTCCACGAAGAAGAACAGGTCATCGACGAGGTTCCCCGCCGCGAAGGCCCCCCCGCTGCCGTCGTTCCGCCGCCCGTCGCGCGTGAAGTCCACCTTCGCGTCGCGCCAGGCGCCCTCCTCGAGGCCCGTCAAGCG
>JACQVW010000782.1 GCA_016209535.1 Planctomycetota bacterium | reverse complement strand
GCTCCAGAGCGTTCGCACGAGCCCGCGCGTCTCCTTGCGCTTCGGGTCGAGGTGGCTCCCGAGCCTCCGCAGCGCGGCGCCCAGCTCGATCAGGCCCTCGACCGAGGCCTCGAGGCGCTCCTCGCGGTGGATCGCCGCGAAGAGAGCCGCCGACCGCGCCAGGTCCTCGCCGAGGAGGCGTCCGCCCGATGCGAGGGCCTCGACGGGCACGCTCGCCGGCCCGGGGGCGCCGGCCTTCCCTCGAGCGCGGAGCGCCTCGCGGATCGCGCCCGTGGCCCGGAGGAGCTCGCCGGCGAAGGCCGCGAGGCTCCCCGACGCCACGTCCCCGAGGCGCCGAGCGAGGCCCTCGAGGGCGGGGCGGTTGGCCGAGGGGAAGGCGATCCTTCGCGCCGTCGCGCGGACGTCGTCCGAGAGGCGCGGGAAGCTCATGCGCAGCTCCTCGAGCTCGCGGCTCCGCTCGGAGAGCCGATCGGCGAGGGCCTCGTCGATCGGGAGGGCCTCCCCGCCGTGCGCGGCGGCGGTGGCGCAGGCCGCGGCCGCAGCGAGGGCCTTCTCGATCTCCGCGCCGATCGCGTCGAGCCGCGCGTTCCACCCTTCGCCCTCGGGGGGGGGCGGCGCCAGGGCGAGCTCGATCGAGCGCGGAGGCGAGAGGCCCTCTTGACCCGCCTCGTCCACGGCGGCGAGGCGCCACTCGAGCCTCTCGCCGGGCTCCATGCCGAGCTCCGCCAGGTCGAGGCGGAAGGCGCCGGCGAGCGCCGTCACGCGCCCGTCCGGCGCGCGCCGGTCCGGGGGAGGATCGCCGACCGGCACCGGGACCTTGAGGACCTCGCCGCGGCCGCGGTCAATCCGCGTCTCGATCGCCCGGACCCCGTGGTCGTCCGAGGCCTCGAACTTCACCTCGACGGGCGCCGCCGTCTCCACGCGGACCGCCTCGCGCGGCTCGATCGCACGCACCTGGGGCGGCCGGTCCGGGACCGCGTCGATCGGGTGGACCTCGCCCCAGAGGTTCGAGATGCGGTCGGAGTCCTCGAGCCACAGCCGCCAGCTCCCGGGACGCCGCACCGGGACCGTGACGCGTACCGTGTCGCCCTCGGGCGCCGCGTTCACGGGCTCCTCGCCGGAGACATGCAGCCTGGCCGCCGCCACGGGCCGGGAGCAGCGGACGGCGATCTCGGCGACGCTGCCGGCCGGAGCCGAGAGCGCGCCCGAGGTCGAGGTGGCCCTCGCGGGCGGGAGCCTCGTGGTGGCGGGGTAGGTGTAGAGGACGTCGAAGCTCCGGGCCGCGGGCCTCTCGCGCACCTCGATCCTGTAGGTGGGGCTGCGGAACCTGGAGGAGGCGACGTGGTACGCGAAGGGGCCGCGGGGGCGCGGTACGGTGCCCGAGAACTGGCCATCGCCGCGCTTCATCTCCAGGGGACGGAAGCCGTCGCCGCGGTCGAGGAGGAGCTCGGCGCGCTCGGGCCGCCCGGCGAGGACCGTGGCGCGGACCGTCACGTCCTCGCCCAGCGGCGCCACGCCGCTCCCGGGAAGGACGGCGAGGAACACGTCGCTGGGCCGCGGCAGGTCGCGCGTCGGGTGGAGGAAGCGCGCGAGGAGGAGCGCGTGGCCTTCGGGGTCGCCCGCCGCGAGGGCGGCGAGGAGGAGCGCCGCCGCCGCGCCGGCGGCGAGGCGCGCGAGCGCGGGCCGCCAGCGCACGAGCCTCCCCACGGGGAGGTCGGCGAGGGCATCCGCCGTCGACGACACGAGCCTCGTCGCGAGCTCCTCGCTCCCGCTCGGCGCCTCGGCGCGGAGGAGCTCGAGGGCCGTGACGAGGCGCTCGCGGAGCTCGGGGCAGGCCGCCTCGAGCCCGAGGGCCAGGCGGAACGGCCCCAGCGGCCGGAGGAGGGGGGCGACCACGGCGAGGAGGAAGGCGATCGCCGCGGCGGCCGCCACGGCGCCCGTGACGAGCACGCGGTGGGGGGGCTCGAGGTAGACGAAGCGGTCGAGGAGGAGCGCCCCGAGGAGGAGCGCCGCCCCCACGGCGAGCGTGACGCCCGTCCCCCGCACGAGGCGCACGACCCGCACGCGCCACGCGTAGCGTTGGAGCGCCTCGAGGATCTCCTCGGGGATCGGGGCGGGGATGGGTCGTTTCTCGGGCACCACGCCCCGACAAGGAAGCTCACACTCCGGCGTTGTCCGTGACCTCAGACACACGGAGCGGGGGGCGGCGCGGCGCAGCCGATCGCCTCATCGCCGCGCAGGCGCCGAGCGGCCCGGGATCCTGGCGTGCCTGTCGGCGGGTGGCGGCGCGATCGACGCGATTTGCCTCTTGGAATCGGTTCTTGCTCGTGGGGAAAACAGCCGCTATTATACCCACGTGTATGAAAGAATCCTGAGACCCAGGATCCAAGAAGGCCGCCGCAGCGTCCTCTTGCTGGGCCCGCGCCAGGTAGGGAAATCCACTCTGCTCAGATCCCTGGAGCCGGACCTCAAGATCAACCTCGCGAGCCGTGCTACGTTTCGAGACTACGTGAGCCACCCGGAGCGGCTCGAGGCGGAGCTGCGCGGAGCCGGCGCGAAGACTCGCACCGTGTTCATCGACGAGGTGCAGCGCGTTCCGGCCCTCCTCGATTCCGTTCAAGCGGTGCTCGATGAGGCCCCCAGGCGGTTTCGCTTCCTCCTCTCGGGCTCCAGCGCGCGCAAGCTGCGGCGTGGGCAGGTGAACCTTCTCCCGGGTCGCATCCACGTGCACTACATGCATCCCTTGCTGGCCTGCGAGATGGGTGCGGACTTCGAGCTGGATCGAGCGGTCGCCCATGGCACGCTCCCCGGGATCTACGCTGAGACTGACGCGGTGACTCGAGCAGCCGATTTGCGTGCCTACGTGGATGTCTACCTCCGAGAGGAGATCCAAGCGGAAGCCCTTGTCCGTGACGTGGGTGGGTACAGCCGTCTGCTCGACATCGTCGCGGCCTCATCCGGGAAGATCCTGAACCTCCACGCGCTTTCGATCGACGCGGGGATCAGCTACGAGACCGCCCGGCGGTACCTGGAAGTGCTCGATGACACGCTGGTCTCGTTCACCGTTCCGGCGTGGAGAGGCTCTGACCGCGCGAGCCTTCTCGCGCACTCGAAGGTATTCCTCTTCGACATCGGCGTGCGGAACGTTCTCCTCCTCCGGCCGCTCGATCGCCCTCAACCGGACGAGAAGGGACTCCTCCTCGAGCACTTCGTGGCCTACGAGATCCACCGAAGGCTGAGCACGCTCTGGCCCGAAGCAAGGCTCTTTCACTACCGGACGAAGCACGGCGTCGAGGTGGACTTCGTCCTTCAGGTGGGCAGCGAGCTGTGGGGGATCGAGGTCAAGGCCTCTCGGAACGTCTCTCGCGGGGATCTTGCCGCGCTCGACTCCTTCGCCGATGCCACCAAGGGAGTGGCGCGGCGGATCGTGGTCTTCCTCGGCCCTCGGCGCCAAGTGCTCGACCGCTGCGAGGCGATCCCTCTCCTCGAGTTCCTCTCGGAGCTCCCGTCGTGAGCGGTCGGGCCGCGCGCCCCCGCCATCCGCCCATTGACACGCCCCCGAGGCCTCGGGACACTTGGTCTTGGGCCGGGCCGCGGGCACGCACCCCGCGGCCTGGGCCTGCCTGTCGCCTCCAGGAGCCGCCTTGCGCCTCTTCCTCCCCTGGCTATCCACGAACCTCATCGCATTCCTCGCCGCGCAGGCCTCGGCGCGGGAGCCTGCTTTCGAGGCCCCGCTGGTGATCCCCGACGTCCCGCGCGCCCTGGCGGTCCAGGCGGGCGACCTCGACGGCGATGGGAGGCTCGACCTCGCCGCGGCCGGCGGCCCGGGCAAGGTGCACGTCCTCCTCCAGGACCCCGCGGATCGCGAGCGCTGGGAGCACGTCTCGCTCGCGGTCGGGACCGGGAGCTACTTCGTCCGGCCGGCCGACTTCGACGCCGACGGGCTCGCCGACCTCGCCGTGGCCGATCCCGCCACCGCCGCTTACTTCGTGCGCAGCCGCGGAGGCGGGTCGTTCGCGAACCCGGCGGTCCTCCCCCAGACCCGGGCGAGCCGCTGGATCGCCGCCGGCGACTGGACGGGCGACGGTCTCCTGGACCTGGCGTCGGCGAACCACGACGCGAACACCGTCTCGGTCCTCGCCGGGGACGGCGCGGGCGGATTCACGGTGCTCCAGGAATTCGGGGGCGATGACGCCCATGCGGCCGAGGCCCTGGACCACGACGGGGACGGGCGGCTGGACCTGGCGCTGGGCGTCGGCACGGGGGGCACGGTCATTCGGCTCAACGCGGGCGGCAGGCTCGGCAACGCGCGGCCCGACGCGGCCCTGGGGTGCGTCCGGTACATGGCGGCGGCGGACTTCGACCGCGACGGCAAGGGAGACCTGGTCGCGACCTGCGACACGGGCAGGCTCATCAGCGTCGGGATCAGCCAGGGGAACGGAAGCCACAAGCGCACCCTGAGCTTCGCGTCGCCCGAGAGGGAGGTGACGGCCGCCGCCGGGGACCTCGACGGGGACGGGGTCCAGGACGTGGCCGCGGTCGCGGCCGGCAGGGCGGGCCTCGCCGTCCACCTCGGGCTGGCGGACGGCACCTTCCTCTCCTCGCCGCGGCTTTTCGGCCATCCCGGGAAGGGCTCGCTCTTCTTCATCGCCCCGGACCTCGACGGCGAAGGCCGCCGCGACGTCGTCTCCGCGGACGTCTACTCGAGCACCCTGTCGGTCTTCTGGGGAAGGGGGGGCGAGAGGTTCCTCGAGGCCGGGCAGGTCGTGGGGTCCGTGACGCCGGCGAGCGCGCTGGCTCTCGCCGACCTGGACCGCGACGGGAGGTTGGACGTGTTCTTCGCCGCCGCGGTTCAGCCCCGAGTGCTGGTCCACCTCGATCCCATCCACGAGCCGCTGAGCACTCCGATCGCGATCGCGACCCAGGCCACCTACGGATCGCTGGAGGTCCTCGACCTCGACGGCGACGGGACCCTAGACCTGTCGGGGACGAGCTCCCCGAGCTCGGCGCTGGTCGCCCTCCTCGACCCGGGCGGCGCGATCCGTAAGGAGCTCAAGCTCGAGGCGGGCCTCTCGCCGTCGGTGGTCCGCGGCGGCGATTTCGACCGCGACGGCCTCGTGGACCTCGCCGTCCTCTGCGCCGACTCGAACGAGGTGGCCCTCCTCCTCGGCAAGGGGGGGGGCGAGCTCGCGGCTGCGGAGAGCGTGCCCACGCTCCAGGGCCCGAGGCGTCTCGTCCTCGAGGACCTGGACTCGGATGGCAGGATCGACCTCGCGGTCTCCTCGTCGGCCGCCATCGCCGTGCACTTCGGCCTCCCCGGCGGGGCCTTCTCGGCGACGGAGCTCGTCCTCCAGAGCGCCAACATCGACGCGGCCGCGGGGGACCTGGACGGCGACGCCACGCCGGACCTCGCGTTCATCACGGTGGGCGCGGATGCCGCCGCCGCCGTGCTTCGGGGGAAGGGAGGCGGGCGGTTCGAGGATCCGCTCCTCTTCCCGACGGGGCTCAAGGGGCCCAGCGCGATCTCCCTCGCCGACGCCGACCGGGACGGCGTCCTCGACGTGACCGCCTCGAATGGCCTGGGCGAGTCCGCGGCCATGCTCTTCAGCGACGGTCCTGGGCGCTTCTCCGATCCGCGCGTCCTCCGCGTCGGGCCCGTGGATCTGGGGCACCGGCTGGCCGACGTGGACCTGGACGGCGCCCTCGACATCGCTGCCTTCTCGCGCGGAGCCGCCACGATCCTCCTGGGCCGCCCCGGCGCGGCCTCGAGGCCTTTCCGCCGGGGCGACGCCGACCTGGACGGCAAGGTCGCCATCACCGACGCGATCATCCTACTCGAGTGGCTCTTCCGCGGCGGCGCGCAGCCGGCGTGCCCCGACGCGGCCGACGCCGACGACGACGGCGCGCACAGCCTGACGGACGCCGTCCGGGGCCTCCTCTGGCTCTTCCGGGGGGGGGACCCGCCTCCGGCGCCCGGGCCCGAGCTCTGCGGGCTCGACCCGACGCCGGACGGCCTGGCGGCGTGCCAGGGGGCGTGCGAGTGAGCCCGTCGACAAGGCTCCTGGGCGCCTGGGCCTTCCTGGGCCTCGTCCCCGCGGAGGCCGGGCTCGTGCTCGACGACGCGCTCCAGGGCTCCACGAAGGGCGCACGGTCCGGCGGCGCCTTCGTCGCGGGCGGCTGGCGCGTCAGCGGGAAGGACGACGGCGTGCACGGCGTGCAGCCGGGGCCCGGCCTCGTGAGGCTCGCCGGGAACGCCCTCGCGGACCACCGCGGGCCGTTCCTCGGCCTGGGGGTGACGTATTTCTCGGCCCTGCGGATCGCCCGCACCGATCGGGCGCGCCTCCTCGCCGACATCGACTTCCTCCGCTCGCGGGGGTTCAACTACGTGCGCGTCCTCTCCATGGTGGGGTGGAACTCCTCCTGGCAGGGCCTCGAGATCGCTCCGGTGAGCTTCACGAGCCAGAACGGCACGTTCGTCCCGGCCTGGCCCGACTACTGGTCTCAGCTCCGCGACCTGATCGACATCGCCTACGACCACGGCCTGCGCACGCAGGTGACGATCTTCGCCGACGCGCAGCTCATGCCGCTGAAGTCGGCGCGGATCGAGCACCTGCGGGTCCTGCTCGAGAACCTCGCGGGCCGCGAGCACAAGGTGATCCTCCTCGAGGTGGCCAACGAGGCCTGGCAGAACGGCTTCCCGGGGGACCAGGGGACGGCGGACCTGCGGGAGCTCGGCAAGTACCTGGCGGACCGGACCCAGGTCCTCGTGGCCCTCAGCGCGCCGCCGGGTGGGACGAACGCCGCGCTCACGGATCTCTACGCGGGCAGCGCCGCGGACATCGCCACCGAGCACTTCACACGGGACGTCCGGACGGTCGAGGGCGGCTGGCTCCCGGTGCGCGACCCGTGGAGGGTGGAGCTCGCCGCGGGCGTGCCGCCGGTCTCGTCCAACGAGCCCATCGGCCCCGGCTCCTCCGTGGCCGAGGAGAGGGACCCGATCAAGCTCGCGATGGCCGCAGTCTTCGCCTGGGGCGCGAACCTCCCCATGTACGTCTTCCACTCGCGGGCGGGAATCCGGAGCCTGGAGCCCTTCCAGGGCCAGCCCGGGATCGACGCCTACGTCCACCTCGCGGCCATCCTCCCCCCCGACCTCCCGAGCTGGCTGCGGAACGACGGGCTCGAGCCGAGCGCGCCCTTCACCGTCTTCGCCGATGACCAGCCCGGCAAGCACTGGCCTGAGCTCGCGAGCCCGCGGAGCGGCGTGGTCCGGAACACGGGGAAGATCAAGGGGAGCGAGTTCGTCTGCTTCCCCATCGGGATCCTCGCCGGCGGCGTGGAGCTCGAGGCGCGGCGGCCGATGTCCTTCGAGGTCTTCGACCCGCTCACGGGCCGGTCGGTGCTGCGACGGACCCTCGGCGTCGGCCAGCGCTTCACCCTCGCGCAGGGCCCGCAGGCCTACATCGTGAAGGGCGTCTTCACCGACGTCCCCGGCGCGCCTCCCCCTCCCCCCGCTCGGCCGGGAGGTCCCTAGATCGTCGTCGGACTGACCTTCTTGCCGGTGGCCTCCCGGGTGCCCCTGGGGGTGGTGAAGGTCCCCTTGAGGGTGGTCCCCTCCAGCTTGCCCTTGAACTCGAGCTTGAAGCTCTGGTCCCCGAAGCCCGCCTCGGCGCTGAAGGTGACCTGGCCGCCTTCCAGCTTGATGTCCTTGATCGGGATCTCTCCGCCGAAGAGCTCATACCTCGCCGTCAGGTCCCCTTGGACCACGAGGGTGCTCGTGCGCGTGCCCCGCTCGGTGGTGGTCGTCAGCTCCCACGTGCCCACGAGGTCCCCGCCGACGCGCTGTCCGCTGGCCGGGATCTCCCCGAGCTGGCCCTTGATGATCCCGGTCAGCTTGTTCCCGTCGACTTTGCCCTCGTAGGTCGACTCGAATTCGCGCTCGCCGATCTTGCTCTTCCGGGCCAGGGAGAGCTTCCCGCCCTCGAGCTTGACGTCCGAGACCACGTGCTCGCCGGTCTCGGTGGTCCACTTGGCCTCCAGGGCGCCGCCCGGGCCTGCGGACACGGCGAGGGTGGCGCTGATCTCTCGATCGCCGATCGCGTACTTGAGGTCCCAGCGACCCAGGGCGGGGCTGATCGGCTTCCTCCGGGTCCCGTTGGCGGAGAAGCTGCCCCGCTCGCTGGAGATCGTGCCGCTGAGGACGCCGTCCTTCAGGGTCCCCTCGTAGGTCATCCTGAATTCCTGGTCCCCGAACCGCAGCGTGCGGACGAAGGAGAGCTTCTGGCCGTCGAGCTTCACGTCGGAGAGCTCGGTGGAGCCCCACTTCCCGGCGAGGGAGCCGTCGGCCTTCTTCGAGATCGACAGGCTCCCGAAGGTCTCACGGCCGCCCATGTCCAGCTTCAACTCCCAGTCCCGGGTGACGTCCTCGGCGGCAGCCGCGCGCCAGGGCGCGGCCACGCAGGCGAGGACGATGACGGAAATGGCGGAAACCAGGCGGCTCCCTGCACGACGGTGGCGCTTCGCTGCGTTCATGGCGATCCCTCCAACGATCCTCCAACGGTTTGCCTCGGCCAATGCCGGGCATTCTACGGGAGCGGCGGGGGGATCCTCAAAGGGGAAGCTCGGCCGTCCGGCCGCCGCTTCACAAGTGGCAGCGGAATGCGGCGACTGCAACCCGGGCCCTCTAAGGCGTGCAGTAGACGTCGCGGGGCTTCGCCGCCGGGCCCCCCAGGAAGAGGTAGTTGAGGATGGCGATGGGGTCGGTGATGTTGATCGCGCCGTCTGCGTTGAAGTCCGCTGCGGGCTGGCAGAGGACCTGCTGCGTCCCGAGGAACAGGTCGCTCAAGATCGCCACCGCATCCGATAGGTCCAGGTCGTAGCTGAGGTCGACGTCTCCAGGCACCGTGGGGCGCCGCTGGATCTTCAGGAGCCCGCTGTTGACGATAAGCGGTGTCACCTCGGCAGTGATGGGGACGGTCTCAGCCCCGGCGCCAGCCGCGTATCGGATCTCCAGCCAGTTGAGGTAGGGGCCGAAGGGCTCGAGCTTGGGCGTGGCCTCGGAGACCTCGCTGGCCTCCTGCGTCACGCTGAAGTGGAGGGTCGCGATCCTGACGCGCTCCCCCTCGGCGCCGATGCGGCGCGTCCCGCTCGTGTACATGCCGAGCTGGCCCTTCTCGTTGTCGAGCTTGGCAGCCGCTGGCCGGGTGTGCTCCTCGAGCCGAGCCAGCCGGAGGTGGCGCGGGTCGAAGGTCAAGCTGACGGCGAAGCCGCTGAACTCGAAGTTCGATGTGACGTAGAGGCCCAAGGGGACATCGGGGTCCCCGGGCCGGGCCACAGCCCCCGTCAGCTCGAAGACGATGCTGGCGTTCTCCGCGGTCGGAGGCTCGGGGTAGATCTTGGCCCCGGGCGGCAGCGCCGGCGGGTCGGGACGAGTGGGCTCTCCGGGGAGGGTGCGCAGCTCCCCGGCCCCATGACGTGTCGAGAAGGCAACGAGACGCTCTTGTTTGCCGTCGGGCGCGTAGTATAGCGAGCTGCGAATACAGCCTGGGCCTTTTCTGCGGAAGTCACAGAACTCCACCTTCGGCGCGTCGCCGGGGACCCCCTTCAGCCGGAAGAAGACCGTCGCGAGGTGGACCGGATCCGCCGAAGGGAAGAGCTTCCCGAGGACCTCGTTGTTGGTGACACCGTTGAGGTTGAAGAGCCGTGTCGTGGTCCCCTCCTCGGGCGGGAGCACGACGAACTCCGACGCGACGGGCGTGAGCTGGTCGAAGATCTCCGAGTACACGGGCTGGCCAAGCAGATCCGCCTTGGAGCTGTCATAGCAGCCGCGGGCGGAGAACCCTATCATGTAGCCGTGGAGCTGCTCGATGGTGAGCGAGATGTCCACGGCCACCACATCCCCGACCGCCCCCTGGTCTGAGGAGGCCGTGAAGTAGAAGTCGTCCGTGACCTCCTCGAACGGGCCGAGAGGGCAGTCTTGAGAGCCCGCGACACCGCTCAGGAGAACCAAGCCTATCAGCGTGAGAGACCTCCGGGACGCCATGAGAACCTCCTTACAAAGGAACCTTTCATTTCACTGGCAATCGCAGGTCTGGCCGCAGAATTGGGGAGCCTCCGCCAGGCAGCGGAGGCCATCCCCGGTGGGGTCGTTCCCGCACAGGGGCATCGTGGCCGAGTCGAACGGGGGAGGCGGCCAGTTGGTCGTGCAGCCGCTCGCGATGAAGAGCGCCAGCCGCTGCACGTCCGTCAAGTCGACCCTGCCGTCGTCGTTCGCGTCCTCGGAGTCCTCGCATCCGGGCGGGTCGGGTCCGCCGCCGAACAAGAAGTTCTGGAGGTCGTTTCGATCTTCGCTCGTGACGCAGCCGCTCTTGTTCACATCGCCCCGGATGAACACCCCCTGGGGGCTCCAGGTCTCAAAGATGTCCCGGAGGCCGTTTGCATCCGCAGGGTCCAGGTTGGTCGCGAGGGACTCATAGACCACCACGCGCCCGTTCTGGGGAAACGCGGTGAGGCTTGGGTTCAACGAGTCGCCGTTGACGGCCTGGGCCCGGGTGGAGGTGACGCTGTAGCGCCGCGTCCAGAGGAGCTCCTGGCTCCAGACAAAGACGTCCACCTTGCCGTTCGTGTCGTCGTCCCGAAGCCCGTTGCCGTTCTCGTCCACCAGCGCCGTCGCGGCCGATGCGTACGCCACGTGCTCCGCGTCTGCAGAGATCATCGGGCTCATGGAGTTGCCGTCGATGTGAGCCCTGCTTCCCGTGAAGGGAAGCGACACAAGCACGCAGCCAATGGTTGCAAGAGGGAGATCACCAAAACCGATGCGGAACACGTCCTCGAAGGTGTCCGGAGCCGTGAGGTCCTTTTCGAGGTTCGTCGCGAACGACTCGAAGGCGATCGCCACCCCGTCGTCGCTGATGCTCGGCCGCTGGGAGTGGCCGTTTCCGGGCACCAAGGCGCCGAGCTGGGAGCCCCGGCTCACGAGCTGGGTCGTACCTGCGGCCAGATCCCGCACGTAGACCTGGTGAAAGGGTCCTGGCAGGCAGGTGTCGCAGTTCGTGACCGGGCAGAGCCCCGCGTTGGCCGGGCAGACGGCCAGCCTCGCGGTCGTGGCCCAGTCACAGGGCGCTCCGGTGAAGACGACCCGCGGGCCCACCGAGCTGATCACGCGGCCCACGCCCCTCGTGTTGGGGACCGTGTCCCCGATGGTTGAGAAGGCGGCCGTGGTGGACTGACCGTCGCAGTTGTCCACGCTCGCGCGCACGGGGTTCACGGTCCCGTTGGTGGCAGTGACCGCGTAGACGTCGTTCCTGCCGTTGGTGTCGGTCCCCGGAGGCAGGAGGTCCGTGGCGGAGGAAGTCCAGGCGATGGCGTTCCCGTTCCCCGAGATGCTCGCGTAAAAAGAGCTCCCGTCAGGGTCATCGATGGTCTCCTCGGGCGTCCCTATGTCGATCCTTCGCACGCTGATCCGGCGCGTCACGCCGGAAGGGTTCACACGGAAGTCCCGGACGTAAACGTCGAACTTCGCGTTATTGTCCGGCCCGCCTACCCTGTTGGGTGCCGAATTCTCGCTGACGAGGGACGCAGCGGTGTCGAAGGCAACGACAAGGCCGTCATCGGAGACCGAGGGCCTCGAGCAACTGGACCCTGCAGGAGCGCCCGTGTCCTGGTGGCGGCTCACGAGCGTGATGGAGATCACGTTGCCGTCGAACTGGCTGCGCGTGAGCGCGTAGATCTGCGGGACGTTGGGCCAACCGGGCAGCCCAAGGAGGTTCGAGGCCGTCGCGAGGACGACCACGAGGCCATCCGGAGTCGTGCGCGGGTGGAAGCTGGCGCTCGTGAGCACGCTGTCCGCCAGGAGCGGGATCCTCCGCGTGAGATGCGGGCAGGACTCATCCTGCGGGTTCGTGCAGATTGGCTGGGAGAAACCAGGAGTTGCAACCAGGGTGAAGCCAAGACAGAGGAGGAACTGAATTCTCCATGGCCGCCTCGAACAGGAGGGGGGATGCTGTGGCCTGCGGGGGGGGGGTATGAAGGCGACCCCGCCGAACGGCGCACCGCTCCCCCACCGCAAAGAGCAACTCCCGCCCGTTGATGTCCACGTCAGCCTCTTCAGTGAGCCTGCTTTGACCGCCCATAAGCACCTCCAAGTCAGACGTTGTTAACCGATAAACAGGCTCCCTGTCAAGGATCATTCTCGATAGCGACTCCTCTCCTCTCTCGATCACCGCGCGAACAAAGGCTGTGACTTTGCTCACTTGGCGCAGCAGAGCTCAGACCGAGCCAGCCTCGGGCCGCAGTTTCGGTTGAGAGTCGCCTGAACCCTCGGGCACGAGAGGCAAGGACATCGCAAGCGCCGCTACACCTACACCTACACCAGCTCCCACCGCTTCCTCAGCACCCACTCGGCCGCGAGCAGCGCCGCGAAGGCGCCCGCGATCCACCACGCGAAGCTCCAGGCCTGGGTGCGCGTCGCGGTCTCGGTGCGGTAGGTCTTGCGGGGCAGGAGCTCCTCGAGCCTCTGAGCCTCCGCGAGCCTGAGGTGCTCTCCGCCGGAGATCCGCGCCACCTCGCCGAGGAGGGACGCGTCCGCGGCGAGGTCCAGGAGCTCGCGCTCGGGCGGCCTCTCGACGATGAAGCCCACCGAGGCGCGGCGCTCGGCGGGGACCGCCGTGTACTCCGGGACCGCCGGGAGGTCGACGGTCACCTTGTAGTCGCCCGCCGGGAGGTCCTCGATCTCGCCCCGGTAGAGGCCCTCCGCGCCGGGCACGACCTCGAGCCGCACGCGCCGCTCGGCGGGGCGGCCTCCCGGGGTCGCGGGGGCCTCGGCGACCCCGCCGGCGACCCGTGCCTCGACCCACTCCTCGGCCAGGGGGCTCCCCGAGGCGTCGCGGAGGCTCGCGCGGACCGCCACCGTCGCGGGCTCTTCGTAGCGGACGTCGTCGGTGCCGATCCTCACGAAGCCGTCGCCCTCGGGGAGGCGGTCCGCGGTGGCCCAGCGGAAGACCTGCGACCAGAACCGCTTGAAGTGCGCGTCGCCCGTGCGGTAGCGCCAGCGCCAGGTCTCGTCGACGGCGGCGTAGAAGACGCGGCCCGCGCCGTGGAAGGAGGTCACGAGCGCGGGAGGGCCCCCCGGCTCGGCGCCGGGCGCGGTCGCGGCG
>JACQVW010000824.1 GCA_016209535.1 Planctomycetota bacterium | reverse complement strand
TTGCCAAGTATCCATGGTCGTGTCAAAGACGGTCCTTTAGGGAGCCGAGGGCAGCTTCGGATTCTGTCGGATCCCGGCCGGGTTAGCTTCGGATTCCTTAGCTTCGGATCAAGGGCGCCTCTCCCCCATTGCATCCCCCGCGCCCCGCGTGTAACCTCTCGCCCCCGTGACGCGTAGGCTCGCGCTGGTGGCCGGTCTCCTCGTCCTCGCGCCGGCCCCGGCGCGGGGGAGGGACCTCGACGCCGAGGTGGACCGGCTCATCGCGCGCCACGGCCTTTCGCGCTTGGGTGTGGGGGTCGCGATCATCGACGAGGGGGGGCGGACCGCCTGCGCCATCAACGCGGACGTGCCCTTCAAGCCCGCCAGCAACCAGAAGGTGCTCACCACCGCGGCGGCCCTCCACGGACTCGGGGCGGATTTCCGGTACGAGACGGTCCTCCTCGGGACGGGGCCCGTGGCGGGCGGGAAGCTGCAAGGCGACCTCGTGATCCGCGGCGGGGGCGACCCGAACATCTCGGGGCGTTTCCACGGCGGCGACCCCTCGGCGCTCCTCAGGCGCTGGGCGCGGGACCTCCACGCCGCGGGCCTCCGCGAGGTCACGGGCGACATCGTGGCCGACGACACCCTCTTCGACGACGAGCGCTTCCCCGCCGTCTGGGACTCCCGGCAGCAGGAGGTGTGGTACGCGGCCCAGGTGAGCGCCTTGAGCATCAACGACAACTGCGCCGACGTGACCGTGCGGCCCGGAGCGAGCCCCGGGAAGCCGGCACGGATCACGGTGGAGCCCGCTCGCGCCGGCATCGCCGTCGAGGGCTCCGTCGAGACCCGAGCGGGCCGAGGCTCGCGGGTGATCGTGCACAGGAAGCCCGGCACGAACCTCATCTCCGTCCGGGGCGAGATTGGCGTACGGGCCGACCCGTGGAACGGCAACGTGACCCTCGACGACCCCGCGAGCGTCTTCGCCTGCGCCCTCGAGGCGGCCCTGGAGGGGGCGGGGGTAACGGTGCGCGGCGGGGCGCGCAAGGCGGAGCGGCCGGCGGCGTCCGGGGAATCCGGGGACGCGCCGCTCGCGAGGCCGGTGCCGGCCTCGGCTCACGGGCCCGGCGGCTCCGGGGGGGGCACCGGCGGAGGCTCAAGAGGCACGGTGCTCCTGCGGCACACATCGACGCTCCTCGAGGACCTGCCCGTCGTCCTGAAGCGGAGCCAGAACCTCCACGCCGAGATCCTCCTCAAGCTCCTCGGGGCCCGCGCCGGCGGGGAGGGGAGCCGGAAGGGCGGGGCGCGCGCGGTCCAGAGGTACCTCGAGGCCAAGGGCATCCCTGCGGCGGGCCTCGTGGTCGCCGACGGCTCGGGGCTCGCCCACGAGAACCGGGTCACGGCTCGAGTCTTCGCGCGCGTGCTTCACGCCGTGCGCTCGGAGCCGTACTTCGAGCGGTACCTCCAGGTGCTGCCCATCGCCGGCAAGGACGGGACGCTGGATGACCGCTTCCAGGGAAAGAGCCCCGCCCGCGGGAACCTCTACGCCAAGACGGGCTACATCCGCGGCGTGTCGTGCCTCTCGGGCTAAGTGTTGAAGGGAGCGCGCACCTGGTGCTTCTCGGTCCTCGTGAACGGCCTCAAGGGCGGCGCGAGCGCCGCCAAGGCGCTGCAGGAGGACGTGGGGGAGCTCATCTACGAGCGGATGTGAGGCCGGGCGGCCCCGGGCAGCCCCGCGGTTCCCGGTGGCTCAGGTGCCCCGGGTCCCGTGGGTGCCGCGGGTGCCCCGGGTGCTCCGGGTGCTCCGGGTGCCGCGGGTGCCGCGGGTGCCGCGGCTTGCTGGCCGGCCCCGCCCGCTTTCGGTTGTTGACTCCCGTCCACCGGTTGTTAAGATGGCTTTACATTACGGGCCGCAACTTGTTAAACTGGCTTTCTGAGGTCGGAGTATGCGCGGCCACCGTAAGTATCTCTCCCCGTAAGAAATGGGTACGACAACGCCTTCAGGTCCGGGACGCGGCGCAGGCAAGAGCTTCGCGAAGCTCATCGTCCAGGAGAACGGCGCGGAGCGCGTCATCGAGCTCCGCGGCCGGACCACGACGATCGGCCGCGCTCACGAGAACGACGTCGCGATCGACGATATCAACTCCTCGAGGCGGCACTGCCAGATCGAGCGCGGCGCGAACGGGTACGAGATCGTGGACCTGAAGAGCCGGAACGGGACCCTGGTCAACGGGATCCTCGTCCTCCGCAAGGAGCTCCGGCCCGGGGACCTGATCGAGATCGGGAAGACCCGGATGTTCTTCGAGCACATCTCGAGCGAGTACTCCGAGGAGACGATCGACCTGTCCACGGACTTCTTCCTGGAGCCCTTGAGCGGCCTCGAGGAGGAGGACCAGCTCAGCGTGCTCAAGAAGGAGCGCGAGATCTTCCTCAAGCTCCTCGAGATCAACCGCAACTTGAACTCGAGGATCGTCCTCTCGGACCTTCTGGACATGATCATCGACACCGTCGTGGACGTGACGGGCGCCGAGAGGGGCTTCCTCGTCCTGGCGGAGGCCTCGGGGGCGTCGCTCCAGCGCACGACCATCTTCACGGCGACGGCCGCCAGCGTCGCCGATGGTGCGTACGGCGCAGGCGCCGGGGGCCACGAGCCGGAGGGCGGGCAGGGGGATACGGTGTATTCCGCTGTGTCTTCCCCCCCCGGCCCCCCCGAGGGGGCGGTTGGTGCCGGGGTGGGGCGCGCTGGGAACCCCCCCGAGGGGGCGGTTGGTGCCAGTCCGGTGCGAGGTGCTGGTCCCCCTGAGGGGACGGTATCTTCCCCCCTCGGTCCCCCCGAGGGGACGGTTGGGGCCAGTCCGGAGCGGGGTGCAGG
>JACQVW010000795.1 GCA_016209535.1 Planctomycetota bacterium | reverse complement strand
GCGCACGGTGCCGGCGGCGGCCGTGCCCCTCGAGAAGGTCCTCGGCGCCGAGGAGATCCTCCGGATCCAGGAGGTCGTGCCGCGCGTCCCCGCGAGCGACCACGTCCACCGCTTCGCGCTCGGCCTCGTGCGCGGCTCGCGGCCCGAGGAGCCGCGGGCGCCGGACTACGTGAGGCAGAGCCTCTCCTGGGGGGCGGGCACGCGGGCGGCCCAGAGCCTCATCACGGCCGCGAAGGCGCGAGCCCTCCTCCACGGGCGCTTCCACGTCAACACCGAGGACGTCGAGGGGGTGGCCGTCCCCGTCCTCGCCCACCGCCTCGTCACGAGCTTCAGCGCCGAGGCCGAGGGCGTCACGCCGGTGGGCATCGTCGAGCGGCTCCTCCGCGACGTCCCGCGGGACGGGCCCAAGCCGGGCCGGTGAGGCCGCCCCAGGAGCCATGAGCGCGGAGACGCGCGACTCCCTCGACCCCGCCGCCGTCGCCAGGCTCGAGCCCCTCGAGCTCGTGGCGAGGACCCTCGTCGAGGGCTTCCTCAAGGGCCACCACTTCAGCGCCGCGAAGGGGGCCTCGATCGAGTTCGCGGAGCACCGGCCCTACGCCGCGGGAGACGACGTGCGCCGGGTCGACTGGAAGGCCTTCGGGAAAACCGACCGATTCTACCTGAAGGAGTACGAGGACGAGACCAACGTCCGCGCCACGATGATCGTCGACGCGTCGGGGTCCATGGCGTTCGGCACGGCGGGCATCACGAAGGCGCGGTACGCCGCCTGCCTCGCCGCGGGGATCGGATACCTCCTCCTCGCCCAGCGCGACGCCGTCGGGCTGGCCGTGGCGGGAGCGGCCCTCCGGCGCTACCTGCCGCCGAAGGCCACGGCGCGGCACCTGCGCGGTATCTTCGACGCCCTCGACGCGGAGCGGGCGGAGGGGCCGACCCTGCTCGCGGCATGCATCCACCGCGTGGCCGAGCGGCTGCGCCGGAGGAGCCTCGTCGTCATCGTCTCGGACTTCCTGGACGACCCGCGGGAGGTCGTGACCGCCATCGCCCACCTCCGCCACCGCCACGCCGACGTCCTCGCGTTCCACGTCCTGGACCCCGCCGAGGCGGAGTTCCCCTTCAAGGAGTGGGCCCTGTTCCAGGACAGCGAGGATCCCTCGGCGCGCCTCCGCATCGACGCGCGCCAGATCCGCGACGTCTACCTGGAGAACCTCGCGGAGCACCTCGACGTCCTCCGCAAGGGCTGCGCGGCCCTGGAGGCCGACTACTCGGTCCTCACGACCCGGAAGCCCTTCGATGCGGCCCTCGCCGCGGCGCTCGACGCCCGCTCGAGGAGGACGAAATGAGCCCGCTCCCCCAGGGACTCGAGAACCCGTTCCTCGCCCCGCTCCTCCTCGCAGCGTTCCTCCCGCTCCTCCTGCACATCCTCGACCGCCGGCGCGCCCGCGCCGTCGCGTGGCCCGCCATGCGGTTCCTCGTGCCGCGCAGTCGCGGCCGCCTGCGGAGGCGGCTCCTGCGCGAGGCGCTCCTCATCCTCGTGCGGTCCCTCGCGGCGCTCCTCCTCGCCTACGCGGTCCTCCGCCCCTACGCGCTCGAGGAGGAGGCCGCGGAGGGCAGGGGCGCCGGCTCCCGCGGCGTCGTCCTCGCCGTGGACACGAGCTACAGCATGAGCTACAGGGAGAAGCCCGAGGGCCCGAGCGCCTTCGAGGCGGCCAAGGACGCCGCGCTCCAGGTCCTCGAGGAGACTTCGCCGGGCGACGCCGTCCACGTGATCGCCGCGGGCCACCGCGGCCCCGCGCCGGAGCGCCCCGCGCCCCTCGATCCCGACGCGGCCCGCAGGGCCGTGCGCGACCTGCGCCGCGGCGGCGCTCCCTTCCGCATCCTGGAGGCCCTCGACCAGGCCTCGGACCTCCTGCCGGGGCTACGGAGCGACCGGCGCGAGGTCCTCCTCTTCACGGACCTCCAGGCGAGCACGCTCCCCGACGGCTCGCCGGAGCGCCTGCGGTTTGCGGCGGACCGGCTCCGGTCCCCGGGCCCGCCTCCGCTCGTGCGGATCATCGACTGCGGCGCGCCGAGCCCCTCGAACCGCTTCGTCTCCACCCTGGCGCCCGGGCCGCTGGCCGCGGGCACCGACGAGCCCGCCCACCTCGAGGCCGCCGCCGAGGCGAGCGGGCGCGATCCCGGACCGATGACCCTGCGCCTCCTCGTGGACGGCGCCGAGGCGGCCGCGGCGGAGCCGCAGGCGCGGGGCGGCAGGCTGGCGCATGGGTTCGCCCAGCGGTTCACGGCTGGAGGCGTCGCCCGGCTCTCCATCGCGCTCCCGCCGGGCGACGGCCTCCCGGAGGACGACGCGCGCCACCTCGCCCTCGAGGTCCTCGAGCGGATCGAGGTCCTCGTCCTCGGCCGGGCGGACGCCGCTGCCTCCGCGGCTCGCCACGTCGACCTCGCGCTCGCGCCTCGGGCGCCGGACGGCCCGGCCCCCGCGGTCATCTTCCGGCCCGAGCTCGCGCCGTCCCTCGAGCCGGCGATGCTCGAGGGGAAGCGCGTCGTGGTGCTCGCGGCCCTCGAGCGGCTCGGCGACGCCGCCGCAGCGGCCCTCGAGCGCTTCGTCGAGGAGGGCGGCGGGCTCCTCGCCTTCGCGGGAGACGAGGTCGCCGCGCCGGGTGTCGCGGAGGGCCTCTTCCGCGACGGCCGCGGCGTCCTGCCGGCGCGGCTCGCGGGCCGCGATAGCGTCCCCTCGGGCGCCGAGCCCCTCCACCCCCGCGACGTCGCGACGGGCCACCCCGCCCTCGCCGTCTTCGCGGACCCCGAGGAAGGCGACCTCTCGAGGATCGGCGTCCGCCGCTGGACGCGCGCCGAGGACCTGCCGCGGGACGCCGTGGTCCTCGGACGCCTCGGCCCGGACCTGCCGTGGATCGTGGAGCGGCCGCGGGGCCGCGGGAAGGCGGTCCTCGTGGCGACGTCGGCCTCGACGGACGACTCGGACCTGCCGAGGACGCCGCTCTTCCTGCCCCTGCTCCACCGCCTCGCCCGCTACCTCGCCGCGGGCGACCCCGCGGCGCGCACCGTGCTCGTGGGCCAGCCCATCTCCGCGCGCCTCCCCCCGGGCCTGACGGCGGCGGAGCCGTACGCCGTCGACCCCCGCGGCGAGCGGCGCCCGGCCGCGGTGGAGGCGGCCGGCGGCGAGCCGCGCGCCGTGTTCCTGGAGACCCTCTTCCCGGGCTTTTACGAGCTGCGGGCGGGCGAGGGGCCCGGGGCGATGGCCGAGGTCTTCGCCGCGAACGTCCCGCCGGAGGAGTCCCGCCTCGAGCGCCTGGGCGCGCCGGCGCTCGCGGACCTGCGTGCGGCCCTGGGCGTCGAGGTCGCCCCCGACCCCCGCGAGGCCACGAGGACCTCCGTCACGAGGAGCGTGAAGCGCGAGCACTGGCCGGCGGCGCTCGCGATCGCGCTCCTCCTCCTCTTCGCGGAGCAGGTCCTGGCGAGGGGGTTCGCGCGGGGGGCGGAGGCGGCGAGGAAACCAACACCCTGGCGGTGAGCGGGACGGGCAGGCCCCTCGACCTTTGCCCTGGAGTCCCTCTTGCCGAATGTGTACAGTGCCGGCCGTGAGACCGGATCGCCTGCTGGT
This sequence comes from Planctomycetota bacterium, assembly GCA_016209535.1. Lineage (GTDB taxonomy): Bacteria > Planctomycetota > UBA8108 > UBA8108 > SXIK01 > JACQVW01. The sequence goes on along the minus strand of JACQVW010000795.1, from coordinate 11,793 downwards.
CCTCCTGGTCTTGGGCCTGGTCGCGCCGTGGATCCTCGCGGCCGCAGCGGCCGTGGGGACCGCCGCAGGCGCCTCGGAGCCGGAGGGGAGGACTGGCGAGAGGCCAGGACTGGCGCGGCAGGCCTCGTACTCGGGCCTGTGGCCCTTCTTCAGCCACGAGGCGTTCGAGGACGGCTCTGAGAAGTGGACCTCCCTCCTCGGGGCGGTGCGGGTGAACACCGAGCCGGACGGCGACTGGCACCACCACGTGCTCCCCTTCTACTGCGCCTCGCTCGGCGAGGGGAGGACGGACCGCCAGCTCGGCCTCTACCCCCTCCTCTACCTGGGCCGCCGCAGCCCGGAGCGCGACCACGACGCGGTCCTGCCGCTCTTCTGGCGCTGGCGGGCGGAGGAGGCCCGGCACGTGCTCCTGTGGCCGCTCCTCCAGGCCGCCCGGAACCCGGAGCCGGCCCCGTTCCGCTGGGTCCCGGTGCTCTTCCGGCACGGCGCGTGGTCGGACCCCGCCGAGACGCGCTCGCGGCTCGGCGTGCCGGTCCTGCTCGAGGCCTTCGAGCGCTCGAGCGCGGAGGGCCGCCGGGCCTGGACGATCCTCAACGCCTTCAACTTCGCGGCCGAGACGCGCTCGGGCCTGCCCGTGGGGAAGCTCTCGCTCTCCGGCGAGGCGGGTTGGCACGCCCACCTCTTCCCGCTCTTCTCCGCCGGGCGGCGCGAGCCCGAAAGCCGGTACTTCCACACGCCGCTGGCCGGGGCGTGGAGCGGGCCCGAGGGCCGGCGCGGGATCTCGCTGCCGCCCCTCCTCACGTGGGCCTGGTGGCGGCCCGAGGAGCACCACGTCCACTCGCTCGCCCTCTTCCACTCGTGGCGGAGCGAGCGAGGCGAGGGCCTCGTCGCGGCGCCGTTCTACTGGGCCGGGGAGGACAAGCCATCCGCGAAGACCTGGCGTTTCTACTCGCTCCTCTACGGGTGGGTGGAGGACGCCTCGCGGGAGCGGCGCGACCACTACCTGCCGCTCGCCTTGAGCCGCTACGGGCGGGAGCCGGACGGCTACGATCTCGACGTCCTCTGCCCCCTGGGCCACAGCTCGAGGAGGGGCCAGGACGCCTCCACCACGCGGGCGCTGCCCTTCTACGACCGCAAGCACACCGCCGAGGGGGACTGGCTCGGGGTCGGCGGGATCGTCTATCGCCGCCACGAGCTCAACGCCCGCGGGTCGGTGAGCCACTGGGTGCTCCTGCCCCTCGGCCGGTGGACGACCTGGCCCGAAGGGCACCTGGCCTGGGCGCTCCCCGTCTTCTACCGGCGCAGCGAGACGACGGATTCCGGGTTCGCGCGGACGACCTTCGTCGCGCCGAGCTTCTTCTCCCACCGCTCGGAGCGGCGCTGGCGGGCCGGCGCGGCTGGCGAGGCCGCCGGGACCGGCCGGACCCAGGAAGGCCGCAGCGCCCGGAGCGCGATCCACCTCTGGCCGGTCTTCGGCCTCGAGCGCGACGCGAGTGCCTCAAAGGCCGCGGGGACGGCGGAAGCCGCCCGGGAGTGGGAGACGAAAGCCTTCTCCACGCTCTACCCCTTCTTCCAGGTCTCCCGCAGGGCCGGCGGGACGAGCCAGGGGTACGTGGAGACCTCGGTCCACGCGCCGTGGCCCTTCGTCAAGTGGCGCGGCGACGGACAGTCCTTCGACCTCCGCCTCTTCCCGACCTTGTTCGTGGGGGACGCCGAGCGGCGGACCTACCTCTACCTCTACCCGCTCTTGAGCGTCGAGGAGGGGCCGGGCGCCGGCGCGGGTTTCTGGCACTGGCTGAGTCTCGTCCACTGGCACGGCGGCGATGACATCCAGCGCTTCCACCTCTTTCCCATGCTCTTCCTCTGGAGGCGCCAGGGAGAAACGACGAGAGTCACCGGGCCGCTCTGGCTCTACCACTACCGCGACTCGCCGGACGGCGGCTGGTTCCACCTCTTCCCCTTGGGCTTCGGCCGGTGGGGACCCCGCGACTCGGGCTTCGGGGTCTTCCCGATCGTCTACCGGCGGCACCACGGCGCCGAGGAGGTCAACTACTGGAACCCGGCGAGGTTCTTCTTCATCGTCAACAGCCTCGCGAGCGAGCAGGAGGGGCACTGGTCCGTCCTCTGGAAGCTCGTCGAGCGGACCTGGACCGCCGGGGGCGACCGCGAGCTGCGCGTCCTGCACCGGCTCTTCGTGTCGCGGGACGTGCAGGGCCAGCGGGAGCTGCTGCTGAATCCCTTGTTCCACCACTTCGCCGACGAGCGGACGGGCCGCCGGTCGTTCAGCATCCTGAAGTTCATCTACCGCTCCGAGGTGGAGGGCGGCGAGAAGCGGGTGTCCGTGCTCTTCATCCCGATCTGGAGGGAGCGGGTCGGGGGGGAGTGAGCGCCGAGCCCGAGACCGCGGCAACCGCGGCCGCACGGGGCGTCTTCCCAGCAGCCCGCGCCCAATGCACCGCTTGCGCCGCGCACCGCAGGACCGTACCGTGGAGCTCATGCAGGAGGCCCCGCGCGATCCCGACCTGACCGAGCTCCGCGAGCAGTGCCGCCGGCAGATGCGGCGGAGGCTCGAGGACCGGATCCGGTACGGGTTCTCGAGGGTCTACAAGCCCGTCCTCGACGACGCTCCGTACCGCGCCTTCGACAGCACCGCGGAGTACCGGGCGTGGTGCGATGCGAACCTGCCCGAGTACCTGGGCTACCGGATCGTCCGCCCCGAGGCGTTCCGCGAGGAGTACGAGAAGGTGCATTCACCGCCGCTGGAGTCCCGATCGGCCTCCGAGGTCGCGGCGGAGCGGGCGAAGCGGGCGGGCACGTGACGCTCGGCGCGCCTCGAGGAGAGACCCCATGTTCCTGCCCTACCGCACCGACGCGCCCGTCTACCACTGGCCCTGGGGGACGATCGGCCTCATCGCCCTCAACGTCGTCGTCTTCGGCATGGTCGCATCGGGCTCCGTCGACTCCGAGACGGCGGGGAGGTGGGTCCTGTGGCACGACCAGGGCCTTCGGCCCACCCAGTGGGTGACGTCGAGCTTCATGCACCTGAACCTCCTGCACCTCGCCGGCAATATGATGTTCCTCTGGGTCTTCGGCCTCGTCGTCGAGGGGAAGCTCGGCTGGCTCAAGTTCCTCCCGTGCTACCTCGGGATCGGCGTCGTGCAGTGCGGCCTCGAGCAGGTCGTCACGAACCTCGTGGGCCTCGACGGCTACACCCTCGGCGCCTCGGCGATCCTCTTCGGGCTCCTCGCCATGGCCCTCGTCTGGGCGCCGGAGAACGAGGTCGACGTGTTCTACTGGATCGGACTCCGGATGGGCACGGTGTCCTTGAGGATCCGCACCATGGCCTTCATCTACGCGGCGCTGGAGGGGCTGCAGGCGCTCCTCGGCTGGGCGGCGGGCGCCGGGCTCACGAGCGCCGTCCTCCACCTCTCGGGCGCAGCGCTGGGGCTCCCCCTGGGCGTGGTGCTCCTCAGGCGCGGCGCCGTCGACTGCGAGGGCTGGGACATCTTCTCCTTGCGCGGCGGCAAGCCCCGGGAGGTGAAGCTCCACCGGCCAGGCCCGGCCCGCGAGAGGGCGCCGGCGGCCGGCGAGACCGCGCCGCAGCCAGAGGACCGGGCGGCCCGGGCGGCCCGGGCGGCCGAGGAGCGCTCGACGGCCCTCCAGCTCGTGAAGGAGCACTTGCGGGAGGGGAGCCCCGAGCTGGCCGCCGAGGCCCACGACGCCGCGGTGCGGGCCACCGGGCCCTGGCCCCTCGAGGAGCCGCTCCTCCGCTCCCTGATCAAGGGCTTCCGGGACGCGCGGAAGCTCGGCGGGGCGAAGCCCTACCTCGAGGAGTACGTCGAGCGCTTCCCGGCCCGCGCGACCCCCATGCGGCTCCTCCTCGCAAAGCTCCTCATCGAGGAGGAGCGGCGCCCGGCGAAGGCCCTCGAGGTGCTCGAGGCGATCGGCGACGCCCCGCCCCTCGACGAGACCCACCGCCGCCTGCGGGACCGGCTCGCCGCGGAGGCGCGGCGGCTGCGGGATGAGGGGGTGCTGGAGCTCGAGTGACTTGCGCTCAGGCGCAAAAAAGGCGCCAACGAAACCGCTCCCACGGCGTCTGTACATGGGCTGACAGAGCGACCAAGTTCCTCTGCGGCCACGACGAGCGGCACTGGTTCGTGGCCGGGGTGCCCGATCGCGTGACGACCATCCGCGAGGCCAAGGAGGCGCTCAAGCCTGCCCTCGTCCGCGCGACGGAGGACCACCTGCGGGTCAGGCGCAGGGACCGCTGCCGCCGGAGGAACGTCGCGTCCGTCCGCCAGGGCGAGTGGTTCTTCGTGCCCGCCCCGGAGCTCAGGCCCGACGAGAGGCTCATCTTGCGCCACGAGCCCATCAGCCGGGGCCGTGGCAAGCCGCACATGGTCGAGTACCTCTACCGCCGCGGCGGGACGACGGTGCGCGCCTGCCGGGAGTATCCCAACGGGCTCACGGACGCCGAGTACGCCGAGCTCGTCCGCCGGGCGCCGCAGAAGAAGCACCTCCAGTGGCAGGTGAGGTCCCGCGATCCCGAGGCGTTCGCCCGCGGGCGCATCCGCCACCCGGACCACAAGACGGTCGTCCTCGAGGGGTGGCACCGGATCCTCCTGAGCCAGGAGGTCCGGAGCGGGGCCGTGGCGTTCCTCGACTGAAGGGCGGCTGAAGGGCCGGGGGGCGTGGCTCAGGGTGCTTGGAAGCGGGAGAAGTCCGGAAGCGTGTTCTCGGCTCCGCCAACGCCCCTGCCGACCGGGGTGCCTTCGATCGCGCTCCCTTCGACCGTGCATGCCGCACCCCGGGGGAAGTGACGAGCCGGGGCACCAGGCAGCTCCCCCTTCGACTGACGCTCCCTCGGATGTCCACGCCCTCCCGGCAGGGACGGTCCCGGCCGGGGCGCGTGCAGGGCCCCCAACGAAGGAGCGCTCCATGCGCACGACCCCCTCCCTTGCAGCGATCACCGGCCTCGCCGCCCTCGTCCCCCTCGCCTCGCCTCCGGGCGCCGCCCTGGCCCAGGGCGGCTCGGCCCTCCACAACGGCGACACGAACGGCGACGGCCGCCGCGACCTCTCCGACGCCGTCTACATCCTCCAGTGGCTCTACCTCGGCGGGAAGGAGCCCGTGGCCTTCGACTGCGGCACCGCGCCCTCCGACCAGGACGGGGACGGCGTCCCGGACTCCTCCGACAACTGCCCTCGCGTCCCCAACGCGGACCAGAGCGACAAGGACCGGGACGGCCTCGGCGACGTCTGCGACTTCGACGACTCCGCCCCGGGCGAGGAGAAGGACGCGCCGAACCCCTACCTCCAGGTCATGCCGCCGGCGGAGTTCGCCGCCCGGTCGATCAAGGCCAACCGCCTCGCCGCGAGGCCCGTCTTCAAGCCGAGGATGGACCCCGCCCACGACGTCCTCGAGCCCGACGGGCGCTCCACGACGCTGGCCGGTGCCGGCGCAGGCGCGGAGCCCGAGGCCGGGGGCGGCGGCGGGAGCGGCGACGACCACCCCGCGGGCCTCGAGGGCGACGAGGACGGCGAGTGCGAGCTCGACAACTACCTCCTCCTCGAGACGGGCGGCCACGTCAACGCCGGGAGCAACGTGGTCTCGATCGAGCTCTGGATCGGCAGCGACTTCGTCCTCCTGAACGCGCCCGACGGAGGCTTCGCGCCGAACCAGGTCCTCCTCTACGATCTCAACTCGAGCTCCTGCCCCGCCTGCTGGGACCGAATGGATCCCGACGGCTGGGACGCGGTCCGCCTCGCGACGAGGTCCCACGACGGGCTCCAGGTGGAGCACGTCGAGCTCGTCCACTCGGACCAGCTCGTCCTCGAGAGCGACCCGGACGCCTGGCTCGACGAGTACTACGCCGCGGTCCTCGACTTCACCATCGACACGGCCCTCGCGCGCTGGGACCGGATCGGCGAGACGCGCGTCACGGCGCTCTACTACGCCGCCCAGGACCTCGGGCAGACGGGCGAGTCGAAGTACCTCGACGTGGACCGGGCCTGGTGCAGCGAGTTCGCCTCCTGGGCGATCCGCCAGACGGGCCTCGACACGCCGTCGGGGAGCATCGGCACGGCCGACCTGAGCGACTGGTTCTCGGACGAGGGCCGCAAGCTCACGAAGGCCCAGGTCCAGCGCGGCGACTACGCGCCGGCCGGCGGCGACTACGTGGCCATCAAGCCCACGGCGAACGAGCCCACGGGCAGCCACAGCGTCCTCTTCTGGCGCTGGGACGCGAAGGCCGGGGCCAACCCCTCGAACGGCGACACCTTCGACACGATCGAGGGCAACACGTGCAACTCGGTCCGGATCCGCACCCGGAACTGGTCGGACGTGGTGTTCGTGGGCAAGGCGCAGTAGGAGGCCCGGCAGCGCGGGCTATGCAAGCGTGAGGCTTGAGGGGCCTTCGAGCGGGGCCGGCCAGGCCGGCCCCGCTCGCTTGCTTCGTTGACACTCAAGCCCTACGCGCCAAGACTGCTGCTGTCGGATACAAGGAAGGGCGCACGCTGTTCACCCGCGGTGAAGAGCTCGAGCTATGAAGACCGTCCACGTATCGAAACGAGCTCGTGGCATCCACTCGCTGCTGAGGCAGGCAAGCCGGCAGAACCTCATACTCCGGTCGCCGGAAGGGCGGGAGTACCTGGTTGCGGAGATCGATGACTTCGACAGGGAGATCGAGCTCACGCGGCGGAACAAGGAGCTCATGCGGTTCCTCGACCGCAGAGCGAAGGAGAAGGAGACCGTGCCGCTCCGGACGGTCAAGGCGTCCCTGGGCATGACTTGAGCCTTCCGGCAGCGTCGTGATAGGATCCCTTGCATGCGGCGCTCCGCCAGAGTCAGCTACACATGGGAAGGCGCGGCCGCCCGTCTCGATCGCATGGCGAAGGCGAACGCGCGGGCCGATGAGGCCTGGCTCCGCTCGCTCTCGATGGAAGAGTCGGCCCGCATCCTCGAGGATCTCTGCCGCGGGATCCCCGAGCTGGGCGTGACCTCCGAGCTGGATCCGCCGCCCGTCGTCCTGTGGCGCCTGTGGAGGTCGTAGCAGGTGCCTGCCGCGACGTTCGCGGAGCTATTCCGGCGATTCTACGGGCTGCTGGAGTCTCTCGAGGTCGAGTACTTCGCGTACGGAGGCGTGGTGGTCGCCGTCTGGGGGGCTCCCCGAGAGACCGTGGATGTCGATGCGGTCGTTTGTGTGAAGGATGACGACGTCGAGGACTTGTTCCCCGCCCTCGCGAGGGCTGGGTTCAGCTTCCCCGAAGAGGCGAAGCGCGCCTTCCCGATCGACGGCTGGCTCCGGACCAGCTTCCGCAGCCGCCACGCCGATATCAGCCTCGGCCGGACGCCGTTCGATGAGTCGGCGCTCACGCGCAGGCGCCGTGTGAAGCTCTTCGGGACGCAGATCTGGGTCGCCTCCGCCGAGGACTTGGTCCTCTACAAGCTCGTTGCGCATCGCTACAAGGACCTCGGGGACGCGGAGACGATCCTCGTGCGAATGCGCGGCCAGCTCGATCTCCCCTACCTCCGGAAGTGGGCCGACGAGATCGCGAGGGGCACGGGGAAGTTCGAGGTGCCGGGGAAGCTCGAGGATCTCATCCAGCGCACGCGGCCCTGAAGCGACTCGGGAGGCCGGCCATGGTGGCCACGACCAAGAGCGCGTAAGCTGGGGTCCCTGCCTTGCGAAAGGGATCGAGAACCATGCCGGAAGTCGAAGCACGAGCCCTCGAGACCGCCGTCCTCGCGGCCCGCGAGGCCGCCGAGCTGCTCCGCGGGGCGTTCCACCGGCCTCGGCCGGCCGGGGACTCTCCGCACAAGGCCCACGTGGACTGCGAGGCGGAGCTGGCGATCCGCGAGGCCCTCGGCGCGGCCTTCCCTTCGGACGGGATCCGGGGCGAGGAGGTCACGGAGCTGGACCGCCCGCCGGCCGCGGGCTCGCGGCGAACGTGGCTGATCGACCCGCAGGACGGCACGGAGGCTTTCTCCCGCGGCTGGAGGGGGCCCGCGGTCTCCATCGCGCTCGTCGAGGACGGCGTCCCCGTCCTGGGCGTCGTCTTCGCGTACGCCGCGCCCGACGACCGAGGGGACCTCTTCTCCTGGGCCGAAGGCTGCGGGCCGCCGGCCCGGAACGGCCGCCCCATCGCGCGCCCGCCGTGGCCCGAGCGCCTCGGGGCGGAGGACACCGTGCTCGCGTCGCTCTCGGCGGACGCGGATCCGGCGGCGACGGCCCGGTGGGCGCTCCCGGCCCGGTTCCGCTGCGTCCCGAGCATCGCGTACCGGCTCGCCCTCGCCGCGGCCGGCGATGCTGCGGCGGCCGTCTCCACCAGCGCGCCCGCGGATTACGACTTCGCGGCGGGCCACGCCCTGCTGCGCGCCGCCGGCGGGGAGCTCGTTGACGAGGGCGGGCGGCCCGTGCGCTACGAGCCCTTCCATGCGATCGGGGTCTCGCGTTGCTTCGGCGGGTCGAGGCCCGTCGCCGACACGTTGAGCCGGGCCGCGTGGTCGCGACGCGCCGCCGGCGGCACCGGCGCTGCGCCGACGGGCGATGCGGATCTCGATTTCGCGCCCGTGAGCCCGACGCCCGGCCGGTCGATCGCGGACCCGCGCCTCCTCTCGAGGGCACAAGGCTGCCTCCTGGGCCAGATCAGCGGCGACTCGCTCGGGAGCCTCGTGGAGTTCTGTGGCCCCGAGGAGATCGCCCGGGCGCACCCCGGGGGGCTCGCGAGGCTCCTTGACGGCGGGACGTGGAGCACGCTCGCGGGCCAGCCGACGGACGACTCCGAGCTGGCCCTCCTGCTCGCTCGCTCGCTCGTGAAGCGCGGCGGCTTCGATCGCGACGCGGTGCTGCGGGGGTACTGCCGCTGGTACGAGTCGGACCCCTTCGACGTCGGGACCACCACCGGCGCCGCCCTGGGCGCCGCGTCTCGCGCGATCGAGACCGGCCGCGAGGACCCCGTTGCGGCGGCGGCCGCGGCCGCGAACCGCGCGAGCCAGGCGAACGGCGCCCTCATGCGCGTGAGCCCTCTCGCCGTCCTCGGATGGTCCTGGGACCCGGCGCGCCTCGCCGAGGCCGCGAGGCAGGACGCGGCGCTCACGCACCCCCACCCGGTCTGCGGGGACGCGAGCGCGGCCTACTGCGTGGCCCTCGCGAACGCGCTGCGCACCGGGTGCGCGGCGCGCGAGACCTACGAGCACGCGCTCGACTGGGCGCGGAGGGCTCCGGCGCGGCCCGAGGTGGTCGAGGCCCTCGTGGCCGCGGAGACGGGCCCCCCCGAGGACTTCCTGCGCCAGCAAGGCTGGGTCCTCAAGGCGCTGCGGAACGCGTTCCACCGGCTCCTCCGGGCCGCGAGCCTCGAGGAGGGCGTGCGTGACACGGTCCTGCGCGGCGGCGATACGGACACGAACGCCGCGATCGCGGGCGCGCTCCTGGGCGCGCACCACGGGCGCGAGGGGGTGCCGGCGCAGTGGGCGGACCGCGTGCTCACGTGCCGCCCCATCGCGGGCCTGCCGGCCGTGCGGCGGCCGAGGCCGCGCGAGCTCTGGCCCGTCGAAGCGCTCGTGCTCGCGGAGCGGCTGCTCGTGGCCTCGCGAGAGGCCACGCATCCGCCTCCCTGAGTGAGCCGCCTCCACGGGCGAGGAAAGCTCCCCCGCGCCGCTTCAGCGTGGGTTAGCACCGCCCCGCTACAAGAGCTCGAGCAGCGTCTCGACCGCCCGCGTGTCGTCGCGAATCCTCAGGCCGCCTTTGCCGCTTCCCTGGCGAAGATCGTAGAAGCGGACCGCATCCCCCCGCACGAGCGCCAGCGCGGGCACGAATCCGAGGCGCCGCGCGTCCTCGAGCAGCCGCGCCTTCTCCTGCGCGCGAAGCTCGAAGGGTGGCGCCCCGGTCTTGACCTGGAGCCCGATGACGCGCGTGTCGTGGACCGCGAGCAAGTCGAAGGCTCCGCGGCTCGCTCGGGACTGATAGACGCCCCGGAACCCGTCGGCGGCCAGCCTCCGCGCGACCGCCTGCTCCGAGTCGGTCCCAACGAGGAGCGGAGGCATCGCGAGCCTGAAGTCCACTCGGTGCTTCAGCCACAGCGCGAAGGCCGGATCGGTGAACCCATAGCTTCCGTCCGCATGCTTCTCGAGGACGTCTTCGCCGAGGAGCGTCTTGACCGCCGAGCTGACCGCCCCCGTGCGCACGTGGAGCTTCTCGGAGACCTCGCTGATCCGAGCCGGATCGACGAAGCCCCGCAGGACCGACTCGAGGGTAGACGACTCTCCGGTGACGGCCCGGTACCTCTGCTCCATGAAGAGGCTCAGTCTACCGTTCTCCTCCAGGAGGGACGATTCGAGGGCTTCCTTCATGGCGTGCTCCAGCACGTGAAGGGTGACCCTGCCTCCTGGCAACGCGGCCGCCGCCTCCCCGGCGACCACGCGCACGTAAAAGGGGTGGTCGCCGACGAGATCGAGGATTCGCGTGGCCATCGCGCTCTTGGCGAGATCGGCGCCGGCGCCAAAGGCATCGCGGAGCATCTCGAGGCTCTCGCGGCGCTCGAACGGCCCCAGCTCGAGCACCTCGAAGTGCTGGAAGAAGGCATCCTTCTCGTCCGCGATGATCTGACGCATCGCGCTCAGGCGCGATCCGGCCACGACGTAGGACACCCCTTCCTGGCGCTGCCACAGCGAGCGCAGGAGCCCGAAGACGTCGTCGACCCTGTCCTTGAAGCGTCGCAGGCGCCGGAGGCGCTCCAGCTCCTGGAATTCGTCGAGGATGACGAGGACCGGGCCCTTGATATCCGCCGCCAATCGTCCAGGGAGGTCGAAGATCCGGTGCAGGGTCCCGGCGGCGGGTCTCCCCGACGCGACGCTCTCGTGGAGCTGGACCGCTTCGTCGATGGCTTTGGACCGCAGGCGCGCGAGCGCCTGGACGGTGCTCGCTGCGAGCCGATCGCCTTCCATCGCCTCGAGGGGTCCCACGTCGGACTCCGCCCCGAGGTGGCGGACGGCCGCACCGAGGATCGCCGACAGGAACCTGAGCAGGAACAGGAGAGGATCGGCCCGGACGTCCCAGCAGTCGACATAGGGCATGGGAAGCTCGGCTCCGCTCCGCCGCAGGAACTCGATCAAGAGACTCGTCTTGCCGACCTTCCGGTGTCCAAGGATCGCGAGCCAGCGGCGCACTCCACCTTTCGCCTCGGCGGCGATGGACCGCAGCATGTCGAGCTCACGGACCCTGTTGAAGAACTGCTCCCCGACGACTGGCGTTGAAGTCTCGAATCCCATGGTTTGCTCCGTTGGCTTTGCGTCCTGCTACCCAAGGAGTGGATGTGCGTTGCAAGTGAAACCACTTGCAAGAGAATCTACTTGCAAGAGAATCTACTTGCAAGTAAAGACACTTGCAAGTAAGAGCACTTGCGAGTGCCACCGACACCGGACGGCTACGGGAGACCTCTGCAGGGGACTGCGTGCCAGGGGCCGACCGGGTGGCCGCGGCTCACCGCCCCTTCGCGCCCTCTGCCGCGAGCCCCTCGAGCCTCCCGGCGGGCTCGCCGGCGGCCCAGGCCATGCCCCTCAGGAGGATCGCGCGGAAGCTCGAGTCCTCGTAGGTCTTCGAGTAGTGGCCGATGATCGATGCGAAGAGGCGGCCGCCGGGCGCGAAGAGGAGGTTGTTCAGGTTCGTCTTGCACGCTCCCGCCCGGCGCGGGCAACGGGCGAAGAGCTCGCAGGACGCGAAGGGCGGCCGGGGCTCCGCCGCGCTTTTCCTTTGCCCGCCCCCGGCGCGCGGCGGTATCCTCGCTGGCTGCAAGG
>JACQVW010000070.1 GCA_016209535.1 Planctomycetota bacterium | reverse complement strand
CTGTGTGGGCCTGCGAACGGGCCGGCCGGGGATCAGCCAATTCGAGAGAGGCCGATTCCGTTCGAGCGAGGCCCATTCTCACGGCGGATCGTCCGGCAGCAATACCGGCCGCAAGGAAAGACCTATGGCCACGGCCACCGCCCTCGAGTACACGGTCGATGGCGGGAAGAGCTGGCTGTCCAGGTGGAGGGGGAAGGGAAGGCCGCGGACACACCCGCCGCCACCACGGCGGAGCTCACGGAAGCGTCGCGGCGCCGCGGCCTGGACGCGCTTCTCCTCGCCCGGCGATCCCTGGCCCTCGCGCCCGGCGACCGCCGCGTCCTCGGCGCCGCGGCCTACACCGCTGCGGCGGCAGGGGAGCTCGCCACGGCCAGCGGCTGGTTCCGCGAGCTGGCGGCCGTCGAGCCGCTCCATCGCCACCACGCACTCGGCTTCCTGTCCTTCTACCGCCGCCAGGCGGCCGCCCTCGAGGGCTCCGGCGATGCCGGCGCGGCTACCGTCCTCGACGAGGCGGCCCACGTGCTGGCGCAAGGGGCGCTCGGGAGAGCCGATCGCGCCATCCTCGCGCGGCTGGCCAGGGCGGGGCTCCTGGCCGAAAGCAAGGTCCTCCTGCCGCGCGAGTCCCAGTGGGCGTACCTCGACGCGGGCGCCGACCCCGGCCCGTCCTGGAAGGACCCCGGCTTCGACGACACCGTCTGGGCCCGGGGTCCAGCGCGCCTGGGCTACGGCGGCGACGGAGAGAAGACCGTCGTCAGCTTTGGCGCCAACTCTCGCGAGAAGCACATCACGACCTACTTCCGCGCCGCCTTTGACGTGGCGGACGCGGCAGCGTTTCAACAGCTCAAGCTGTCCGTGCTCCGCGACGGCAGCGCTCGCGCTCCTCCTCGCGACATGGGCCGCCGGCGCGCCGGACGCGCACGGCTCCCCGCCGCCCGAAGAAGCCGCGGAGCCGCCCCGGACCTTCGCCCTCGAGACCTATGCCCGGCGGAGCTTCAACTACCTGACGCGCATGGTCGACGCGGAGGGGCTCCCGTACTTCAACGTCTTCTGGACGGAGCCCGCCGAAGCGGCCCACGACTGGCCGGACTTCGGCGACGTCCTGTCGCGCCAGCTCCAGGCGGCCGTCATGGGCCGGCGCATGACGGGGGAGGCGCTGCCCATCGAGGCCGTCTGGCGCAGGAAGGTCATCGGCCTGATCGAACCGGCATCGGGGCTCCTCGCGCGGCCCCCGACGAGCTGGTGCCAGGCCACCGCCGACCCCGGCAACCAGGCGCTCACGCTCTACGCTCTCGTCACGGCCTACGTGGACTCTCCCGACGAGGCGCTGCGGTCGGCGATCGTCAAGATGGCCGGCGGCCTCGTCGCGAGGGCCGAGCGGCAGGCCGACGCGGGCTTCCTCGGCGGGTTCGGAATCAAGAGCCTCATGGCGTGCGCTCGGACGCTGCGGCACGAGGCGGCGTCGAAGCTCGCCGGGGCCCAGGTGCGCCGGGTCTTCGCCGAGGGAGGGCTCTTCTCGCCGGACAACACCTTCCGCCACGGCGGCCACGTCCACGGGAACCTCCGCACCCTCGTCGGGGCCGCGGACTACGCGCTCTACGCGGGCGATCCCGTGCTCTACAGCCGGGTCGATGCCCTCTACCGCTACGTGCGCTCCGAGGCGACGCGCTTCGGGTTCCTCCCGGAGGTCATCGGACGCAAGGGGGACGTGGTGGCCACGGAGACCTGCGCCTTGATGGACTACGTCGGCCTGGCCGTGACCCTGGCGAACCACGGCCACCCCGAGTACTGGGGCGACGTCGAGCGCGTCGTGCGGAACCACCTCGTCGAGAGCCAGGCCCGCGACCTCTCGTGGCTCCGCTCGGACCCGTCGAGGCCCGACACGGGACAGTTCTCGTGGCGCGAGGTCGCCGGGCGCATGGCGGGGGGCTACGCGGGGTGGACCTCGCCGAACCACTTCCTCGCGGCGCGGGAGACCCTGCACTGGGGCGGGCCCGAGCTGAGCGGCAAGACGCGGGCCTTCCAGAACTGCTGCGGCGGCTCGGGGACGCACGCCTTCTACGGGACACGGTGGTACGGATGGAGCCCCTCGGGAACGACCAGCCCACGGGCTGGTCGGACTTCGAGAAGGCGGAAGTGCCTGTCTACTACGGCAAGGATGGCCCCGGACCGCTCTACCAGCGCGAGCGCATGCTCGAGGACGCCGACCCTGATCCCTCGCCCCTCCACCTCGACGACGGAGCGCCCGACTTCTGGCACGGGCTGGAGCGGCGCGAGGGGTAGAGGTCTCGCGGCGGCGGATCCGGCGCGATCCGCGCTCCGGGTGGGGAGACCGTGACCCGTAGACGCCCCGGCGCCGCGACCCGATACTTGGGTATGGAGATCGGCGATCTCACCCCCTTCCTGGCCTTCCTGCGCGAGCCGTTCAGCGGTCTCACCCACCTCGGGGCGGCGCTCGCGTCGGTCCAGGGACTGCGGGTCCTGCGGCGCCGGGGCGAGGGTACCCGAGGCGCGCCCCGCCGCGCCTCGCTCCTCTTCTTCGGCTGGAGCCTCATCGCGCTCTTCGGGGCGAGCGCGCTCTACCACCTCGCGGCCCTTCCCCCGGCCGGCCTCGAGTGGACGCGGCGCATCGACCACGCCGCGATCTTCCTCCTGATCATCGGCACCTACACCGCCGTGTGCCTCAACGTGCTCGCGGGCGCCTGGAGGGCGTGGGTCCTGGGCGTCGTCTGGACGCTCGGCCTGGCCGGCATGGTGGAGAAGCTGGGTTTCGCGTACCTGCCTGAGGCGCTCTCGACCTCCCTCTACGTGGCGCTGGGCTGGGTGGGCCTCATGGTCTACCCAAGCCTCGCCCGGATCTTCGGCCACCGGCGGCTCCTCTGGATCCTCGGCGGAGGGCTCGCCTACACCGGGGGCGCCATCGTCGACCTCTTGCGGTGGCCCGCCGTGCCCTGGGGGGTCCTGGGCCACCACGAGATCTTCCACCTCACCGCCATCGCCGGAGCGTTCCTGCACTTCGGGTTCGTCGTGAGGTACGTGGCGCCCGGCTCCCGGCCGGCGAGCCCTCGAGGGCAGCGAGGAAGTTAAGCTCCTTGACGAGTGGCTCCGGCCCCCGCACGATGATCGGCGTGCGCCCGCGGGGCAGGTCTCAAGGCGCACGGAAGGAACGCCCCGTGATCCGATCCCGTCTCCTCGCCATCCCATTCGTCTGTCTCCTCGCCTCGGCCTCGTTCCCGCTCGCTGCCGGCGAGGTCTCGCTCGCCGCCGATATCCTGCCGGGGAGCTCCGGGTCTTTTCCCTCCTACCTCACGGTCCACGGCGAGCACCTCTACTTCCGCGCCAACAGCGCCGCGGGCGGAACCAACGTCACGCTGCCGACCCTCTGGCGCCTGCGGCCCGAGACGGCCTTCCGCCGGGGAGATGCCAACGCCGACGGGGCCGTCGACGTGAGCGACGCGGTCGCGATCCTGCTGTACCGCTTCGGCGGCGCGTCCTCGGCGGTGCTCTGCTCGAGGAGCGCCGACTCGGACGACTCGGGCGAGGTGGATCTCGCCGACGCGGTTGCACTCCTCCAGGCCCTTTTCCTGGGCGCCGCGCCACCGCCGGAGCCTTCCGCCGCGTGCGGCCTCGACCCCACACGGGACGAGCTGACCTGCGAGCGGCACCCGGCTTGCGAGTAGCGAGCGCTTCGCGACCGCCCGCTCCCCCCTTGCGCTCTCGGCCGGCGCAGGTAGGCTATCCCCTTTGAGAGTTTCGCTAGGGGTGCCGAAAAGGCTGAGAACACACCCTCGGAACCTGATCCGGATAGTGCCGGCGTAGGGAAAGCGATTCGGGCCGCGGGCCCCGCTTGCCCGGCGGCTCCTCGGAGCCCGGTGCGACGCTTCCGGTCGGGGGACGGCGGCACCCTGGAAGCGCCAAAGGCGCGGAAAGGTAAGAGTCGTGAGCAGCACCCAAGGAAAGCCGAGCTTCGATCGCAACTGGCCCCTGCCGCCCCTCGGCTCGAACCCCTCCTCGCGGCGCGAGGGGACGAGCCCGGGCAGCTTCTCCCTCCGGCCCGACGTGGGCGGGCCGCTGGCCTTCTCGTCGCCGGACACGCCCGGCATGCCGCAGCCGTCGCCCTGCACGGCCATGGATTGGCCCAACGAGCCGGGCCGCAGACCCGTGACCCAGCTCGAATGCGCCCGGGCGGGCGTCATCACGCCCGAGATGCGTCGCGTGGCCGAGCGCGAGCCCCACCTCACGCCGGAGCAAGTCCGGGCCGAGGTCGCCGCGGGGCGCATGATCATCCCCGCGAACAAGGTCCACCTCGGATGCCGCCTCGACCCGATGTGCATCGGCCGCGCGTCGCGGACGAAGGTGAACGCGAACATGGGCGCCTCGCCCGTGAGCTCGAGCACCGAGGAGGAGCTCGAGAAGCTCCGCTGGGCCGTGCGCTGGGGCGCCGACACGGTCATGGACCTCTCGACGGGCGGGGACCTCGACGCTTGCCGGGAAGCGATCGTCCGCGCCTCGACGGTGCCCATCGGCACCGTGCCCATCTACTCCATGATCGTCGGGAAGCGCCTCGAGGACCTGACCCACGAGGACATCCTGAAGGGCATCGAGCACCAGGCGAAGCAGGGCGTCGACTACTTCACGGTCCACGCCGGCGTCCTCTGGGAGCACTTGCACCTCGTGAAGGACCGCCTCATCGGCATCGTCTCGCGCGGCGGGAGCCTCCTCGCGAAGTGGATGCTCATCCACCGCAGGCAGAACCCCATGTACGAGCTCTTCGACGAGATCTGCGACATCATGCGCCAGTACGACGTGTCGTTCAGCCTCGGCGATGGGCTGCGGCCCGGCGGCCTCGCCGACGCGACGGACGCGGCGCAGCTCGCGGAGCTCTACACCCTCGGCGAGCTCACCGAGCGATCGTGGGCGAAGGGCGTACAGGTCATGATCGAGGGGCCGGGTCACGTGCCCTTCGACCAGATCGAGCACAACATGAAGCTCGAGCGCCGAGCCTGCCACGGCGCGCCGTTTTACGTGCTCGGGCCGCTCGTGACGGACATCTTCCCCGGCTACGACCACATCACGAGCTGCATCGGAGCCACGGCGGCCGCCTACCACGGCGCCTCCATGCTCTGCTACGTGACGCCCAAGGAGCACCTGGGCCTGCCCAAGAAGGAGGACGTGAAGCAGGGCTGCATCGCCTACAAGATCGCGGCCCACGCGGCCGACGTCGCGCTCGGCATCCCCGGAGCGCGCGACCGCGACGACGAGCTCACGAAGGCCCGCGCGGCCCTCAACTGGGAGAAGCACTTCGAGCTCTCCTTCGACCCCGACACGGCGCGTGCCCTCCACGACGAGGACCTCGACGTGGACGCGGACTTCTGCGCCATGTGCGGCCACGACTGGTGCTCCGTGAGGATCTCGAAGGAGATAGCCGAGTTCGCCTCGGGCAAGGCCGAGGGCTTCGAGCGGGGGAAGGCGGTCCGGTCGAAGGCCCTCACGGCCGAGCAGCGGGAGGTCCTCGAGCGCCGCGGCGTCCTCTCGCAGGAGGAGATCGAGAAGCTCGCGCACAAGGGCAAGAAGGCCGCCTGCCACTCGGACACCGTGGCCGACCCGCTGGAGGCCATGAAGGTCCAGGACCAGGTGCTCCAGAAGACGGGGAGCGTGGTCCCATGAAGCCCCCGGACTCGGACCACCCGGCCGCCGGCTGGACGCGGCGGAAGCTCCTTGCTGCCGCTGCCGGGGGCGTGGTGGGGGCCGGATCGCTGGGCTCCCTCGCCGCCGCCGGCCCCGCGGAGGAGGAGAAGACCGGCGAGAGACCGGCTGCGCCGGCACCGGCGCCGGCACCGGCGCCGCCCGCCGGGCCCAGGCCGAAGATCACCGCCGTGAGCTGGTGCTTCCACGGCCTCGAGCGCGGCGCGAAGCCCGAGGAGGCGATCGAGGCCCTCGGCGAGATGGGCTTCGAGGGCGTGGAGCTCATCCTCTGCGACCGCAAGGACGTCGAGGAGTACTGGACGGACGCGAAGGTGAGCGAGCTGCGGAAGCGGCTGGAGCACTGGAAGCTCGCCGTGCCGCAGTTCGTGGTCTTCTGGCCGGTCCTGAAGGGCCTCGTCAGCCCCGACGCCGAGGAGCGCAAGCAAGCCCTCGACGGCTTCGAGGCGGGCTGCGCGATCGCGGTGAAGCTGGGGGCCCCCGTAATGAACTTCGTCGCTCCCTGGGCTCGGGAGCTCAAGGGGCCCGGAGGCTACCTGCCGCGCCACTACGACCTCGCCTCGGCCAAGCCCGGCGAGAAGTTCCGGATCGAGATCGCGCCGGAGCTCGACTGGGACGGGGTCTGGGCGACCTTCGTCGAGTCGGTCGAGGCCTGCCTCGAGCGGGCGAAGGCCCACGGGCTCAAGCTCTCGATCGAGCACCACACGCACTGCCTCGTGCCCGAGGCGGCATCGTTCCTGCGCCTGTGGGACGCGGTCCAGGACCCGGCCCTCGGCTACAACCTGGACACGGGGTGGACGCTCCTCGGCCGCGAGCACCCGGCGGTGGCGATCCACAAGGTGAAGCGGCACCTCCTGAACGTCCACGCCCGCGACATCGACGGCCTCATGCGCTCCTTCGTCCACGTCGGGGAGGGCGTCATGGACTTCAAGGCCGTGGCCGAGACCCTCAAGGCTGTGGGCTACCGGGGCGCGATCTCCCTCGAGCAGGACAAGTACCCCGGCGACATGAAGGCGACGTGCAAGCGGTACCTGGCGATCCTCAAGGAGCACCTGGGCTGACCCCGGCCTCGCCGGTCGATGCGCCGCGGGACGGCACGCCGAGGCCCGGCGGCGCCCCGGGATCGCCCGACGACCGCGTCACGTGCCCCGTCTGCGGCGCCCCGGGCCTCGAGCGAAAGCAGAAGTGGTTCTGCGCGCGGTGCGGGCAGCTCCTCATGACGTGCTGCGACGGGCCGTGAATCGGCTCGCGCAGGCCCCTCACCGAGGGCACGAACACGGGGCGTCGTGCCGTGAAGCCTTGCCGCACGCGCCTCCTGCGTGGCGGGCGCACCGGCGGCGAGCCCGGGCGCCGGGCCCGCCGAGGGAGCAAAGCGAAGTGAAGTTAACCCGTTGTTAGGTTATGCTCCTCGCCGAGGTGGCCATGGCGCCGAGCTTTCCTATCCCGCGGGCTGCGACCTACGAGAGGGACCTCGCTTGCTTCCGGCGAGCGGAGCGCGAGGTCCAGGAGTTCTGGAGGAGGCTCGGAGGGCGGCCCGACTTCACGGGGGCGCGCGTCCTCGAGCTCGGCTGCGGCCGCGGCGCCCTCGCGATCGAGATCGCCCGCGCCGGCGCGGCGAAGGTGATGGGGCTCGACGTGAACGCGGGCCGGATCCGCTTCGCCCGGGAGCACCTGCTGCGGGAGCGCCCGGAGCTCGAGGGGAGGGTCGATCTGCGGTGCCAGAGGATCGAGGAGTGCGAGGAGGGAGGCTTCCACGTCGCCGTCACGAAGGACACCCTCGAGCACGTCATGAACCTCGAGGGCACGCTCCGCGAGATCGCGCGGCGCCTCCTGCCGCGGGGCAGGCTCTACGCCGGCTTCGGGCCCCTCTACACGAGCCCCTACGGCGACCACGACCGCCGCCGCGTGATCCTCGCGCCCTGGGGGGCCGCGGGGCGCGTTCTGGCGCGCGTCCCCTGGCTCCACCTCGCCCTCGAGCCGGTCCTCGTGCGCCTCCACAACCGCGAGGGCGGCTCGGGAGGTCCGATGATCGCCTCCCTGCGAGACCTTGGCCTGAACAAGCTCGGCTTCTCGGGCTACCTCGCGGCCCTCGAGGCGAGCGGCCTCGGCGTCGTGAAGCTCGAGACGAACCGCTCCTGGAGACGGCTCTCGAGGTTGCTCGCTGCCCTGAGCAGGGTCCCGGGGCTCCGGGACTACTGCGTGCACAACGTGTACTGCGTGCTCGAGAGGTCGTAGCGGGCGGCCACCTGTCACCGCACTCGATGCAACTGGAGGGCGGAAAGGCGCGCGACGTGCTCAAAGTCCTGGTCCGTCGTGAACATCTGCAGGCCCCGGCCGATGCAGATCTGGGCCAGCAGGGCGTCGATGGTGCCGACTTGCACGCCTCGCCGCCGGCACGCGTTCCTCAGGTCCGCGGCAGCGACGTGGTCGTTCCGGCTCGGCTCGATGAATGGCAGGTTCTGGAAACGCTCCAGGATCGCTTCGCGTGCCTTTGGCCCCGCCAAGCCTTGAAGGATCTCCTGGAGAACGATCCCCGTCGTGAAGATCGCCTCTCCCTCGGAGAGGTAGCGAGCCAGCGCCCGGGCTTCCGGCGTGGGCTCGCGCCGATCTCGACGGAAGGCGAGGGACCACACGCTCGTGTCCATGTCCTCCCCAAGCCTCCTTCGGCCTTGATGTGGCACCCCACCCGCTGTGGGATGTCCGCCATGCCCCGGCGCGCAGGAGACCCAGCCCCTGGGACGGTGAAGCGCGGCGCAGGGAGGACCGTGCGCCTCCGGCCCGCGAACCCGTTCGATCTCATCCGCCTCATCGCACACAGCCAGAACGACCCGCGGAAGGCGATGGCGGAGCTCGTCCAGAACTCGCTCGATGCGGGCGCCGCTCACGTCACGATCACGCGCTGGAGCCGCCGCGGGGAGGTGTCGATCTCCGTCCTCGATGATGGCCGCGGCATCTTCCCGGAGCTCGACCGGGAGGAGGCCCTCGAGCGCATCGCCACCAACGTCGGCCACTCCTTCAAACGCAACCTCTCGCCCGAGGAGCGCCAGCGGGAGATGATGCTCGGGAAGTACGGGATCGGGATCCTCGGCTTCTGGTCCGTCGGGCGCGAGATGGAGATGCGCTCGCGCGTCGGCGGCTCCGAGGTCTGGTGCCTGCGCCTCGTGCGCGACGAGCCGATGGCGGAGGTCCTCCGCGTCCCGGAGAGGAGGATCGAGTTCCCCGGCGACACATGGACCGAGATCGTGATCCGCGGCGTGCACGCCGCCGCGGCGCGCCAGACGGTGGGGCGCCGCCTGGGCGACTACCTCGCCTCGGAGCTGCGGGGGCAGCTCCTCGAGCGGAAGGTGAAGCTGCGGATCGTCGACAGGAAGGCCCGCGGCACGGCGCTCAAGGACTTCCTCGTGAAGCCCCAGCGCTACCGTGGGGCGCGGGTCGAGGACCTGTTCCAGCTCTCGGTCGTGGGGCATCCCCCGGCGCGGCTCGAGCTCTACCTGGTGGACCCCGACGCCGAGCGCGACAGGCCCTCCGCCATCGCCCTCACCTGCGGCGGGACCGTCGTGTGCGACGACCTCTCGCAGCTCGAGGCCTACGGCTTCGCGCGGGAGCCCTGGTCCTCGCGCTGTCTCGAAGGGTTCATCGAGTTCCCCGACCTCGAGGTGGCTCCCGCGACGCGCCGCGGCTTCGTGCCGGGGCCGGCCGCGGACGCTCTCTTCGAGGCCCTGCGGGGGATCGAGCCCGCGCTCACGGCGGTGATCGAGAGCCAGCGCCAGAAGCGCCTCACCGAGGAGGACGAGGACCTGGCGCGCGAGATCCGGCGAGTGTTCCGCCCCGTGGCGAGGGCCCTCCCGCAGTACGACTTCTTCGACGTGGCGGGGAAGGGGAGGACCGAGCCGCCCCACGATGACGGCGACGACGGCGCCCGCGTCGGCCGCACGACCCCCGAGGCGGGGGCGGCGGGCGCGGCCGACGGCGCAGGCGGCACAGACGGCGGGGCGGTCGGGCCGGACGGCGCGCCCATCTCGGAGGTCGTCGAGGCCGGCGATGTGCCCGAGCCGGAGCCCGAGATCCTTCCGCCGGGGCCCCTCGAGAGCGTGCGCATCGTGCCGCGCAAGTCGCGGCTCCTCCCCGGCGCCTCGCGGGTCCTCGTCGCGAAGGCCGTGGACTCGACCGGCCGGCGCATCCTCGAGGGCGTCGACTATGCCTGGTCGCTGCGCGACGGCGCGGGTCGCCTCGAGGCCAAGGGCGACCGGGCGTCGTACCATGCTCCCGACGAGACCTGCACGGCCCGGATCTTCGTCGAGGCCCGGCAGTGGAAGCGGGCGGCCGAGGCGGACGCCGTCGTGGAAGTCGTGGAGCGGCTCGAGGGCGAGAGCTCGAAGGCCGGGATCCCCGACCCGCGGCGCATCCACGACCCCGCGGGCGACTGGCGCTCGCGCGTCGTGGGACGGCGCTGGGAGTACAACGCGGCCCACCCCGACTACCAGCTCGTCGCAGACGACGCCAGGCGCCGCCTGCGCTACCTCGTCCACCTCTTCGCCAAGGAGATCGTGCTCCGGAACTACGGCGAGCCGAAGGACGAGCGCCTCCTCGAGCGGGTCGTCGAGGTGCTCACGCACATCGAAGGGAGGTAGGAGCCTCCTGGCGCGGGCCGACCTGCTGGCCAAGAAGCGCGGCGTGAGCCGTGCCCGACTCATCGCCATGGGCCTCGAAGCCCTGCTCGCGGCGGCGAGGTAGCGTCGTGGCGACAGCGGCTCGCCCCCCTCAGGGCGACGTGCCCCGCTTCGGCCTCCAGACCTCCGTCCCCGGGTGCTCGGCGCACCAGGCGAACCACTTGCACTGGACGCCGGGGAGCCACTCGAGGGTCTTGCCCGTGAGGGGACCCGAGCGCGCGCGGCCCTCGATGCCCCACCAGCTCGACGTCTCCACGTCGCGGTACGGGGCGATGGGGTCGCTCCCGTCGTGCTCGAGGGTCACCTTGGTCGATCCCTCGTCCTCGGTGCGCGGCGCGTAGGCCGCGGCGGTCCTCGTGGGGGCGTAGCAGAGCACCACGACCTCGCGGTCGCCCAGTCGGTCCGTCAGCACGCCGCCCGAGCGCTCGAGCTCCGCCATGGGGTAGGCCCGCGCCGCGCCGCCCAGCTCGAGGCCGAAGACGGGCTCCTCGGCGGGCAGTTCGGGGCGTGCGGCGGCGCGCGAGGCGAGCGATGGCTCGCGGGTGCGCTCCCGCGGCAGCTCGGCGAGCTGGTACTTCTCGAAGAGCTGGTACGTCACGGCGTGCGGGTAGGCGCGGAACCAGTAGCCCCAGGTCGTCGCGATGAAGGGCACGGGCTTCAGGCGCTTCCCCTTCCCGGGCCCGTCGAAGGCGATGCCCGTGAGGCATGAGTAGAGCGTCCCGTCCTCCTGCCGCATGACCAGGACGCCGTTCCGCCACCCGTGGAACGCGAAGTCGAGCGACGGCTCGAAGGCCTGCACGAACCCCGCGTCCGGGTCGCAGGCGAAGACGCCGTAGGTGTCCGAGATCACGGGGTACTTCGAGAAGAAGAGGCGGTAGGGGATGCCGCCGCCATCGGAGTAGCCGCGGATCCAGGCCAAGACGCGCTCTTCGGGCTTCAGGTCCTGCGGCCGGCGCTTCACCTCGTCGACGAGGTGCGAGCAGCTGGGGTTGACGAGGGTCTCGAAGAGGTCGGGGCGCGCAACGAGGCCCGGCTTCTCCTCGGCGCGGGCAGCCGGGGCTCCGGCGAGGCCGACTGCGGCGAACACGGCGCCGGCGAAGACGACGGCGGCGGCGCGGAAAGAGACGGTATCCATGGCGGTCACTCCTTGGCTGAGCTCACCCGTACGAGCCAGTAGACAGGCACGCCGGCCATGATAACGGCCGCCGACACGAGAGGGTAGACGCCTTCGCCGGCCCCCTCGTCGCCTCCGAGGTAGCGCACCGCGAGCGACGAGGAGTGCCAGAACGTGGCCGCGATGAAGGCGATCGCGAAGACGATGAAGATCGCCGGGAGCACGGGATGCCAGGGCGAACGGAAGACGCCATCGCGCCCGGCGTGCCTCCGCCGGAGCGTGAAGCAGCCGAGCACCGTGAGGAGGTAGAAGACCCATGCCGCGAAGACCACGTGGTCCGTGAGCTGGTCGAAGGTGCCCAGGAAGACGTAGGCCGCGCCCAGGACGCCCTGCACGATGATCGCGAGGATCGGCGTCAGGAAGCGCGGGTGCACGTGGCCGAAGCGCCGGAAGAAGAGCCCGTCGCGCGCCATGGCGTAGGAGAGCCGTGGCCCCGTGAGGATGTTGCCGTTCGCGGCGCCGAAGGTGGAGCCGACGATGCCGATCGAGATCAAGACGACCCCCAGCTCGCCGTAGAGCCGGTGCGCCGCCTCCGCCGCCACGCCGCCGCGCATCTGGGCATTCTCGTCCGCGAGCCCCTTCATGCCCTCGAGGTCGATCGCCCCGAAGTAAGCGACGTTCACGGCCACGTAGGCGGCGACCACGACGAGGATCCCGACGATGAAGCCCGCCGGGATGTTCCGCCTCGGGTTCCGGATCTCGGCGCCAGAGAAGCTCAAGAGGTACCACCCGTCGTAGGCCCACATGATGCCGAGGAAGGCGGCCTTGAAGCCGGCGAGGACGGCCTCGGGCGACGTCGAGCCGCGGATCTGCCAGAAGGGGGAGAGGTTGGACCAGTCCATCTTGCCCGGGAGGACGATCCCGGCGACCAGGAGGCCGATCGCCGCGAGCTTCAGGACCGTGAGGGTGTTCTGGATGGCCGCGCCCCAGCGCACGCCCACCGAGTTGGCGGCCGTGAGGGCGACCACCATGAGGCAAGGCGCCGTCTGGAACCATCGGCTGCCCTGCCCCGGGCGGGAGCCCTCGGGGAGGAGGTTGAACAGGTACTTCGTCGAGATCACCGCCAGGGCCGCGATGCTCGCCGAGTTGATGATGGCGAGGTTCGTCCAGCCGAAGAGGAAGGCCGGCAGCCTCCCGAAGGACTCGCGGATGAACGTGTACTGCCCGCCCGCGCCCGGGTAGTACGATCCCAGCTCGGCGAAGACGAGGGACCCGATGAGCGAGAGGAACCCCGCCGCGGCCCAGCAGGCGAGGATCCAGCCGGGCGACGGCAGGTGTTGGGCGATCCCCGCGGGCTTCACGAAGACGCCGCTCCCGATGATGGAGCCGATCAGGATCGACGCGGCGCTCCACATCCCGAGGACGCGCGGGAGGTCGGGCCCGCCGCGCCCGGGGTCCAGTGAGCCGTCATGACCTGACATGGCGGCCCAGGATAGACGGCGAGGCGGCGGATGTCGACGGAGCCTTTCAGCCCTTCGAGGCCTCGAGGAGGCCGGCGCGGTGCTTCTGGATCCTGCCCTTCCCGAGGACGACCACGGTGACGAGGACCGCGAGCGTCACGAGCACGATGGGCCCGAGCCGCTGCGCGATGACGCTGAAGACGGCGCCGAGGACGAAGCACACGGGCAGGGTGAAGATCCAGGCGTAGATGATCTTGGCCCCCAGCCCCCACCTCACGGCGCTCACCTGCTTGGCCGCGCCCACGCCGAGGATGGCCCCGGTGATGGTGTGCGTCGTGCTCACGGGCACCCCGAGCTCCGCGGCGCCCTCGAGGACGAGGCCCGCGGTCGTCTCGGCCACGAATCCGTCGGCCGGCGTGATGTGCGCGAGCTTCGTGCCCAGGGTCCGGATCACCTTCCAGCCGCCCACCGCCGTGCCCAGGGCGATGGCGGCGCCGCAGGCGAGCATGACCCAGAGGGGCACGTCGATCTTGTCGATGTCCGCGATCACGGCGCCGTTCTCGTCCTTGAGGAGCCCGCCCGCGAAGAGGGCGAGGGCGATGACCCCCATGACCTTCTGGGCATCGTTCTTCCCGTGCTCGAAGGCCATGAAGCTCGAGGAGCAGAGCTGGAGCGGCCCGTAGAGGCGCCGCGATTGGGTCACGCTGAGCCCCTTGAGGAAGAACATGGCGGCGAAGGCGATCACGGACACCGGGATCACGAGCCAGACGATGGCCGAGTGCGACCATTTCTGCCCCCAGGCAAGAGCCTCCTCCCACGCCAGGGCCCCTGACGAGAAGAGGATGAGCAGCGCGCCCCCTCCGAGGACCAGCGCCCCACCCCCGACCGCCGCCGTGATGGCCCTCACCCGGCCGATGCGGAAGCCCACGGCGCCCGAGTAGAGGCCGGCGAGCAGGATGAAAGCGACCACGAACCCCAGGCAGGGCGAGAGGAAGAGGGCCACGAGGATCTTCGTCACCCCGTCCCACTTGAGGACCGCGAAGCCGTAGAGGCCTACGGCCGCCCCCGTGAGGCCTCCGATCAGGGCGTGCGAGGCGCTGATGGGGAGCCCGAGCCTCGTGCACCAGGCGACCCACGCCGCCGCGGCGATCATGGCGCCGAGCACCACGAGCTCGCTCTTGAGGTCCGGCGGCAGGTCCACGACGCCCGCGCCGATGGTCTTCGCGACCTTCGTGCTCACCAGGGCGCCCACGAAGTTCAAGGCCGCCCCCCACAGGACGGCGGTCATGGGCCGCAGGACCCGCGTCGAGACGACGGTGGCGATGGCGTTGGCCGAGTCGTTCCACCCGTTGGTGAAGTCGAAGACGAGCGCGGCGATGACGACGAGGACGACGAGGACGATCGGGTCCATCAGCTCATACGTTCTTCAGGACGATCCCCTCGATGACGTTGGCGACGTCCTCGCAGCGGTCCGTGGCCAGCTCGAGCTCCTGGTAGATGTCCTTCCACTTGATCACGTCCAGGGGCGAGCCCTGCGACTCGAAGAGGGCCGCGATGGCGTGCTGGTAGATGCGGTCCGCCTCGTTCTCGTGGGTGTGGACCTGGACGCAGAGCTTCAAGATCTCCTCCGATTTTTGGAGCGTCCGCAGCTTGCGCACCGCCTCCCGCACGACCTCCGTCGACTTGCAGAGCGACCGGGCCAGCGCCTTCGCGTCCTCGGTCGGCTCGGAGACCTTGTAGAGCACGATCCTCGAGACGGCCCCGTCGGCGAAGTCGATCACGTCGTCGAGCCGGCAGACGAGCTCGTGGATGTCCTCGCGGTCGATGGGCGTTATGAACGTGCCATAGACCCTCCGGAGGGTCTCGTGGGTGATGGAGTCGCCGCGGTGCTCGATCTCGCGGATCTTCTCGACGAGCACGGGGGCCTCGCCGAAGTTCTCCAGGAGCTCCCGCACCGCCAGCGCGCCCTCGTGGACGTTGTCGGCGGCCCGCTCGAAGAAGTCGAAGAAAACGACGTCGCGTGGTATGAGCCCGAACATGAATGGCCAGCATGTGTGGGGCTCATGGGGGTCTCATGAAACCTTGGTTAAGGTTCCATGAAGCCCGTCAAGCTCTCGGCCGTGGCTCCTTTTCCGGCCCTCGACGGTCGCGCGATGACATCTGAAGGTGAAGGAGACCGGAGGCGTCAGCGCGTCAGCACCCGGCGTAGGCGCACTCCGAGTTGGCATACTGGTCCGCCGTCGGGTCCGGCCCGCAAGGGTCGGGGGGCGGGCCGGGCGAGGGCGGCGGGCCGCTCCCGAGGAACAGGTACCCGAGGATCTTGATCGCGTCGGTGAGCTGCAGCTCCCCGTTGTCGTCGGCGTCGGCCGCGTCGAAGCACTCGGGGACGCGCGTCGCGCTCCCCAGGAACAGGTAGCCCAGGACCTGGATCGCGTCGGTCAGCTCGAGCTTCGCGTTCTGGTCCGCGTCCCCGCGGTGGAAGGCGGGGTCCGGCGGAGGCCCCTCGTCGCCGAAGATGAGCTCGACCTTGTCGATGCACACCCTGCCGGCGTCGGCGACGATCAGGCGGAAGTCGGCGACGCCCTGCTGGAAGCTCCGGAAGCCCGCGTTCTCGATTGTCCACTCGAGCTCGACCCACGCGCCCGAGCCGGCGAGGGTGTTCGCGGGCGGGTTCTCGAGGGGGAAGAAGGTGTTGGGGATATCTTCCGGCCCCGTGGACTCGGCGATCGTGTGCTGGAGGGCGATCGGCGCCCCGGCCCGCGCCGGGTCGTCGTAGACGGTGACGCGGAGCTTGAATTCCGCCTGGGCCTTCATCGCGACCGCCGTCACGGTGAAGTAGAAGACGCCGTCCGGTGCGTCCGGCGTCGGGTCGTCGGAGCCGAGGTTCGACCGGCCCTCGCGCAGGTCGCCCTCGGGCCCGCAGATGGCGAGCTCGTTCTCGCCGTCCGAGGGCCCCAGGCCGAGGACGTTCGAGAGGCCGTCCTCGACGTCCGTCTCGCCGAGGTCGACGGAGACCTTCGTGCCGTCCGGCACGATGAAGACCGAGACGGCGCACTCGGGCCCGCCCGCCGCGCCCCCGAGGCTCACCATGAGCTGGTAGCGGTGATCCCCCTCGGGCACGCCCGTGTCCGTGTGGCTCGTCGCGGTCCCGGGCAGCGCGGCGACCTCGTCCCCGTCGCGGAGGACCTGGATCCCATCGTAGGCCGCCTTGTTCTCCCAGGTAAGATCCACGTCGCCGCCGCGGGCCTTGCACTTGAGCCCCACGGGCCGCGGGAAGTACATCAGCTCGGCGCGGTCCACGCACACCCGCGCGCTCCCCACGACCCCGACGCGGAAGTCGGCGACGCCCTGCTGGAAGCTGCGGAAGCCGGCGTTCTCGATGTCCCAGCCGAGGGTGGTCCAGCTCCCGCTCCCCGCGAGGGTCCTCACCGGCGGCCCCGTGAGCGGGAAGAACGTGTTGGGGATGTCCCCGGGGCCCGCCGACTCCTGGATCGTGTGCTGGAGGTAGAGCCCGACGCCGGTCAGGGCGGGGTCGTCGTAGACCTCGAGGTCGAGGTGGAAGACCTCCTGCTCCTTCATGGCTGGATCGGTCACCGTGAAGTAGAAGAGGCTGTCCGGCGCGTCCGGCGTCGGGTCGTCGGCGCCGAGGTTCGAGCGGCCCTCGCGCAGGTCGCCCTCGGGGCCGCAGATCGCGAACGCGTTCTCGCCGTCGGAGAACCCGTCCCGGAACGTGTTCCTGAGGCCGTCCTCGACGTCGGTCTCGCCCAGGTCCACGCTCACCTTCGCCCCCGGCGCGGGCGGATCGAAGACGCTCACGGCGCAGCTCGGTCCGCCCGACTCGGGGCCGAGCGCGGCCAGGACCTGGTAGGTGTGGTCGCCCAGCGGCGCGGCGGCGTCGGTGTGGGTCGTGGCCCCCACGGCCAGGGACGCGATCTCGACGCCGTCGCGCAGGACCTCGAGGCTGTCGTAGGCCGCGTGGTTCGTCCAGGTGAGGGTGACGTCGCGGCCGGCCTTCGTGCACGCGATGTCCGACGGAAGGACCTGCATGCCCTCGCCGGTGACGAAGGGGAGGGCGAGCAGGATCGCGTTCTCGCTGCCGTCCTGTTCGTCGATGCAGCGCCAGGAGATGTGCCCCTGCTTCACGGGATCCGCGGGCTTGAACGTCGGGCCAGTGAAGAGCGCCCAGTCGGCCGTCGCCGTGTTGCCCCCCGAGCCGCCTGGCTCCAATCGGAGGTATTTTCCGGTCCCGTCGAAGAGGGGGAAGCCGAAGTTGAAGAGCTGCACCGAGGCGTCGGCGTTCGCGCTCTTGACGTAAAACTCGGCGTGGTAGTCGAGGCCCACCACGATGGGGAAGCGGCCGTTGTCGTCGTCGAAGCCCTGGTCGGCGCCGGCGCCGTTCAAGCGCAGGAGGACGGCGTTCGTCGCGGGGCTGCCCGCGAAGAGCTCATCGGCGGCGACGGGCACCACCTCGAGGTCGATCGAGCTCGTGCCGCCCACGGCGAAGGCCCGCCAGTTGTCCGGCGCGCCCGAGGGCGCGTTCACGGTGCCTCCCCCGATGGGCAGCACCTGGCCGCCCGAGCCCTCGAATCCCGGGTTCGGGACGACGTTGTCCTGCGCCCCTGCTGCCCGTGCGAAGACGAGGAGAGCGATGCATGCAGACGAGGAGAAAACGGTTCGCGTTCCCATGGTCCCTCCTTTCAAGGGTTTCGTCGTCGGTCCTCGGGCCCCGATCTTACTCGAGGCACGCCGAGTAGTCGCAGCTCAGGCCGTCGGGCGTCGGGTCCGGCCCGCAGGCGGCCGGCCCGGGCGCGGCCGGCGGCCTCCCGGCCCGGAACAAGTGCTCCAGGATACCCACGGCGTCGGCCAGGCCGGTGTGACCGTTGTCATCCGCGTCGGCCGCGTCGGCGCAGTCAAGCGCGTTCCCGCCGAGGAACAGGAACCAGAGGAGCGCCACCGCGTCGGCGATCGTGACCTCCGCGTCGCCGTCCACGTCGCCGCGGCGGAAGCGGGCCGGCGACGGCAGGTCCTCGAGCGTCACCCCGACCTGCCGCGCCACGTGCTGCCGGCGGCGCGAGAAGTTCTGCTTGAGGAGCGGGATCTCCTGCGCCAGGGTCCGCCGGGGCCCCGTGTGCAGCGGCTCGAGCGAGTCGGGCCACTTCGCCTCGTCGAGCTTGGCGGTGGCCTCGATCTCGGCGCGCAGCTCGTCGATCTTGCGGAAGACGGGCCCCTCGGCGAAGCGCGTCCTCAGGAGCTCGCGGACCCGGTCGAGGTACATCTGCCGGTAGCGCGGCACCGCGAGGAGCACGGTCCAGAGCTGGTTCCACGTGTACCAGACGCCCGCGAAGGGCCGCTCGCGGGTCCCCATGAAGAGGTGGTAGGTGTCGTCGAAGTAGTAGACCCACTCCCACTCGCCCCAGGCGTGGTCCAGGTCCCACGGCAGGACGCGCCACCTCCCGCACCCGAGCGCGTCGCGGTAGAAGTAGAAGTTGTGCTGGATGTGGTCCCAGACGCACATGAGGTTCGAGGCGGCGAGGTAGCTCACGTACTGCTCCACATCGAGGTTCGCCTCGAGGTACGCCTCCATCTGGGCCGGCGGCGTGTCGTAGAGCCCGTGGATGAACGCCACGAGGTCGTCGTAGGGCTCCTCCTCCCGCGTCTTCTTCTCGTACTGGCTCTCGTAGGTGTACGCCTGGCCGTTGTACGTGACGCCGTCGAGCTTGCGGAGGCTGCCCACGATCCCCACGGACTTGTAGAGCGCCCCCTCGGGGTCGAGGCCGTGGCGCGCGAGGTAGCGCTCCTCGACCTGCTCGACGTCGATGAAGAGCCCCCAGAGCTCGCCGTTGAGCGCGACCCGCTCGAACCGCGCCTCGCTCGCCTCGAGGCCGGCGCGCTCGTAGACCCAGTACGCGAGCGGCTCGGTGAGGTAGTCGTCGTCCATGGCCGCGGCGTTGAGGTTGAGGCGGTCTCGGTCCCGGAACGGGCGCTCGTCGGGGAAGGAGAGCTTGAGGGACTTCTTCCGGAAGAGGCGCGGCCGGCCGCCGCGGAAGCGCAGGCCCACGTCGGGGTGGACCTCGCCCTGGTGGACGAAGACCGCGGGGAAGTACTCCTCGGTCCAGATGTCCGCGTTGAGGCGCGCCCAGTCGGCGGGACGGATGAAGATGTGGTAGACGGGCAGGTTCGACGCGACGTCGAAGCTCGCGACGGGGTAGCGGCGGGCCGGCGTCTCGACGCGGGAGCCGCCGGCGTCCGAGGCGGCGACCCTGTAGTCCACGATGGAGCCGCGCGGCGCGCCGGGAATCTCGCCCGAGAAGAGCCCGTCCCCTCGGACGGCGTCGCGCCCGAGCCCGTCGTCGCGCAGGGGGACATCGACGGGGCCGGCGCCGAGGTCGTAGGCGCCCTCCACCTCGAGGAGGTCCTCGTCCTCGGCGTAGGCGAGGAGCGCCGCGGGCTGCCCCGGCGCCGGGAGCGGCGGGTCGATGAGGACATCGCTCACGAGGGGCCTCAGGTTGTCTCCGCGAACGGAGTTCGCTCGCCCCGGCGTGCCCTCGAGGCGCCGCAGGTCCGTCCGCGAGATGATCCCGCCCCCGGAGACGCGCGCGATGAGGCTCGAGCTGCCCGAGAGGGGCTTCGCGAAGAGGCTCACGGAGTAGGTCCGCCCGGCCACGAGACCGTCGACGACGCGGTTCACGCTCGTCTCGGCCGTCGAGCCGGGCCCCGTCGCGACGATGCGGAGCGACCTCGAGCCCGAGTAGGCCTCCTCGGCCGTCACGTGGCTCCCCGAGTGAGTCCCGGTCATGCTCCAGCCCGCCGCGCCCGCCTCGAAGTCGCCCTCGGGGAAGACGTTCGCCGGCGATCCCCCCTCGACGATCTCGATCGCGTCGACGAGGCACTCGCCGGCGCCCTCGAGGTAGAGGTAGAGCCGGTTCGACGCCGCCTTCCCCTCGACGCGCACCTCGCGCCAGGAGCCGCTCGCGCTCGGGAGCCAGTTCCGCGGCGTGGAGTTGTCGAACGCGGGGTTCACGCACTCGAGCGACGGCCCCCCGCCGTCGGCCTCGGCGGGCCAGGGGAACTCGTCGCCGTACGCCACGGCGTCGGCGAAGCGGCCCCGGGCGTCGCGGAGCTCCAGGGCCTCGCCGCCGTTCGAGAGGGCGCCGGCGTAGGGGCCCACCACGTCGGCCTCCGCGAGCCCGTGCTTGGCTCGCAGGCGCGCGGGGTCGCGGGCGACGACGAGGTAGCCGCCGGCCGGGACCGCCGTCCCCGCCGGGAAGACGAAGCTCACGCCGTCCGTGAAGGCCCAGCCGCTCACGTCGGCGGCCGCCGGGCCGGCGTTGGCGAGCTCGACGAACTCCTCCTCCTCCCGGTCGTCGCGCGGGTGGTAGTGGATCTCGTGGATCGACACCTGCGCGCCGAGCGGCGCGGCCAGGAGGAGAGCCAGAGGTGAGAGGATGGCGTTGCGCGTGTGCACTGGGAGAGCCCTCGGCGCGAGGGCGAGTGCCATCATCGGGCCCAGGAGGGGAAGGAGCAAGCGCCGCCCGGCCTCGGTTACAATCGCGCCGATGCGCCGCGTCCTCGTCTTCCGCCACGGGATCGTCATCAACCGCTATTTCCTGCTGCCCATGGAGCGGTACTTCCGGGCGCGAGGCTGGGACGTGCGCAACCGGTCCTACAGCACCACGCGGAAGCTCATCGAGGAGCACGCCCGCGACCTCTCGGAGGAGCTGCTCGAGACCGCGCGGGGCCTGGAGCGGGAGGGCGAGCCCTGCGAGCTCTACGCCTTGACCCACAGCATGGGCGGCCTCGTCCTCCGCTACGCGCTCACGCACTTCCAGATGCCGCCGATCCGCCGCGCCGTGATGCTCGTCCCGCCGAACCAGGGCTCGGCCACGGCGCGGTTCTTCCAGAGACTCTTCCTCTACCGCTGGGTCTTCGGCGCGAAGGCGGGGGGGCAGCTTGCGGCGGAGCCGCCGGGGATCTTCGCCGAGGCCGGGGTGCCCGAGGGCGTCGAGATCGGCATCATCGCGGGCGACGTCCCCTGGAAGCTCTACCCCTCGGGCCTCGAGAGGCCGCACGACGGCGTGGTGGCGGTCTCCGAGGCACGCCTCCCGCCCTTCCCGCTCAAGGTCCTCCCCTACGGGCACACGCCCATCCTCTGGGTCCGCTCGGCCTGGGAGGAGGCGGAGCGATTCCTCGAGCAGGGGACGTTCCTTGAGGCGGAGGCGAGGTCTCGTGCGGCGACATGACCGGCCGGTAGGTGGGTAAGAGGGAGGAGCCGGGCCTTGACGAGACGCGCCGCGTGCTCGAAGCGCACTTGCTCCCCATCGCGAGGTGCGCGAGAATCAGCGATATGCTCTCCCCGTTCCCTGGAATGGATCCCTACCTCGAGCGATCGAGTCTCTGGGAGGGTTTCCATGCCAACCTGGCAGTCCGGATACAAGACCAGCTCGTCCCGCGGCTTCGTCCTCGTTACTACGCTGCGGTAACGCCGCGGGTAACCTACGACGAGGTCGTGATCGAGGAGAAGCGAGCCCCGAAGCCGGACGTGAGCGTCTACGAGATCGGGGGCAGCGCGCCAAGCACGAGCGGCGTCGCGATCCTCCCGGCGCCGATGACGGGACTCGTGACCCTCGAGATGCCCGTCAAGGAGTACGCGGTGGAGATCCACGACACGGAGGAAGGCTCTTTGGTGACCGCCATCGAGATCCTTTCCCCCGTGAACAAGCGCCGCGGCCATGACGCTTACAAGAAGTACCGGCGCAAACGGCGCGACCTCCTGCGGTCGATGGCGCACCTCATGGAAATCGACTTGTTGCGAACCGGAGAACGGTCGCCTCTGCTCACCCCGCTTCCAGACGCGCCGTACTTCGTCTTCCTGAGCCGAGAGAACAAGCGCCCCAAGGTCGAGATCTGGCCGCTCGGGTTCCGCGAGCCCATTCCTGTCCTCCCCGTCCCCCTCCGGGATCCTGACCCGGACGTCCCACTGGACCTCGGCCTGGCCATCCAGACCGGCTACGACCGCGCCGGGTATGACCTCCGCATCGACTACTCGCGGCCGCCGCCTGGCCCGGACCTCAAGCCCGAGGACGCGGCCTGGATCCGCGAGCTGATCGAGCGCGGGCAAGGCGGGGCCGGCGGCTCTCGATAGAGAGCCTGCCTGGCCCGCGTCAACCCGTCCCTGCAACGTCCTTCAAGGGCCGATAAAGCCGGGGCTCCCGCCGGGCAAGCTGGAGCCCCGGGGAGCACGCGAAAACACCCTGGATGACCCCTGGAGAGCGGTTAAACTGTTGGGGCATTTGACTCGTTTGTACCAGCCGGCCTTCGGGCCGGAGCACCCCCATCTCCCGGCTCTGAGTTCCCATCCCTCGGCGCCGAGCATTCAGGCTATCTGAAAGGAGCACCGAGCGATGGCTCAGAAGGTTTACGTAGGCAACATCCCCTTCACCTGCACCGAGGACGACCTCAGGGGGCTCTTCTCCCGCTACGGCGAGGTCCGGTCCGTGAACGTGATCGCGGACCGCGAGACGGGCAGGCCCCGGGGCTTCGCGTTCGTGGAGATGGAGAGCGCCGACGAGGCGATCCGGAACCTCGACGGGACGGAGTTCGGCGGGCGGAGCCTCAAGGTCAACCTCGCCAGGGAGCGCGAGCCGGGGGGCGGCGGTGGCGGCGGCAGGGACCGCGGTCCGCGAGGGGGCGGCGGGCGGCGCTGGTAGACCCTGCGCGTCCCTCCGGCCGGTCCGCTGAATCATAAACCTCTCCCGGCGCTTCCTCAGGAACGCCACGAGGCCCAGTCCCTCTCCGAGGGCGTACGCCCATGCCGCGCCTTGGCGGAGGGCCGAGCCCCGTGGCGTCTCCGCGGAGCCCACATCCAGAAAGCACCTACTTGACCTCGATCGCCATCGCAGCCGCCGCCTTCGCGCTGGCGGCAGTCTACTCGAGCTTCTTCGAGTGGGCGCTCCACCGGTTCATCATGCACTCCGCGCGGTTCCTCCGGTATCCGCACCGAGCCCACCAGCTCGAGCACCACGCAATCTTCCGTGCGGACGCGACCTACTTTCTCACGCGCGGCCTTCACGAGGAGAGCGCCGAGAAGCACTTGACCTTCGCGTGGTGGAACGCGCCGCTCCTCATCGCGCTCCACGGCCCGATCCTCGCCGGGCTCTACCTCCTGGCGGGCGCGTGGGCCGCGGGCGGCGCTGTGGCCGCCATGGTGAGCTACTACGGCCTCTACGAGTACCTCCACTACTGCATGCACGTGCCGAGGGGGCGGCGCCTGGAGCGGACGAGGTTCTTCCGCTTCGTGCAGGCCCACCACCGGCTGCACCACGTCTACTACCACAAGAACCTGAACGTCGTCCTGCCCATCGCCGACTTCCTCCTCGGCAGCCGGGTCGGCGGGCAGGAGGAGCTCTTCGACAAGCTCGAGAGCGCCCGCCTCCGGCGGCTCGAGCGGGCGGGGCACCGGGAACCTCACGGTCCCAGGGCCAGCCGCGCGCCCAGGACCAGCCCCGTCGCCTGGCCCACGGTGTAGAACCGGCCGCCGGGACCGAGGGGGATCGTCCAGAGGACGTCGCAGAGGCGCCGCGCCTCCGCGCCGAGGCCGTGCGTCTCCTCGCCGAAGAGCACTGCCGCGTCGCGCATCGCCGCGCCCTCGGGGCTCGTCCAGGGGATGACGCCGCCCGAGAGCACCGTGCCCGCGATGAGGAGCCCCCGCGAGCGGGCCCCCGCGGCCCATTCCCGAAAGCCCGGGAAGCGGGCGACGGCCACCTGCTCGGGCGCCTCGGAGAGATCGGGCCGCCAGGACCGGAGCTTGCGGCGCACTTTCCAGTGGCCCGCCTCGAGGGACCTCCCGATAAGCTGCACCTCGGCGCCGAGTCCCGCGGCCAGGTGCAGCGCCTCGGCGAGGTCCCGCGGGTCCCGCAGCCCGTCGTAGGCGAGGACGAGCGTCACCGCTCGAGGAACCGGAGCGCCTGGCGCAGGACGAGGAGGCTCGCCGCCGGCCCGAGGGACATCGACTCCTCGTAGTCGCCGGCGCGGAAGTCGTAGGCCGGGATGATGTAGCCGATCTCGTCGTTCGCGAGGCCCACGATCATGCGCGGGTAGCCGCGCATGCGCTCGAGGATCTCGAAGGACACCTCGGGGAGGAGCTCGCCGGGGACGCTCAGGAGCTCCGCCTCGCCGAGGCGTGCGTGGAACATCTCGGTCAGGTGGCGGCCGCGGTACGAGGACGTCTGCCCGGTGGACATCTCGAAGGCGATCATCCGCGGGTTCGTGACGGGGATCTCGAGCCGGCTTCGCTCGAAGGAGAGCCGCCTCTCGGTGGGGACCGCGAACCCCAGGACGCGCTCGACCTCCTTCGCGAGGCGCTTCCCCATGGCCTCGGCCTCGTCGTGCGTGCGGGCTCGCGTGTCGCCGGAGACCATGCCGCCGAGGGCGCCGTTCAGGAAGACGGCCTGGGCCCCCGTCGCGGCGCGGAGCGCGTCGCAGAGGTACCCGGGGAAGTCGGCGCTCACCTCGAGGGGCTTCCCCTTCGGCGCCTCGATCCCCTCGGGGTGGCAGGCGAAGTGGGCGATGGTGACGATCGGCTTCGAGTCATCCCCGATCGCCTGCACCGCGGCGACCTGCGGGTCGACGATCCCGGGGTTCCGGGCGTTCCGGAAGAGGCCCTCGACGCGCGCGCCGTCGAGGGGCAGCTCGTCGGAGGCGACGCGGAGCTCGCTGACGGGCTCGAGGGCCACGAGCGCCGCCGTCGCGGCCTCGGTGACGCCGTCCTGGATCCTCTTCACGTACTCCTCGGGGTAGTGACCGTAGATGCCGATGGGGTCGCCCGCCGAGTGGACGTGGGAGAGGGCGAGGAGCACGTGGGAGATGCCCGCCTCGCGGAGCCGCGCCTCGATGGGGTCGATGTCGACCTTCCGCATGCCGAAGATGTCCCCGCCGACGAAGGCGACCTTGAGCGGGCCTTGGGCGAAGACCGCGGCGCGCACCTTGAGCGGGTCGTGGACGGTGAACTTGACGGGCCCGAGCCAGTCGGGCCCCCGGGGCGTGATCTCGGCCTCCGCCGCGCCGGCGAGGAGAGGCTCGGCGCCGGCGGCCTGGGGCGGGGCGGCCGCGGGGCGAGGCTGCGGGCCCTGGCGCAGGCCGCGCAGGCTGACGTGCTTCCGCTCGCCCGCGTGGACCCTGGGGAAGCCCCGGGGGAACGAGGCGACGCCGATCGTGCGACCCGCGGAGTCGAAGACGAAGCGTGCGCCGCGCGCCGAGTAGTCGGCGAGGCTCTGGCGCGAGAGATCGAGCAGCCACTCGGGCTCGCCGAGCTTCTCGCGCACGGCGGCCCAGGTCTCGAAGCCCGGCGGGACCGTCGCCGCCTCGATGTCGCCGACCCGCCGCTCCCCCTGGATGTGGATCGCGTCGAAGTGGCCCGGGCGCGTCTTCGATGCGTACGTCAGCTTCCAGGCGTACCAGGACGCCTCGTGCTCGGGCTTCCCGAGCTTCGCCTTGACCTCCTCGAGCGTCGACTCGCCCGCGACGAGGCCCTCGTACGCGACCGCGGGCGCCGGCGCGCCCGCCGGCGGCGTCAGCTTGGGCGTCTGGGCGCGGAGCGGGGCGAGCAGGGCGGCGGCGATGAAGCCGCAATGGACGAGGAACAGGCGGCGGGCGTGAGGCGTCGGCAGCGCAGGCAGCGTAGGCATGTTGGTTCTCGCGAGGTCCTGGGTTGACGTTCGGAGCGGCGGGGGAGCAGTATAGCGGACATCCCCACCCCGTGAACCAGGAGGTTCCTCATGGAGCAGCGCACGTTCATCGCGGTGCCCGATGCCGTCTGAGCCGCCGCTCGAGCCGGGCGGGGCGCGGGACGCGGGCGGTGCGCCTCGAGGCGCGCCCGGCGCGGGCTCCGCCTTCGAGCCCTGGGAGCCGGCCGAGCTGCCCGAGCCGCCGGCCCTCCGCGTGCGAGGGCTCGCGGCCTTGATCGGCCCGGGCCTCCTCATGGCCGGCGCGAACATCGGCGGCGGCGAGTGGCTCTTCGGGCCCCTCGTGACGGCCCAGTACGGCGGCGCGGTCCTGTGGCTCGCGACCCTGAGCATCCTCTCCCAGGTCTTCTACAACCTCGCCGTCATGCGCTACCCCCTCTTCTGCGGCGAGACGATCTTCGTCGGGTTCCTGCGGTGCCGGCCCGGGCCGCTCTTCTGGGTCGCCGTCTATCTCCTCCTCGACCTCGGGAACTACCTGCCGTACCTCGCCGCGAACGCGGCGGTGCCCATCGCGACCTTGATCCTCGGGCGCCTCCCCACGGCGTCGCCGGACGACGCTGCGCTCGTCAAGACGCTGAGCTACGGCGTCTACGGGCTGGCCTTCGTGCCCTTGATCTTCGGCGGCAAGGTCTACGACTCGCTCGAGCGGGTCATGCTGGCCAAGCTAGTCTTCGTGCTGGGGTACCTGAGCGTCGCCGTGCTCTTCCTCGTGAGCTGGGGAACGAAGGGCGAGATCCTCTCGGGGTTCCTGCGCGTCGGCGAGGTGCCCGAGGGGGCGAGCTGGGCGACGCTCGCAGCCTTCGCCGCCTACGCGGGTGCGGGCGGCCTCACGAACACGGCGTTCTCGAACTACGCCCGCGACAAGGGCTGGGGCATGGGGGCCGCCGTCGGGGCGATCCCGAGCGCCGTCGGCGGCCGGACGATTCAGCTCTCGCACTCCGGGAAGACCTTCCCTCTCGACGCGGCGGGCCTGC
This sequence comes from Planctomycetota bacterium, assembly GCA_016209535.1. GTDB lineage: Bacteria > Planctomycetota > UBA8108 > UBA8108 > SXIK01 > JACQVW01. Next base: position 3,451 of record JACQVW010000070.1, on the reverse strand, counting down.
GGCGCTGGCGCGGCTGGATGCGGCACATCCTTCGCGACCAGTGCCTGCTGTGGGCCCCGGCGTGCCTCGTGGGCATGGCGCTCCCGTCGATGCTCTCCTACGAGTTCATCCGCGGCGTGAAGGGTGTCGAGGGGAACGCCGCGGCGGCCATGACCGCCGAGGCCGTGGGCGCGCGGCACGGCGCCGTCTTCTGGCTCCTCACGCTCCTCTGCGGGTTCGCGGTCCTCTTCCCGACCCAGATCTCGAACCTCGACTCCATGAGCCGCCGCTGGACGGACGTGATCTGGCTCGGCGTGAGGCCCCTCCGCCGCCTCGAGGGCAACAAGGTGAAGCTCGTCTACTACGGGCTCCTCGCCTCCTACGCGGTGTGGGGCTTCGTCGCGCTCAACCTCACGCCGAACCCCCTGGTCCTCGCGGTCCTGACGGGGGTCCTCATGAACTTCGGCATGGCCTTCTCGGCCCTGCACGTCCTCTACGTGAACCTGAGGCTCCTCCCGCCGGAGGTCCGGCCCGGCTGGGCCCTGCGCCTCGGCCTCGTGGGCTCGAGCGTCTTCTACACGGGGATCTCGGCCGCGATCCTCGCTCAGAAGTGGCCCGAGATCCGGGCGGTGGCCGCGAGGGTCTTGGGGCTATAATCTCGGGGTCGGACCGGCGGGGCGGCGGGACGCGCACACGGATACGGACACGGAGGCGGAGGCGGACCATGCGCTCGGCTCGAGCTCGGAGGCGGCTCTGGATCGTTGCGGCGGCGGGGATCGCGGCGGCGTGCGTCCTCGGCGCTGCGGTCGTGGGGTACTGGGACGTCATCCTCACGCACTACCGCGCCCACCGCCTCGAGGAGGCGAGGACCTTCGAGGAGGCCGCCCCGTGGCTCGATGAGCTCCTCTCGGGCGCCGCGAGGCCCCCCGCTGCGCGCAGCTTCCTCGAGACGCTCGGCGCGGCGCGGCCCTGGCGCACGTTCTGGTTCTTCGCGCGGGTCGCCGACGGAGCCTCTGAGAAGTCTCCCCTCGTCGAGGCCTTCGCGGGGCGCCTGCCGCGGGACGAGCGGCTGCTCGCGGCGTGGAGCCACTTCGTGCGCTGGCAGCGCGGGCCGGGGTTGTGGGCGGAGCTCGACGCGATGTCTCCCCACATGGCCGAGGTCCCCGAGAGCGGGTTCCGCTGCGCGACCTTCGTGCAGTCCGGCGACTTCGTGGTCAGAGTCGGGCAGGCGGGTGGCACCAGCACGGGCAGCTTTCCTGGAGGCGGCTCCTCCTTCTTGCCCCTCCTCTCCACGGCGACCGTGGATTTCGGTTCCCTCTCCTCGAGCCTCGAGGCCGTCGGAATCGCCTGGTTCCTGGGGCTCTCGCCCGTGCCCCGGCCGAGCGAGGAGCCGCGGAAGGCGCTCGAGGCGTGGCTCGGCCGCTTCAGGCCCTTCCTCCTCGACACGACCTACGACCCGGCCCGCGGCCGCTGCAAGCGGGAGGGCGAGGAGGACCCCGCGCCGACCTCGAAGGCGTTCGCCGAGCGCGACCTGCCCGTGCCGGACGTGCCGCTTCCGGGCTGGAAGGGGCCCGTGCCGGCGTGGCCGGGGCAGCAGCAGACGCTGCTTTTGCCGGGCAGGACCCAGTGGATCCTGAACCAAGGGTTCCAGCAGGGCGAGCTCATCGATAGTGCGATCGAGCCCGAGGGGCTTCCCGGGATCGAGCCCGTCGAGACGGACAAGTGACCCGCGGGCGCGCCCGCAGGGCCCTCGTGGCTGCCGCAGGCGCTGGCGCGTTCGCCGTGCTCGCAACCGCAGCGATTTCGCTTTGCGGCCCGGAATGATAGCCATGAGCCTGCAGGACCTGCTGAGCGATATCCACGCCTCGGAAGAGGACCTCCTGGCCTTCGAGAAGAAGTACGGCATCCGCTCGGAGGTCTTCTATGCCGCTCATCAAGGCGGTGAGGAGCCAGAGGACAGCAAGTGGGTCCTCGACTTCGGCGAGTGGGCGAGCGTCTATCGCACGTGGCTGTCACGACAGGCCGCTTACCGCAACGAGGTTCAGAAGCTCCAGGGCGGCAAGTCCACCCTGGCGGGGCTGATCCGCGTGGCCCGATGAGCAACGAGCTGCGGACCCCCGAAGTGCACGAGGTACGGCCCGCGGTGCAGGCGCGGCGTCGGGGCACGCGCCAGCGCCCGCCAGGTTCCCCGCTTCGGCGGGGGCTTCACCGCATCAGGAGCAACGAGGGGAGAGAGAGCGCCACGATCCGTGGGTCCGGGATCTCGACGCCATCCTCCATGGTCACGAGGACCCCGAACGGCGCGTTGTAGTGCGCCTTCTCGAGGAAGGCGCGCAGGCCCAAGGTGTCGCGGTGAGGGTCGATCCTGCGGCGGAACTTGACCTCGAGCGGGATCCGCCACTCGCCGACCGTCAGCACGAAGTCGACCTCTGGCTCCGCCGGCCGCTCGGGGAAGCAGGAAAGACCCAGGTGAGGAATGCCCGAGAGGAAGGCGCCGGCCACGCTCTCCGCGAGGTGGCCGGCCAGGTCGGTGAGGTGCGGGTTCCTTGTGAGGCCCTCCGGGTCGAGAGGGACCACTTCCCCGAGCCAGCTCGCGCGCAGCCCTGGATCGAGGAGGCAGAGCTTCGGGTCCCCCCGGGAGCGCTTGAGCCGGATCTCCAGGGGCCGCACGAGCTTCAAAAGGAGCGAGCCTTCCAGGAGCTTGAGGTAGCTCAAGACCCGCTTCCACCCCACGTTCGCCTTGAGCACCGCCTTGATCTCGGCAAGGTAGGTCGCCTGGCCGGGAGCCTGTCCGGCGTAACGGCAGGCAAGGCGAAAGACTTCTTCCAGGAGCAGGGGATCGCGCTTGCGTCCCTTTTCGCCCCGGCGGAGATCGTGCTGGATCACGCGGCGGATGATCGTTTCGTTGAGCTGATCCGCCAGCTCGGGCCACGAAGCGCCTGGCCGCGCGTGGACGAACGGGTAGCCGCCGCGCGCCGAGAACTCGGCGAAGGCCTGGTCCCGGAGGTCTCGGTTCTTGCAGCCGTGCGCAGCGAGGGAGCGCCAGAAGTCCGGCGACATGAGGTCGGCGAATCCATTCTGGGGCAAGAGCGGCTCCAGGCGGGTCTCGAAACTCAGCTCAGCGATCTCGCGCAGGAGGAGCGTGCCGAGCTCCAGGGTCGCGATGCGCCCCGCGAGGCTGTCCCGGCCGGCCTCGATCCTGAGCGCCGAGCTTCCCGTGACGATGACGTGCACGGTGTGATGGTCGACCAGCGTCTTGAGCTGCGGGGCCCAGTCCGCGAGGTTCTGGACCTCGTCCAGGAGGATGTAGGCCGGCTTCCTGGCGTGCGCCGCTTCGTTCAGGGTCGAACCCAGGATACGGTTCTCGTACCAGCGCACCAGGGCGAGGATCGGCTCGTTGAGGCCCCGGAGGCTCGGGATCTCATCGAACTGGACCCGGAGGAGGCGCCGCGGCTCCACCTTATTCTCCCGG
>JACQVW010000778.1 GCA_016209535.1 Planctomycetota bacterium | reverse complement strand
CTTCAAGATAGGGCTTGGCCCGGCGAAGGGCCATCTTGCGCCTCCTCGACTCGACTAATTCGATCGCTTCCTGGTCGGTCATGCTCTTGCCCGCGTTTCTCTTGTGCGCCTTGGCCAACGCCGGAGGCAGTCGGAAGCGCACGATTCTTCCGCCGATGATCGCCGTCGCATACATGCCAGCATGCTACTGGCGGAGCGGCGGAGGGGCAAGCGCCGAACAGTCGGCTTCTGCGCTACACGGGATCGACGCCGGCCGGGGATTTCGAGAAGGACATCGAGCTCGAGGTGCCTGGCGCGACGAGCCTCGACATCGCGATCTATACCGTCGCCTTCGCCGCGAGGATCCTCGACCAGGATGGCCGCCCTGCCGCGCGCATCGGCTTCAAGCTCGAAGGCCCCGAGAGCTGCCAGCTCTACGCCGACCTCGAGGGCCGCGTGGCCGCCCCGTACCTCCAGCCCGGGACGTACCGCTGGTACGTCTTCACGCACGTCCAGCCGCCGGAGGTCAGCGGCAGCGGCAGGCTCAAGCTCGCCGGGGACACGAGCGTGGAGCTCGAGGTCAACGTGAATCGATAGGGGAGGCTCCCTGCGGGTGTCCTGGGCGTCCTGTGCGGCCGCCTTGTGCCTTGACTCGCTCTCGCCTCGGGCGGATCCTGCTCCGCAGGAGGGTCGCCATGCGCGTATTCCTGGTTTGCGTGGGTTTCCTGGCGGGCGCCGCCGGATCGCCGCTCGAGGCCGCCGACTGCGACCGGAACGGGGTCGATGACTGGGTCGATGTCTCCGGCGGCACGAGCCCCGACTGCAACGGGAACCTGACTCCCGACGCCTGCGACCTCCAGGCCGTCAACTTCGGCCTCCTGCCGCGGGCGCCGGCGCTCGTGGCCTCGGCGCTCCAGAGCTTGGCCGCGGCCGACGTGACCGGCGATGGCCGCGCCGACATCCTGGGCGCGGACGTGAACGCCGCCAGGGTCCTCGTCTCGACGAACCGCGGGGGCGGCCTCTTCTCGGCCTTCGGCGCGCAGGCCTACGCCGCGGGGGGCCTGCCGCACTCCATGGCCCTGGGAGACCTCGACGGGGACGGCGACCGGGACCTCGCTGTGACGAACCCGAGGCTCGACAGGCTCTCGGTCCTCCGGAACGGCGGCAGCGGGTCCTTCGGCGCGCCCGAGAGCCACGCCGCCGCCGGCGCCCCGACGGACATCGAGGCTGCGGACCTCGATGGCGACGGCCGCCTGGACCTCGCCGTGGCCCTGGCCATCGGCGAGGAGCTCGCGGTCTTTCGGGGCGACGGCGCGGGCGGCTTCGCCGCGCCCGCGACGTACGCCTCCGGAGGCCCCTTGACCGACTCCTCGAGGGCCATCGCCCTGGGCGACCTCGACCGCGACGGGGACCTCGATCTCCTCCTCGGCCTCGAGCCGGCCGTCGGGGCCTCGCTCTTCCTCAACGCCGGCGGCGGCACCCTGCTCGCGGCGGCGCCGGCGGGCGTCGCGGGAAGCTCCCTGGCCCTCGCGGACTTCGACGGCGACGGCGCCCTGGACCTCGCGGCCGCGGGCCGCGCGCTGGAGGTCCGCCGGGGCTCCGGGCGCGGGTCCTTCGAGGCCGCGGCGGCCTTGCGCTTCGAGGGCGACCGCTACGACCTCGCGGCGGGGGACCTCGACGGCGATGGCGATCCCGACCTGGCGGTCTCGGGCTCGAGGCTCCTCGTTTTCCTCCGCGCCGCGGGCGGGACCTTCGCGCCGCCCCGCGCCCAGCCCTTCGAGCACGCGACGGACCTCGCCGCGGCGGACCTCGACGGCGCGGGCGGGGTCGACCTCGCCGTGAAGGTCGCGACGCCGGCGGGCGTGGCCGTCCTGCCCACGGAGGAGGGGGCGGTCCGGAACAGCGCCGACTGCGACCGGGACGGGGCACCCGACGAGTGCCAGCCGGACTGCGATCGGGACGGCCTCCCGGACCGCTGCGAGGAGGACTGCGACCGGAGCGGCGCCGCCGACGCCTGCGAGGTGGCGGCGGACCCGGGCCGGGACTGCAACTCGAACGGCGTCCCGGACGCCTGCGACCTCGCGAGCGGGAGGAGCCAGGACCTGGACGGTGACGGCACACCGGACGAGTGCAAATGGCCAGAGATCTTCACCCTCCGGTTCCGCGGCCCCACGCGGGTCGAGCGCGAGCTCGACGCGACGACCATCGAGGCCGTGGTGGAGCTCGAGACCCGCCTGGCGCCCGGGATCACGGACGGGGCACAAGGGTGGAGCATCACCATCTGCTCCAAGGGTTGTGAGATCACGGGCGCGACCACGGCGGGCACGGACGTGCCGCGCCTCTTCCGCGGCGGCTTCCAGAAAACGTATCTCACGGCTTGCCCGACCGGGACCGGGACGCTCAGGACGTGCGCCGTGAGCGCCATGGTCCTGAGCTTCACGGAGAACGTCACCCTCGACCCGAGGGAGAGCCCCCACGACATTCTCAAGGTCACGGCGCGAGGCCTCCTGCCTGCGGGGGGCCCCTGCGCTCGCTGTGAGCTGAGCTTCGAATGCCAGTGCAGGGGCTGCGATCCCGGTTATTGGAGCAGCATCACTTTCCAGGGCTCCACCTACTCTCCCACCCTCACCTCCCGCTACTTCGACCTCTGCTCCACCCGCTTCCTCCGCGGCGACGCGAACTCCGACTTCCAGGTCGACATCTCCGACGCGATCCGAACCTTTATGTACCTCTTCCTGGGCGCGAAGGAGCCCGGCTGCCTCGACGCCGCGGACACGACCGACGACGGCAGGGTCGACATCTCCGACGGGATCGCCATCCTGCTCGACTTCTTCCGGCCCGGGACGGGCATCCCTGACCCGGGCCCCTTCTACTGCGGCGAGGACCCGAGCCCCGACGCGCTCGCCTGCCGCCGCTACCCGTTCTGCGAGGAGCTGGAGGAGTGAGCGAAGGCGGCGAGCGGGACCTGGTGACCGTCGAGACCGCCCCGGACGCCGTCACGGCGCAGGTGATCGCCGGCATCCTGCGAGGGGAGGGGATCCCCGTGCACGTGGCGGGCGATCTCCTCCAGGACGTGTGGGCCATATCTGCGTGGCCAGCACGCTCCTCAGCGCCTTCACCCAGGAGGCCTACATGCGCGGGTACCTCATCCCCCGCCTCGGGGAGCTTCTCGGGACCCTCGGGCGCGGCATCATCGCCTCGTCGGTCCTCTTCGCGGCCTACCATGCCGACCAGGGCGCAGGGGGGCTGGCAGGGAGCTTCCTCTTCGGCCTCCTCTACGGCGTGATCTTCGCCGCCACGCGGCGCCTCTGGCCGCTCGTCGCCGCCCACGCGGCGTACAACCTCCTGGTCTCGATCCCTTGAGCTGCCGCCGGCCGGCCCCTCACCGCAGCGGGACCACGTGGTACTCCCCGCCGTTCTGCTCGGCGAGGTCGCGGAGGTAGTTCGCGTTGCGTGCGCCCGTCTGGCCGATCTGGAGCGAGTGGATGCGGGCGATGCCCTGGTTTGCCGCGGTCACGTCCTTGAGGGTCTGATTCAGGTACTGGGCCTCATCGGCCCCCTGGCAGGTGCCGCCGCCGTCCGTCAGGTAGAGGACCGCGTCGTCCCTCGAGCGTGAGAGCTTCGCGAACTGGAGGGCCGTGAGGAGCGCGGGCCGGTCGCAGCTCCCCGAGCCGCCTCCCACCGACTGGACGAACGCGACGGCGGCAGCGCGCATCGACTCGGTGGCCTCAGCGGGCTGACCACTCGCGGGGAACTTGGCGACGTTGCTGTCGGCGAAGACGATGCCGAAGACCATGCTCTCGGGGAAAGCCTGGATGGCCTCCACGACCCCCTTCTTGGCGAGCGCCAGCTCCCCCGAGTCCATCATGCTGCCCGAGCGGTCGATCACGAAGAAGGCCCCTCGGGCCTCGAAGGGGAGCCCGAAGAGCGTGAAGGCGCTCCCGCAGCCCTCGTAGGACCCGCAGTCGAGGGCGTCCTCCGTCGGGTCCGGCCCGCAGCGGGGAAACGGTGCGGGCGGCGCGGGGCCGCGCAGGAAGAGGTAGCCGAGGACGGCGACCGAGTCCGTGACCTCGAGCGAGCCCGAGTCGTCGGCGTCCGCCGCGTCGCGGCAGGCCACGGCCTCGGGCCTCCCGAGGAAGATGTGCTGGAGGACGCGGATCGCGTCGGTGATCGCGAGCGCGCCCGAGCCGTCCGCGTCGCCGCGGACGAACCGGTCCGCAGCGCCCGCCGGCCCCGCGGCGCCCGCGAAGACCGCGAGGCCGGCGAGGACGGCGAAGGTGACAGGGATGCCGCCGCGCACGGCTACACCCGCTCCGGGATCACGAAGGGCTCGCGGCAGTCGCGCTTGAGGAGCGCCGCCGCCTCCCTGTCGTCGGGGATCGTCTCCGTCCTCGCGTCGAAGTGGAACCGGCGGCCTCCGAGGCGCGTCGCGATGTTGGCGAGGTGGACGAGGACGGCGCTCTTGTGCCCCTCCTCGATGTCCGCGCTCGGGAGGCGGTCCAGCCGGATCGCATCGACGAAGTCCTGCTTGTGCTCGGGGTCCGGGAAGCGGCCGCGCTCCTCGCGCACGATCTCGCCCACCCGCGAGACGACCTTCGCCTTCGTGAAGACCTGCCAGCCGCCGCCGTGGCGCCCGACCATCATGAGGCCCTTCGTCCCGTAGAGCTCGATCCGCGTCGCGCACTGGGGCCAGTAGGGGAACCCGCCGCCCATGCGGATGTCGCCCGCGATCTTGTCCATGTAGGGCGCGTACTGGGTGAGCTCGAAGGTCAGGACCGTGCCCGGGAACTCGAACGTCGCGACCTGCGTGTCGGGCACATCGGCCTCGCTCTCGGGGAAGGCGAGCTTGCCGCCCGAGGCCTGCACGGCCGCGGGCAGCTCGAGTCCCGCGAGCCAGCGGGCCAGGTCGAGCTGGTGGATCCCGTCGTCGGCGAGGTCGCCACCCGAGTAGGTCCAGTACGCGTGCCACCCGCCGTGGAAGTGGCTCGGGTTGAAGGGGCGGAGCGGCGCGGGGCCGAGCCACGTGTCGTAGTCGACGCCTTCGGGCTTGGGGGCGTCGGGGGGCCGCCGGAAGGGGCCTCCGGACTTCAAGTTGTAGACCTTGACCAGCGGGATCTTGCCGAGCGCACCGCTCCGGATGTACTCCAGGGCCTTCAGGTTGTAGGGAGCGCTGCGGTTCTGGGTCCCCACCTGGACCACGCGCTTGTGCTTGCGGGCGGCCTCGACCATCTTCCGGCCCTCCCAGACGTTGTGGCTGGGGGGCTTCTCGACGTAGACGTGCTTCCCGGCCTGGCAGGCCCGCACCGTGGCGAGGGCGTGCCAGTGGTCGGGCGTCGCCACGATCACGGCGTCGACGGCCCCGTCGTCCAGGACGCGGCGCATCTCGAGGACCCGTCCGGGCGCCCTGCCT
>JACQVW010000777.1 GCA_016209535.1 Planctomycetota bacterium | reverse complement strand
TGCGCTGCGCGCACCCTGAGCAATGAAACGGACTTACGAAGGCCAGGCTCCGCCCGGCAGACCACGAGTTTCCTGGTAGACAGGCCAGAGGACGGCCGGCTCAACATCAGCGACCCCATCCGCATCTTCTGGCATCTGATGGGTCCAGGGCCAGCGCCCGGGTGTCGGGACTCTGCCGACGCCAACTCGGACGGAGCCGTGGGCATCTCCGATGGGATCTTCCTTCTCAGCCACGCGTTCCTGGGAACCACGGCGCCAGCCGCGCCGGGACCGCCCCCGGCCCCATGCGACTTCGACCCGGACCCGCACGGCTCGCCGGGCGACCGCGGCTGCGAGCGGTATGATGGCTGTGGAGCCGCGAGAGCTTGAGCGGGGGTGCCGAGACGGGGCAGCTCACGCCCCCTCGAGCCCGATCACCCTCTCGAGCCTCAACGGCCGAGCCTTTCAGGGGCCGACCTTCCTCCCCGGCCCACGCAGGCGCTCGACGCGGTCCCGTAGCGCCTCGAGGTCATCGCCGTTGCGGAGGATCCTCTCGAGAAGACTCCGAAGGTGAGTCACGCCCGAGATCTTCCGGATCCGCGGCAGCATCTGGAGGCCCTTCTTGCCGAAGTGCGTTTCCAGGCCGAGCTCGAGCGCCTCGAGGAGACCTTCGCGCAGGCCCTTGCGCTCGCCTCTCCGCTCCCCTCTCCGCTCCCCTCTCCGCTCGCCTCTCCGTTCCCAGCTCGTGATATAGGGCATGACCTTCTCCTTCTGCGCGGCCTCCAGCTTGCGATCGAACTGTTCCGCAAGCTTTTCCGGCAGCTCGATGAGCCAGTCGAAGAACCTCAGCAGGTTCATTATATCCCGCGCTTTGTAGCCCCGCGTACCGAGAAGGTGAACGAGCCTCAGCTTCGCTTCGAGGCGTTCCCTCGCTGTCTTCGCCCCTTCCGCCTCCAGGTGCGCGAGGACAACGAGCGCGAATGGGTTCCTGCTCCTCAGGAGCCGATCGCGCTCGCGCCTGCCGCGGAAGTCCGCCATCCGCCGGTACGGGAACCAGAAGAGGAGCCCACAGCCGAGGCCTGCCCGCCAGTAAACGCCCGGCCCGTGGGTGCCGGCGCGCTTCGTGAGGATCGCGAGCGTCACCACGTGCCGCCGGTGCCGCTCCCAGATGTGCAGGTTGTACCGGAAGAGGTCCTCTTCGAGCCGGACGCGGCGGTAGCCCTGGACTTCGACGTGGACGAAGATCCACGCGCTCCGGCGTCCGCGGAGGTGGACCTTCACGAGCTCGTCGACGAACCCCCCGCCCCTGGCGCCCGGTGGGGTCAGCCGGCGCAGCTCCTTGTTGAGGGACTCATGGCCCTTGCTCCAGTCGATGGCCCGGTGGACCTGCGGGAAGAAGAAGGCGAGGAAATCGTGGAAGCTTGACTCAGGGTCGCGCCGTGCCGGCGAGCGACCGCCTCGAAGGGGGACGGGCCCGCCGGCCACCTTTGCAGCGCGCCACCCCCTTGACCAGCCCTCCGCCAGTGGCTACAGTCCCCTCGAGAGTGCGTAAGGGCCCGCGCCCGGGACGAGGCCGCTGCGGCGCGCGGTAAGGCTCACGCCCCCTCGAGCCCGACCACCCTTTCCAGCCCCGGCGGCCGGTAGGCGTCGAGCACCTCGAATAGGTCGTCGACGCTCGCCGCCGTGAGGACAAGCGCGCGGTGGCGCTCGCGCACGAAGCCCTCCTCCACGGCGTGGTCGAGGAGGGCGAGGAGGGGATCGAAATAGCCCGCGACGTTGAGGACGGCGCAGGGCTTCTCGTGGATCCCGAGCTGGGCCCAGGTCACGACCTCGCAGAGCTCCTCGATCGTCCCGAGACCTCCGGGGAGGGCCACGAACGCGTCCGTGAGCTCCACCATGAGCGCCTTCCGCTCGTGCATGGTGCTCACGATGCGCAGGTCCTGGAGCCCCGTGTGCATGAGCTCCTTCGTGGCGAGGGCCCTCGGGATCACGCCGACCACGCGGCCGCCCGCCGCGAGGGCCGCGTCGGCCGCGATCCCCATGAGGCCCACGCTCCCGCCGCCGTAGACGAGCTCGAGGCCGCGCCGCGCGATGGCGGCCCCGAGGGCGCCCGCCGCCGCGGCGTACTCGGGGCGCGCGCCCGAGCTCGAGCCGCAGAAGACGCAGACCCGCTTCACCGCGGCCCCTCCTTCCGCGCCGGGCCCTCACGTCGCGCCGGGCCCTCCTTCCGCGCCGGGCCCTGCCACGCGACGAGGAGCGAGTCCCCCTCGCGCCGCGCCGCGGGCTCCGCGCCGTTCCAGAGGACCCTCGAGGCCCGAGCGGCCTCGCCGGAGAAGCGGATCGGCAGCCCCTCGACGAGGGACCCCGCCGGCGACGAGACCTCGAGGAGCCCGCCCTCGAGCCGGAAGGCGAAGTGGCCGGGCACCGGGTCCGCCTCGAAGCGCGCGACGGGCTCGCCGCGCCAGCGCAGCTCCCAGCCGCGGTAGACGAGGCCCGAGGCGATGCGGCCGCCGGGCCCCGTGCCGGCGCACGCGACGAGGGCGTCGGTCTCGAGGTCCCCGGCCGCCAGGCTGGCGCGCCGCTCGGCGGCGCCGCGCACGGCCCTCACGGGGCTCGCGACGAACGCCTCGGCGGCCCCGTCCGGGAAGCGGAGCACGCCCGCGACGGCGTCCTCCGCCGGCCGTCCGGCTCGAGCCGCCTCGACGCGCTCGACCCGCGGCGCGCCGCGCGCCCCCGGGACGAGCGGCACGAGGAGCGTCGCGAACGCGGCGCTCGAGGCCCCCTCGCGCCGGTACCGCACGACGGGCGACGGCTCCTTCGCGCCCGACTCGAAGGCCGTCCAGCCCTGGACCGGCTCGTCGGGCTCGCCCTCCGCCGCGCCCTCGCCCGCGCCCACGATCCGTTCGGCCTCGAGGCCGCGGGGGTCGATGGGCACCAAGGCGAGCCCGCAGCCTCCGGGGGTGCGCGCGGTCGCGGCGAGGGTCGCCGGGTCCAGGACGACCTCCGAGCGCGGGTGGAAATGCCACAGGAGGTCGTACCGGTGGCTCCCGCGGCCCTCGAGGCGGTCCAGGACGAGCCACCATCGCGGCTTCCAGAAGAGGATCTCGCGCTGGTGGACGACGCGGCCCTCGCAGCGCGCGTAGCCGAGGTGGGCGCCCGCGGCGAGGTCGAAGGCGTCGCAGGAGGCCCAGTCGGTGAGCCGCGCGTGGGCCGGCCGGTACACTCGCCGGAGGCCGCTCAAGATGCTCTGGTCCAGCCCGTCGACGAGGACCGTGTTGTGCGCCGCGGTCCCCCGGAAGTAGTTCCGCCACCGCTCGCCGAGGTGCGCGCTGTACATGCCCGGGTCCACGAGGAGGTGGCTCCTCCCCACGGCCAGGTCCACCGAGAGGGCGTCGGCATGGCCGTGGCCCGGGACCACGGGGTCGCCGAAGGGACCGCAGTCGAAGACGAGGTGCAGCGGCTCCTCGCCGAGCCGCGACTCCAGGACGAAGTAGCCGCCGGCGCGGAAGGCGCGGGATGGGCGCGGCCGCTCGGGTTTGCCCGCGGTTCCCTCCCCCGCGGCGCCATCCTCCAGGCCCTGCTCCTTGCCCACTGCGGCGAGCAGCCAGATGAGGTCTTCGTCGGCCCTCGGCCTCGCGGGCACGCCGGGTGCGTCGAGGAGCACCCTCGCGCCCAGGGGCGCGTCGAACCGGAGCTGCTCGTCCCCCCGCGACGCGTCCCCGAGGAGGGGCAGGGTGCCGTCGGCTCGCGTGATCGCCCCCTGGAACATCGCCATGCCGACGAGCTTGACGAGGGCCGTGCAGTAGTGCGGGTCGCGCTCCGTGTGCCCGGCGAGGCGCAGGACCACGAGGTGCTCGAGGAGCTCGCTCGCGATGATCGCGTGGTAGAGGCTCGAGCGCTCCGAGTGGACGCCATCGAGGAGGACCTGACGCTCGAGCTCCCGCTCGAGGAGCCGGATCCCGTCCCGCGCCCAGTCCCGGGCACCGGGCAGCTCGGGGTAGAGGAGGCCCGCCATGGCGAGAGCCTTCGCCTCCAAGAGCAAGTGGTTGTTCCAGGCGTGGCGCTCGATGTTCGCGTGGAGGAAGCGCCCGAGTCCCAGGATGCCGCGGAGGACCTCGAGGTGCTCGGCGTCGGTGAGGCTCGGCGCGTTGAGGAAGAGTGCGTGGGCCCAGCACCAGCTCGCGACGCGGGCACCCGCCTCGAAGACGCTCCGCCACGCGGGCGAGCGCACCCCGGGAGGGTTCGCGGCCATCCAGTCGAGGAGGAGGTCCGCGAAGGCGCGCGCGTAGCGCTCGTCGCCCGTGTACCAGTAGGCGCGGCCGAGGGCCACGAAGAAGCCGTGGCGGTTCAGGTCCCAGGTCCAGTCCAGGTTCCCGCCGGGGCGCCGGGCCCAGTCCACCTTGCCGTTGAACTGGACCTCGAGGCCTCGGTACCGGAACCGGCGGGAGGCCGCGGCGTCGGCGCGGGCGACCGTGCGCGATCGAGCGGCCTCGGGGACGAGCCTCGCGATGCGCTCCCGCTGGCTCCAGTCGCAGAGGGGCGCCGGCGACCGCCGGGAGGCGTGCCCGGCCCGGATGAGGGACGGCGCCAGGTCGCCGCTGAAGCGGTCGCCGGGGGGCAGGGCGCCGCGGAGCTCCTCGGCCCGGGGCCAGCCCGCGGCCCCGCCCAGCGCCCTGAGCGCGCGCCGCGCCCTCCAGCCCGCGTAGGCAGAGAGGTACCTCGGCCCCTTCCCGAGGAAGGAGGAGACGCGGAGCCACGGGGTGATCTTCTCGCCGGGCATGGCCTTGCGGACCCTTGGATCGGCGGGCCATTCTAATCTCCGCAACCTTCCCCGTCAGACCGGCCGAAAACACTTCCGTGAAGCCCGATCCCTCGAGCGGCCTCGCCTACGTTATCGCCACCGCGGACGGCGCCCCGCGCACCGAGGGGCTGCGCCCGGTCGAGGCCCGCCTCCTCGAGGCGACCGGCGCCAGGGGCGGCGGGAGTGGCGGCGGCGCCGCGGAGCGGGTCGAGCGCCGCGAGCTGCCGGGGATCCTCTGGGGCTGGGTGCCCTTCGAGGAGGGCCGCGAGCCGCCCGGCGACCGCCTCACCTGCGCGGTTCGCGGGCCCCGCGAGGCCTTGCTCCGCGGCGACCCCGTGTGGCTCGAGCAGCGGAGCGGGCGGCCCTGCACGGCCGAGGAGCTCCTGCGCGCCTGGGAGGCCGAGGGGGCGGACGCGGCGAGGCTCCTCGACAACATCTCCCTCGCCATCGTGGCGGACGCGGAGGCGGGCGAGCTCGCGATCGCCACGGACCGCATGGGCGGGATCGCGCTCTACGCGGCCGACATCGGCGGCACGCGCGTCCTCGCGACGAGCTACCTGGCCGTCTCGAGGCTCGCCGGGGCCGGGGCCATCGACGGCGACTCGATCGCGGCCTTCTTCCACCTCGGGTTCTTCCCGGGGACCCGCACGGCGCTCCGGGGCGTCTCTGTCGTCCCCTTCGCGACGGTGACGCGCCTGGGCCGCGGGGGCCTGCGCCGCGAGCCTTACTGGCGGCCCGACATGGCCGTGGACAGGACCCGGCCGGTCGCGGAACAGCTCCGCGGCGTCCTCGACGCCTTCCACGACACCGTCCGCGAGTGCTCGGCCGGCATGGAGTCGATGCTCCTCGCCATGACGGCGGGCCTCGACTCGCGCACCGTGGCCTCGAGCCTCATCCGCCAGCGGATCCCCTTCGAGACCTACACCCACGGGTATCCGGGATGCCCCGAGGTGAAGGGCGTTGAGCGGATCGTCGCGCGCCACGGGATACGGCACCGCTCGGTGCCCCTGGCCGGGGACTTCACGGCGAGGCTGCGCGAGCTGGCCCTCGAGTCCTTCGCGGCGAGCGAGGGGACGATCTCGTGCATCGAGAAGAGCCACCTGATCCACGTGCAGTCGCTCCTCAGGGCGGCGTGCGGGCCGCGCACGGGCCTCCTCCTCGGCGGCGGCGCGGGGATGCTCAAGGGGACATACTACCGGCTCCTCCGGGACCGCGAGCGCCACGGGCCCGAGGACATCGACCGCTACCTCGCCTGGAACCTCGCGAAGCGCCTGCCCGCGGTCTTCGCGAAGGGCGTCCCCGCGAACGACCCGCGCGTCCTGCACGAGCTCGTCGCGCGCTCCCTCGACGAGGCGGGGGGCGGCACCTTCTTCCAGAGGCTCGACTACCTCTACGCGGTCCGCTACCGGCGGTGGGCGGGCGGCGTGAAGCGCATCTACCGGCTTTTCTTCCCCGTGCGGGAGCCCTTCGTGAGCGCGCGGCTCCTCGACGTCCTCTTCCGGCTCGACCCCGCGATCAAGGCCGCGAAGCTCCCCCACTTCGAGGTGCTCTCGAGGAGCTTCCCCGCGCTCCAGCTCGAGCTCACGAACAAGATGACCCCGGCCCTCCCCTTCACGCTCCGGACCGCGTGGCGCTTCCTGCCGTCCTTGCCGTGGCGCGCGAAGCAGGTCCTCCGGGGCTTCAGCCGCCGGTTCCTGCCGCGGGAGCTCCTCCCCCTGGCCGACTACGTGGACTACGATCGCTGGATCCGGGAGGAAAGCGGCCGCGCGCTCCTCGATGAGGTGCTCGACCCGGCTCGCATGAGGAGCCTCTTCCTCTACGGCGAGGGCGTGGATGGCCTCCTGCGGGCGTGGCGCGAAAGGCGCGAGGGCTCCTTCAGCCTGCTCGACAAGATGGCCACCCTCGAGCTTTACTTCCGGGAGCTCCGGAAGCCATGAAGGGCCCCATCGCCTACATCGCGCACTACTTCCCGGCCTTGACCCAGACCTTCGTCTACCGCGAGGTCCTGGCCCTCGAGGAGGCGGGCTGGGAGGTGCACCCCTTCTCGATCCGCAGCCCCACGAAGGGCATCTCCGAGGAGGCGCGGGGCCTCGCGGCGCGCACGTTCTACATCGTGCCGCCGCGGCCGGTGGCCTTCCTCGCGCGCCAGCTCCTCCTCCTCCTCGCCCACCCGCTCCGCTACCTCGGGACCCTCCTACGCCTCGTCGCCTCGCCGGGCGAGGACTGGCGGGCGCGCCTCCACGGCCTGACGCACTTCTTCGGGGCGATGTACATCGTGCCGGAGCTCCGGCGGCGCGGCGCGAGGCACTTCCACGCCCACTTCGGGCAGAACCCGGCGACCATCGCCATGGCCGCGGCGGAGTACCTCGGGATCCCCTTCAGCGTGACGATCCACGCCCGCGACCTCTTCGTCGACACGCACCTCCTGCGCCTGAAGCTGCGGAGAGCGAGGTTCGTCGTGACCATCTCCGAGTACAACGCGCGGCTCCTCCGCGGCATGGCCCGCGACACGGCGGAGGCGGCGAAGGTCCGCGTCCTCCACTGCGGGATCGACATCCGCCGCTTCGAGGCCCGGGACGGGGAGCCGCGGGACGGCGTGGCCCGCGCCGGGGCTCGAGGCGCCGGCGGCGGCGCGAGGCCTCCCGTTTTCTTCGCCGTGGGCCGTCTCGTCGAGAAGAAGGGGTACGCCTACCTCGTCGAGGCGGCGAAGCTCCTCAAGGACCGCGGCGTCCCCTGCGAGGTGAGGGTCGTGGGAGGCGGGCCCGACGAGGCCGCGCTCGCGCGTCGCATCGCCGAGCTGGGCGTCGGGGACCGCGTGAAGCTCGAGGGCGCCATGCCGCAGGAGAAGCTCCTGCCGCTCCTGCGCGAGGCGGACGCCTTCGTGCTGCCGTGCGTCCTCGCGAAGGACGGCGACCAGGACGGGATCCCCGTGTCGCTCATGGAGGCCATGGCCTACGGGATCCCCTGCGTGTCGACGGAGGTCTCGGGCGTCCCGGAGCTCATCGAGAACGAGAAGGAGGGCCTCCTGGTGCCCCAGAAGGACGCGCTCGCCCTCGCCGACGCCCTCGAGCGCCTGGCCCTCGACCCGGAGCTCCGCGAGCGCCTCGGCCGTGCGGCGCGCCGCAAGGTCGAGGCGGAGTTCACGCTCCAGGGGCTCGTGCGCGGGCTCGAGGAGCTGTTCGGCGGAGGCTAGAGTTCCCCATGGCGCCGCGGACGGCCCGGGTATATCCTCGAGGCCTTGAAACCGCATCGGGTCCAGGAACGAATCTGGAGGAACGGCATGGCACGCGTTGGATCGAACCTTTTCCGTGGCCTGAGGGCCCACTCCGTCTGCGGGGCGATCGCGCTCGCCTGCGCGGCCGTCCCCGCCGGGGCGAGGGGGGCGAACCCCTTCGACTGCTCCGGCATCGCGCCCGCCTCGGGCGCAGAGCTGCGCGCCGAGCTCGTCGCGGACGGGCTCGAGAACCCCGTCGACGTCGCGGCGCCGCCGGGCGACACGGCGCGCCTCTTCGTGGTCGAGCAGCGCGGCCGCATCCGCATCATCGACCTCGCGACGGACGCGCTCCGCCCTCAGGCGTTCCTGGACATCACCGCCCGCGTCAACTACGGCGGCGAGAAAGGGCTCCTCGGCCTCGCCTTCCACCCGAGGTACGCCGAGAACGGGCTCTTCTTCGTCAACTACACGCGCACGGGCGGCCCCACCGGCCTCGAGACGGCCATCGCGCGCTTCCAGGTCTCCTCGGACCCCGAGGTGGCGGACCCGACGGCCACGGTGCTCCTCACCTACGCCCAGCCCTTCGCGAACCACAACGGCGGCCAGGTCGCCTTCGGGCCCCTCGACGGCTACCTCTACATCTCGACCGGCGATGGGGGGAGCGGCGGCGACCCGAACAACAACGGGCAGAACCCGCTGAGCTACCTCGGGAAGCTCCTCCGCATCGACGTGGACTCGGGCGACCCCTATGCGGTCCCCGCGACGAACCCCTTCGCGGGCAGCGCCGGCGTCCTCGGGGAGATCTGGGCCCTGGGCCTGAGGAACCCGTGGCGCTTCACCTTCGACCCGGAGAACGGCGACATCTACATCGCCGACGTGGGCCAGGGGCTCTGGGAGGAGGTCGACTACCAGCCGGGGACGAGCGCCGGCGGCGAGAACTACGAGTGGAGGACGCGGGAGGGCGCCCACAGCTACAGCGCCGGCACCTCGTACGGGCCCGGGACGCGGACGGCGCCGCTCATCGAGTACCCCCACCCGGACCAGGACCCGAGCACGACGTTCGAAGGCGTCTCGGTGACGGGAGGCGTCCTCTACCGCGGCTGCAGCATGACCGACCTCCACGGCGCGTACTTCTACGCCGACTACGGCCGCCACTGGGTGCGGACGTTCCGCGTCGTGGACGGCAAGGTGACGGACCACCGCGACCGGACCGCGGAGCTCAACCTCGGCATCGCGCCCGACCTGCTGGACGACATCACCGCCTTCGGCACCGACGGGCGCGGGGAGGTCTACATCTGCGACTTCAGCCGCAAGCTCTTCCGGGTCGTGCCCGCCAATACGGCCCCGGTGATCCGCAGGGTGGTGCGCGGCGACGCGAACGACGACGGCGAGCATGGCATCTCCGATGCCCTCTTCACGCTCCGGCACCTGTTCCGGGGGGACCCGCCCCGCGTCGACTGCGCGGACGCCCTCGACTCCAACGACGACGGGAGCCTCGACGTGTCCGACGGCGTCTACATCGTCCTCGGCCTCTTTGCCGGCGGCCCGCCGCCTCCTCCCCCGTACCCCGACTGCGGAGAGGACCCGACGGCGGACTCGCTGGACTGCGCCGCAAGCACCTGCGAGTGATTCTCCCTCGTAGGGCCTGAGCCGCCGCCCTACTCCGGCGCGCCCTCGAGGATCCAGGTCCGGATGAGCTCCATCGTCTCCGGCGCGAGGGGCGCTACGCCCCGGGGCATCTGCAGGCCCGCGCCGCCGACCGAGAGCTGGGTCCCGTTGAGCTTGTGCCAGAGATAGCTGCGGTCCGGATCGAAGGGCTCGACCCGGTCCATCGCCGGCACGTCCTCCGAGCGGCGGTCGACCAGCATGAGGTACGCCGCGCCCGGCAGCAGGTTGAGCCTCCCCGCGGGCGCCTGGGCGTCGTGGCAGAGGAAGGAGCTGCAGCTCCGATCCCAGATCGGCTGGATATCGCGGGCGTGGCTCGTCGTGATGACGTCCTCGTCCGTCGTCCCGTCGCAGTCGTTGTCGAGGCCGTCCACGGGGTCCCGCTGGACGCCGGGGTTCACGTCGGGGCGGGAGTCGTCGCAGTCGCCGTCGCAGGTCCGGAAGCCGTCCCGGTCCTCGTCGTACCCCTCGTCGGCGGAGCCGTCGCAGTCGTTGTCGAGGCCGTCGCAAGACTCCTCGAGGCCGCTCGGCGACTCGGGGCCGCACTCGAGGCCCACCCCGTCGGCCGCGCACGTCCACGTTCCGTTCGCACAGAGGTCCCCGTCGGGGCCGTCGCAGGCCTGGCCCAGGAGCGGGAAGTCGTCGTCGGGGACCCCGTCGCAGTCGTCGTCGAGGCCATCGCAGAGCTCCTCGGAAGGCCCGACGGCCCCCTCGCAAGGCCCCCACTCGCCGCCGGCGCACGTCTGGACGCCGAGGCGGCACTCGCCCGCCTCGCTCACGCCGCAGGGGCGCGTCTCGCCGTCCTGGCACCCGCAGTCCTCGGGGCAGGAGGGATTCCCCGCGCAGGCGATGGGGTCGAGGGTCGGGTCCTCGCCGCAGAGGAGCGGTCCGGGGAGCGGGGGCGGCTCGCCTCCGCCGAAGAGGTAGAAGAACGTGAAGACGCCGTCCGAGACGTCGATGTCGCCCGAGTCGTTCGCGTCCGCCGCGTCGAGGCACGCCGGCGAGGCGCCCCCCGTGAAGAGGAAGTTGAGCGTCTTGATGCCATCGCTCAAGTCGATCGCGCCGTCGGAGTTCGAGTCGCCCCGGCGGAAGAGGGGCTCGCACTGGGCGCGAGCGATCGTGCTCGTGCCCAGGCCCAAGAGGACCAGCGTGAGGCAGAGCGGCAGGGGGCGCGTGGACATATTGCGAGGGGTTTTCCGTGCGTCCAGGGAAGCGATGCGACCCAAATCGTACGCCTCAACGGTACCGGATGGGCGGCCAGCGTACAACGGGCTCGGTGCCGGAAGGGGCGCCGCCTCGCCGGAGGGCGCTGCCTTCCGGACGAAGCCGGTTACCCCCCCCTCCGCCCCGCGGTGACGGCCCTCCACGCCGTCGCCGTGAGAATCACCGCGCCGCCGGCGAGCGACCAGGCGCCCGGACGCTCGCCGTGGAGGAGGAAAGCCCAGGCGGGGCTCAAGACGGGCTCCACCATGAGGATGAGCGAGGCCTCCAGGGCCGGGACGCGCCGCAGGCCGGCCGTGACGAACACGTAGGCGAGGGCCACCTGGAAGGCGCCGAGGTACCCCACGCTGAGCCAGTCCGCGGGGCGCGTCGCCTCGATCGTGGCGATCCAGGGCAGCATCGCCGCGAAGGTGATGGCGTTCCCGGCCAGGACGGCGGCCGCCGCGGTGCTCGAGCCCGGGCTCGACCCCGAGGCAGAGCCCGAGCGCTCCGCTCGCCCGAGCCAGCGGAGGCCCATGATGGTCAGCGCCCAGCTCACGGCGGAGACCGTCGCGAGCGCGTTCCCGGCGAGCGGGTCCGGCGCGGTGCCGGCGGGAGCGTGGACCCCGGCGAAGAAGAGCGCGAGGCCCGCGGCCATGACGAGGAGGAATCGAAGATCGCGCGCCCGCAGCCGCTCGCGGAGGAGGAGCGGGCCGAGGAGCAGGATGAAGAGCGGCGCCGTCGACTGGAGGAAGGTGGCGTTGGCGGCGGTAGTGAGCTTGTTCGCCGAGACGAAGAGGACCATCGTCGAGGCGTACGCGAGGCCCACGAGCCACGTGCGCCAGGTCCCCAGCGTGCGCGAGCCGCGCAGGAGGACCAAGATGCAGAGGAACGCGATCCCCGAGCGCAGCCCCGCCACCTGGAGCCCCGAGAAGCTCGAGGCCTTGATGCCGGCGCCGCCCGTGGAGAAGAGCGCCGCGCCCAGGACGAGCTGCAGGCGGGCGGCCCTGGCAGCGTGCGGCTCGGCGGCGAGGTCAAGGTCTCCGGGTGTCACCCGAGCATGATCCCGGCGCCAGGCCGCGGGTCAAGGGGACGCCGGCGAGCTCGCCGGCGCCCTCGGCCGCCCCAGGGCCTATCCTCCGCCCAGCTCCAGGACCTGCACGCCGTAGTAGCCGCTCGGGACGAAGGCGTGCTCGCCGGCGACCACGATGCTCTGCGACCAGCCCTGGGTGCGGAAGAACTGCTCGAAGGCGAGGCTCTCGATGTCCGTCACGAGGTAGGTGAGGATGCCGGCGTCGGAGCCGAGGAACGCGCGGCCTCCCTCGACCTCCTGGAGGTAGGCCCATTGCCTCGGGACCTCGGCGGTGCCCGCGAGGCGCAGCGCCTGCGGGTCCGAGAGGTCGATGGCGAGGAGCTGGGAGTGGCTCTTCCAGGAGTCGCCCTGCTCCGTGTGGAGGACCTCGTACCACTGGGTGGTGGCGAAGGCGGCCGGGCCGTCGACGATCACGCTGTTCACGTAGCCGGGGACCTCCACCGTAGACTGGAGGATCGCCTTCTCTCCATCGATGGCCAGCGAGTGTAGGAGCGTCACGGACTTCTGCAGGCCGTTGTCCCACCAGGTCTCTAGCGTGTAGATGTACGGAGTCCCCGGCATCGCGTCGACGAACATGCCCGGGATATTCACGCCGGGCAGCGTCACGGGGCTCGCCGGATCGGCGACATCGAACCGGCGCAGGAAGTACCGGGCGTACCACTGATCCCCCTCGAGGAAGGCCGCGTACGACGAGAGGTAGAGCGTGGTGCCGACGGCCTTCAAGCCCCAGGACCAGTCCGCATCGTCGAAGGCGATCTTCGAGGCGAGGGCCGGCCGGTCCGGGTCCGCGAGGTCGACGACGTAGATCCGGTGCTCGTTCGAGGGCTCGCCGCCGGGGCCCGGGCGGCCGCAGTCGAGGCAGTCGCCGCCCCAGAGCCAGGGGTACATGTACCGGTGGAAGGCGAGGGTCGAGCCGTCCACCTGCACGACCTCGTCGCCGTAGCCCCAGTACCAGTACCGGTAGCCCGGCCAGACCTCCTCGGGGAGCAGCACGGAGCCGCGCAGGGCCGGGGCCTTGGGGTCCGTGAGGTCGACGACCTGCACCTTCGTCGCGCGGCCCGTGAGGTTCCCGGCCTCATCGAGGACGTCCTCGACGCTCGTGACGTAGACGAAGGACCCGTTCGTGAACATGCGCCCATAGGGCGCGCCGACGTGGACCCTGGAGACGGGCTCGGCCGTGTCGGGATCGAGGAGCGGCGTCACCGTGAGCTGCGTGTCGCCGCGCCACCAGTCGCCGGAGAGCTGCACGGCCAGCTCGCCGCCCGGCAAGGGCGCGAAGTCCTGCACGTTGCGGGCCAGCTCCAGCCGCCCGCGGACGCGCGGCCGGTCGCGGTCCGCGATGTCCACGACCTGGAAGACCTCGCTCGACAGCGTCAGGACCGTGTCCTCGCTGTACGGGATCCCGCGCTCGACCCACCCGGCATCGCGGATGAGGCCGCGGAGCGTGAGGGAGCCGCGGTCGAAGTCGATGAGCTGCACGCCGCCGATGTACCGGTAGTCCCCGCGGCTCCAGGCCTGGAAGGGGAAGAGGATGAGCCCCCGCCCGGGGAGCGTGCGGAAGACCTTGGCGAAGTCGTCGCGGTCCCCCGGCACCCAGCCCCAGGCGCCGTCGAGGGCGACCCGCGAGAGGAGCTTCGGCGCCGTGCCCTGCCCGACGTCGATCAAGGACACCGCCAGGCTGATGTCCCGCGAGCCGTCGGGGCTCTGCAGATCCTCGTGCCCGAGGGCCACGAGCCGGTCGCCCATGGGCACGATGAAGTCGAGCCAGCCCGTCATCTCAAGCTCGCCGAGGAGCCGGGGCCTCGCGGGGTCCGAGAGGTCGAAGGTGAAGAGCGGGTCGATGTTCCTGTACGAGACGAGGTAGCCGCGGGGGCCGTCGAAGCGGGCCGCGGTGAGGTTCTCGTTCACGTGGAGGGTGTAGCGACCGAGCTGCCGGATCCTGTCGGGGTCTGACACGGACAAGGTCGTGAGGTAGACGTCGCCGTTCCCCCAGCTCTGACCCGAGGCGACGCGCAAGACGCCCTCGTGCTCGTCCATGGACCAGCGGTCCTGGACGCGCCCGGGGACCGAGGCCTCGCCGCGGATGACGATCGCCCCGGCCGGATCACTGATGTCGATGTAGCGGATGCGAGTCTCGTATTGCCCCCGCCAGTCCACGTCCGGCACCCAGCCCGAGGACGCGAGGTAGATCGCCCGAGGCGTCGCGGTGATGTGGTGCTCCCAGCCGTTCCGGGGGAAGTCCTTCCTCTCGACGACGAAGACGTTCGACGGATCGGCGATGGAGATCGAGACGACCTGCGTCATGTCCGCCGCGTCCGTCGTGTCGAAGCCGCCCCACCAGGGGTAGCGCTGCGAGACGACGTACAGCACGTCGCCGACGATGCGGGAGTCGGTGATGTCTCCCTCGATGTCGATCCCGCCCACGACCCGCGGGGCCCGCGGGTCGCTGACGTCCACGAGGCGCACCTGGCTCCCGTGGAAGCCGTAGGCGCTGCTCGCCACCGCATCGTCGCGCCAGAAGGTGTAGTAGTCGCTCACGATCACGTAGGCGAGCGGCCCGCGCACGTACATCTCCTTGGGCCAGCCGTAGATCGGCGCCCGCCCGATGAGGCGCGGCCGGTCCAGGTCCGCGAGGTCGATCACCTGGAGGCCGCGGTACCGGTTGAGGACGAAGAGGTCCGTGCCCTCGAGCTTGTAGATGTCCGACTCCTCGATGAGGCGCTCGGGCGCCGGCGCGGCGCCCGGGTCCGCTGCAGGAGGAGCGCCCGGCACGGCGCCGTCGTCCGCCTCGCGGCCCGGCCCGAAGAAACCGGGGCCGCCCGCTAGCGGCGTCACGAAGTCGCTCGGGCCATCGACGACCTCGCAGGGCGCGTAGCGGGCGCAGTCGAGGTCGTCCGCCGTCCCGTCCTCGCCGCAGGCCAGCCCCGGCGCCGGGGGCGCGGAGCCGCCGAGGAACAGGTGGATCAGCGTGAAGAGCGGATCGGAGATGTCGAGGGTCCCGTCGTCGTTCGCGTCGGCGGCGTCAAGGCACGCCGTGGGCGCCCCCCCGAGGAAGAGGGAGGCGAGCGAGAAGACGGAGTCGCTAAGGTCGAGGCGCGCATCCCCGTTCGAGTCGCCCCGGCGGAAACGGGCCGCCTGCCCGGCGGCGGCCGGGGGCGAGAGCGCGAACGCAAGGACGGTGAAGAATCCGCAGGCGGTGAGGCGCAGAAGAACCTTGGCAGGCGAGCGCATGACGCGAAGCTCCTGGAACAGGGTTGTTCCGATGCCCGGAGACCCTGGATTGTCGGCCCTGGCCCGAGGGGTGTCAAGCACGAGGACGCGGGAGGCCGCGACCCATTGACCCCTGCCCGGGGAGCGGAGACAATCGCGTCGCGGCTCCCCGGCACGGGGTGACCGCGGTGTGAGGCTCAGGAACCAGCGGGAGTTTGGACGGAAGGACGGGACGGGTCGACTCGGCCGTGCTCGTCCCCGGCGGCGGCGTCCGGCCCGCGGCCCCGTGCGTCTCGAGCTTCCGCCGCGGCGACGCGCTCCCCGATGGCCTCGTCGGCGTCTCGGACGCGATCGCGGTCCTCGAGCACCTCTTCCGCGGGGGGCGCCGGCCACCGTGCGCCGATGCCGGCGACGCCGACGACGACGGCGAGCTCACGATCG
This sequence comes from Planctomycetota bacterium, assembly GCA_016209535.1. Taxonomy (GTDB): domain Bacteria; phylum Planctomycetota; class UBA8108; order UBA8108; family SXIK01; genus JACQVW01. The sequence goes on along the minus strand of JACQVW010000777.1, from coordinate 8,960 downwards.
CGGACGCGGTCGTGCTCCTCTTCCACCTCTTCGCCGGCGCCGGTCCCCTGCCGGGCCCGAGCCCCGACTGCGGCCCCGACCCGACCGCCGACCGCCTCGCGGAGTGCTCGACGCCGGGGTGCTGACGGGGCCGGCTCGCGCTCGTCGAGGTCCCGTCAGACTCGCTCCCTGGTCCGGAGGAACCCCTCCATGTGCCGGAGCACCTCCGCCGGCGCCTCCTGGTTGGGGATGTGGCCAGCGTCGAGCTCGACGAGGGTCGCGTCCGGAAGCTCCTTCGCGAGGCGGCGACCGAGCTCCACGGGCACGGTCCTGTCGGCCTTGCCCCAGATGAGGAGTGCCGGAGCCTCGATCTTCCCGATCCGGCGCTCGAGCTCGCGCGCGTCCTTCGGGACGGCGTCGCGGAGCATGTGGATGAGGCTCCGCCGCCGCTCCTCCAGGGAGGCCTCCTTCAGGTACGTTTCGATCTCCTCGTCCCGGAGCCTCCTCACGGTCCGGGAGAAGTGCCTGAGGAACCACCGCTTCGAGCTCTCGGCGCGGATCGCCTCGGCCGCCAGGTCCGCGCCGGGGATCCTCGCGAGCCGGGCGTACGCCGGGACCTTGTCGGCGTAGCAGATCGAGTTGATGAGGACGAGGCGCTCGACGCGCTCGGGCCAGTCCTGGGCGAAGACGAGGGCCACGCCGCCGCCGTAGGAGTTGCCCGCGACGGCCGCCTTCTCGATCCCAAGGGCGTCGAGGATGCCGCGCACGCGGCGGGCCTGCGCGGCGAGCGAGTAGTCCGCGTCGCGCGGCATGTCGGACTCCCCGGCCCCCAGGAGGTCGATCGCGATGACCCGGTGCGTCTTGCGGAGGGGCCCGATCACGTGCCGCCAGTCGTACAGCGAGCCGCTCACGCCGTGGAGGAGGACGAGCGCGGGGCCCTTCCCCGCGTCGGCGACGCAGTACCTGTAGCCGTCCACGTGGACGTCGCGCAGCAAGCCCTCGGCCTCGAGGGCGTCGCGGTACGCGGTGAGGCGCGGCCGCCCCTTCGCCGCCCGTTGGCCGTCGCCGGGCTCGCCCTCGCCCCCCAAGAGCGCCGCGGTCAGGAAGACCACGGCAAGGATCGCCAGGATGTGCATGGGGCCTCCTCCAAGAAATGGTCCTGGCGCCCATCATGAGCGCGAGCCTGCGGCTCCGCAAGAAGGCGCTCGATGGGCCCGGCCTCGGTGCTACCATGGCCCGGCATGCCCAACGCGATCCTCTGCATCACCGGCTCCGAGCTCACCCGCGGCGAGACGCGCGACGCGAACGGGCCCTTCCTCGCCACGCGCCTGAGCGAGCTCGGAGTCCGCGTGGACGAGGTCGCGCTCGTGCCCGACGACCCGGCGCTCCTTGCAGCGGCGGTGCGGCGGGCCGTGGAGCGGGCCGAAGTCGTCGTCCTCTCGGGCGGGCTCGGCCCCACGGCCGACGACCACACGGTGCGCGTGCTCGCGGAGGTCTTCGGGCGCGGAATCCACCGCCATCCCGAGGCCGAGGCCCGCATGCGAGCCCGGGCCCTCGCCCGCGGATACACCGACGAGACCATCCCGGCGAACTTCTACAAGCAAGCCGAGGTGATCGAGGGCGCCGAGGCGCTCTTGAACCCCGTGGGGCTGGCGCCGGGCATGGTCATCCCGACCGCTCGCGGCCTCCTCGCCGTCCTCCCCGGCGTGCCGCGGGAGATGCAGCCCATGTTCCGGGACCTCGTCGTCCCCGCGATCCGGAAGCGGCTCGCCCTCGAGCCGCCCCGCATCCTGCGCGCCAAGGTCCTGGGCATGGGCGAGTCCTGGTGCGAGGCGAGGGTCCAGAGGCTCGGGATCGACTTCGCCCGCGCCGAGTACGGGATCAGCGCGAAGCCCGGCGAGCTCGTCGTCAAGTTCATCGCGCACCGGCGCGAGGACCACGGCTACCTCGACGAGGTGCGCCGGCTCCTCGAGGGGGAGTTCGGCCAGGACATCCACGTTCTCCCCGAGGGCCTCACCGACGCCTCGGGCGCGCCCCTCGACGTGGAGCACTCGGCGATCGTGCACGCGCTCCTCCTTGCCTCGGGGATCACGCTCTCGACGGCCGAGTCCTGCACGGGGGGCATGATCTCGAAGTGCCTCACGGACCACGCGGGCTCCTCGGCCTACTTCCTCGGCTCCGTCGTCGCCTACCACGACGCCGTGAAGGAGAGGCTCCTCGGCGTGCCCCGAGAGCTCCTCGAGCGGCACGGGGCCGTGTCGGCGGAGGTCTGCGAGGCCATGGCCCGCGGCGCGCGCCGCGCCTTCGGCTCGCGCCTCGCCCTCGCGGCGACGGGGATCGCGGGCCCGGGGGGCGCCACCGCCGAGAAGCCCGTGGGGCTCGTCTACATCGGCCTGGCCGCAGAGGGCCCCGGAGGCGAGGAGGCGGCGGTCGACCGGAGCCTCTTCGTCGGGGCGCGCGAGATGGTCCGCCACGCGGCGACGGTCCGGGCCCTCGACCTCTTGAGGCGGAGGCTCGCTCCGCGGTGAGGAGGCGCCGGGGCGCTGGGAACGGGCTCGACACGAAGCGCCGGTTCCATTACCATCGAGGCCGGTTCTTGAGGAAACTGGGTCGTACAAGGCCTCCACAACGAGCAAGGGGTCCACCATGCGCAAACTTTCGGGTGTCGTCTTCGCCGTCTTCCTGTCCCTCGCCGCCGGGCTCCCCGCCACGGCGCGAGCTTCCTTCCACTTCATGCGGATCAGCGAGGTCCTCGGGCAGTTCCGCGGCGACCCGCGAATCCAGTTCGTCGAGCTCCAGCTCGCCGCCGCCGGGCATAACTTCGTTGGCGGCCACAAGGTCATCTTCCAGGACGCGGCGGGGACGAAGACGGGCGAGGTCACCTTCCCGGGCAAGGTGGACAACGGTGCCAACGGAGCCAACATCCTCGTCGGCACGGCGGCCTTCGCGGCCGCCTTCGGCGTCGCGGTCGACCTGGTCCTCCCCGAGGGGGTCATGGCCCCCCTCTCGGGCCGCGTCTGCTTCGACACCGTGGACTGCGTCGCGTACGGGGCCTACACGGGTCCGAACCCGGGCCACGGGGCGCCCGCCCCTGGGTTCTCTGCCGACGGCGCCAAGAGCCTCACCTTGAAGGTCGTCACTCTACCCGGTCCGGGCGACAACTCCGCCGACTACGAGCTCCGCGACCCCACGCCGAGGAACAACAAGGGCGAGACGGGCACGATCCCGGTCGCCTGCTACTTCACGGACGGCTTCGCCGACATGAGCCACTGGGACCAGCCGGCCGAGGGCGCCGGACTGGATCTGGAGCCATGCCTCGGCGCGCCCGTCAAGCCCGCCGACATCGGCTTCGCCGACGTGGCAGGGAACGCGCTCATCTTGACGCCGGGCCAGAGCGACGACCTGAGCCTCGGCGCCCCGATCTGCATCACGGGCCTCGACAACACGACGGGCAAGTCCATCGCCGACAAGAACTACCGAGTCACCCTCGATCTCGTCGCCCACCAGGGGATCGCCATCGCGGCCTTCTTCGTGCGGCAGCGGTACTCCTTCGACGACGCGGCGAGCGCCCTCGACGTCTCGCAGGCTTCCGGGACCGGGATCAACTTCGGCTTCGACAATATCGGCGAGACGACGGACCACGTGCACTCGGACATCCGCCACGCGTGCCTGCAGGAGGGGAACCCGGATCCGCAGTGCCCCGACGACGAGTTCGACCTGCCGGAGGGGGGCATCTTCCAGAGCGAGACCGAGTACACGCTGATCCTCGACGTGGACGGCGACGACGCATCGGGCCCGCTCACGCTCCAGGTCAAGATCTTCCCCGCCGGGGAGCCGGAGCCCCCCTACGCCATGGGGACCTTCCCGAGCCAGTCGGGCATCGGGGCCGTGGAGGACGAGGGTCTCGAGCACGAGATCCTCATCGCGGCCCTGGGCTCGAGCGGCGCCACCATGGAGGTGACGAGGTTCTCGATCTGCCCGACGCCCCGGGACCAGAAGTACGTGAGGTGCCTGAGCTGCGTGCGGCAGGAGGACGGGTCGGTCTTCCTCTCGTGGATGAACCCGTCCGACGCCCCGGCCGACCAGCAGATCCAGATCGCCGTGAACGGGAGCCCCGTCGCCCAGGTCGCGGGCGACTCCGTCTCCCACACGATCCTGGATCCCCCCGATGGCGACCTCACGATCGCGGTGACGAACTACAGCGGGAGCCCCGTCACCTGCTCGGTCTGCGAAAACGGCCCGCCGGAGGTCGTGATCGATGGCCCGGCGAGGGCCGAGCTCCAGGGCGGGACCGTCACGGTGGCCCTCGACTCGAGCGCATCGACCGACGGCGACGACGGCACGCAGGACATCTCGCGCTTCTGGGAGCTCGTGTCCGCGCCGCCGGAGGGCAACGCGAGCCTCGATGACCCCGGAGCCGTGACGGTGATGATCAACATGAACTCGGACGGCGAGTACAAGGTGCGCCTGACGATCACCGACTCGGGCTGCCCGGGCTCGCCGCCGCTCGCCGAGAGCAGGGAGCACACGATCACCGTGGGCGCCGCGCCGCCGGGGGGGAAGCAGAAGCCCGGTGATGAGAACCAGGACGGGAAGCTCGACCTCTCGGACCCCGTCTCGGTCCTCAACCACCTCTTCCTCGGGACCAACCCGAGCCTCCCCTGCGGCGACGGCACCGCCGGCCACGCGGCGAACATCAAGCTCCTCGACGGGAACGGCGACGGAAAGATCGACCTCTCCGATGCCATCCGGGTGCTGAGCTTCCTCTTCCTGGGCGCGCTGCCTCCGGACGCCTGCGGCGGGGACCCGCAGTGCCCGTGCGTCGTGATCGCGGACTGCCCGGAGGTGTGCCGGTAGCCCCTCAGCCCCCGACCTCCACCCCCAGCACCTTCACCAGGAACGCGAGCTGGTCCGCGGCTTCGTCGATCTGCTTCGAGGTGGGCTTACCGGCCCCGTGGCCGGCCCGGGTGTCGATGCGGATCAGGACCGGCGCGGGGCCTCCCTGCGCCGCCTGGAGCGCCGCGGCGAACTTGAAGCTGTGGCCGGGCACGACGCGGTCGTCGTGGTCCGCCGTGGTGATCAGCGTGGCTGGGTAGGCGACGCCCTCCCGCAGGTTGTGGAGCGGCGAGTAGGCGCGCAGCGCCACGTACTCCGCGGGGTCCTCGGGCGAGCCGTAATCCGACGTCCAGGCCCACCCGATCGTGAACTTGTGGAAGCGCAGCATGTCGAGGACCCCCACCGCCGGCAGCGCCGCCCCGAAGAGGTCCGGCCGCTGGTTCATGCAGGCTCCCACGAGGAGGCCGCCGTTCGAGCGGCCATGGATCGCGAGGAGGGGCGGCGTCGTCCTGCCGCGGGCGACGAGCCACTCCGCCGCGGCGATGAAGTCGTCGAAGACGTTCTGCTTGCGCAGCTTCGACCCGGCCTGGTGCCACTCCTCGCCGTACTCCCCGCCGCCGCGGAGGTTCGCGACGGCGTAGAGGCCGCCCATCTCCATCCACGCGAGCGCCATGACCGAGAAGCCCGGCGTGATGGGGATGTTGAAGCCGCCGTAGCCGTGCAGCAGGGCAGGCCGCGGCCCCGCGGGCGCGTCCACACGCCGCGTGATGAACATGGGGAGGCGCGTCCCGTCCTTCGAGGCGACGAAGACCTGCTCCGTCGCGTAGTCCTCGGGGCGGAAGCGCAGCTCCGGCGCCCGGAAGACGCCGCTCTCGCCCGTCCTCACGTCGAGGCGGTGGACGGCGGCGGGCGCCGTGAAGCCCGCGAAGGAGTAGTACGTCTCCGCATCGGTCCGCTTGCCGTGGAAGCCGGTGGCCGTGCCGAGGCCGGGGAGCGGCAGCTCGCGCAGGAGACTCCCGTCGAGCCGGTGGAGCCTCACGACGGAGCGGGCGTCCCTCAGGTGCTGGGCGATGAAGACGTCGCCCACCACCGAGACCTCGAGGAGCGCATCGGCTCCCTCGGGGATGACGTCCTTCAGGGACGACGGCGCCGTGCGCGTGTCGAGAGCGACGAGCCGCCCGCGGGGCGCCTTCAGGTCCGTGAGGAGCCAGAGGACGGGCCCGTCGTTCCCCACGAGCTCGTAGGCGGCCTCGAAGGAGTCGATGAGCGGCGTCACCGGCCCGCCAGCCGCCAGGTCTTTCCAGTAGATCCGCCGGCGCGGGTCGGTCCCCTTGCGGACCGCGATCACGAGGTAACGCCCGTCGTCCGTGACGGTCGCGTCGAAGGCCCACTCCTTCTCGTCGGGCCGCTGGTAGACGAGCTCGTCCTCCGACTGGGACGTCCCGAGGCGGTGGTAGTAGAGCTTCTGGTGGTAGTTCACGTCCCGGAGGAGCCGCGGCCCCTTCGGCTCGTCGTAGCGCGCGTAGAAGAAGCCCTTCGCGTCGCGCGTCCACGCCGCGCCCGAGAACTTGATCCACAGGAGCCTGTCCTCGAGGTCTCTCCCCGTCGCGACGTCGCGCACCCGCCACTCCTGCCAGTCGGACCCGGCCCCGGCGAGGCCGTAGGCGAGGAGCGCGCCGCCGGGGCTCGGCTCGTGGCCCGAGAGGGCGACCGTGCCGTCCGGCGAGAGCCCGTTGGGGTCGAGGAGGACGCGCGGCTCCCCGCCGGGCGAGTCGAGGACGTAGAGGACGGCCTGGTCCTGGAGGCCGTCCTGCTTCGTGAAGAAGAGCCTTCCCCCCTCGACCCGCGGGACGCCGAACCTCTCGTAGTCCCAGAGCGCCTCGAGCCGCGCCGCGATCCGCCCTCGGGCTGAGACCGCGTCGAGGAACGAGCGCGCGAGCCGGTTCTCCGCCTCGATCCAGGCTCGCGTCTCGGGAGAGTCCGGGTCCTCGAGCCATCGGTAGGGGTCGCGGACGACCTCGCCGTGATAGGTGTCGGCCTGCTCGACCCGGGCGGCCCGCGGGTAGGCGAGGGCCGGGACGCGGGCCGCCTCGTCGCGCGGCGAGGCCCTGAAGAGCTGGCAGCTCGCGGCCGCCGAACCCAGGAGGACCGCCGCCGCGAGGGTCTCGAGGGTGCGAGCACTCATGGATCTTCCGTAGGGGATCTCGTGGAGCTGGAGCTTCGGCGCAGCTTCCGTCGAGCTTGCGCCGCCATACCAGGCGCTCGCGGCAGGGGCCCTGCCGCCTTTGACACAAGCGGGCCGCCACCTTACACTCTCCACCAAGGATGTCCAGCCACAACCAGTCCTGGAAGGAGTTCAACGAGAACCCCATCTCCCACTCCATGGCGCACTACCTGGTGACGCTGCGGGACCTCCACGCGAGCCAGGGCTACGCGCGCGTCTCGGACGTGGCGGAGGAGCTCGAGGTGACCAAGGGGACCGTCTCGGTCCAGATGCGGCACTTGAAGGAGAAGGGGCTCGTCGTCGAGGACGACAACCGGCACCTGAGGCTCACCGAGGCGGGCCAGACCCTCGCCCGCCAGGTGGTCAACAACCGGGCGACGATCATCCAGTTCCTCCACAGGGTGCTCGAGGTCGATCCGCAGCAGGCGGAGGTCGACGCCTGCAAGATCGAGCACCTCCTGAGCCGCGAGACGAGCCACCAGATCCTAGCGCTCGTGCAGCTCCTCCTTTCAGGGGACGCCTCGGCGAAGGCCCTCCTCAAGAAACTCAAGTCGAAGCGGGCCCAGGCCGCGCCGGAGCAGCGCGCCAGGCCATCCCACGGACCCACCTCTCTGGAAAGGAAGCCATGAGCAACCTCGGACAGTTCTCCCCCACGTACGACCCCCGCGCGGTCCAGCCCATGCGTGACGAGCTCACGCGGGTCGGCGTCCTGGAGCTCCTCACGCCCGAGGAGGTCGACGCGGCCCTGGCGAAGAAGGGCACGACCCTCGTCGTGGTCAACTCGGTCTGCGGCTGCGCGGCCGGCGGGGCGCGGCCCGGGGTCATGATCGCGCTCCAGCACCGCGTCATCCCCGACCAGCTCACCGCCGTCTTCGCGGGCATGGAGCGCGCCGCCACGGAGCGAGCCCGCAGCCACTTCAAGGGCTACCCGCCCTCGTCCCCCTGCGTCGCGCTCCTCGTGGACGGCGAGGTCGCGGGCATGCTCCAGCGCCACGACATCGAGGGGCGGGCGCCGCAGCAGGTCGCGAGCGCGCTGACGGCGCTCTTCGACAGTCACTGCACGCGGCCGGGCCCCTCCATACCGCGCGAGGAGCTGGAGAAGCTCGTCCCGGTCCAGGCCTGCGGGTCGTCGATCCCGAGGTTCGGGGGAGGTTAGAGCCTCCGCGCTCGTGGGCCTCGAGCAAGCGGCCCGCCTCGAGATCGACCTCGAACCGGAGAGCGTTCGCCGTGTTGCGATTCCTACGGTGGCACTCTCGATAGCTCGCCTCCAGGGCCTCGAAGGTGAAGAGCATCTGGGCTTCACGGGGATCATGGTCCGCTGCGCACGGCGCGGACATGGTAGCCGACGGCCTTGCCGACGCCGCCCTGGCCGACGAGGCCGTCGACAGAAGACGTTCCACGCGAAGTCGGGGACGCCTGCGTGGGACGTAGACGACCAGTACACCGACGAGAACGCGCCGAAGACCGGATCGATCGCGGGACGCCACCGCCCGTAGTCCACGATGCCCTCGAGCTCCCGCACGTCCGGCAGCCGCCAGTCGTCTTTGCCCGCGAAGCTCAGCCCCTCGCAGTAGGCCAGGGCGTCGCACCACGGGACTGCATCCCCACCATCCCGGTCCGGGCTCAGCTTCCCGTCCCCGTTCACGTCCGCCGTGTCCTTCTGCCACAGGAGCCCCGTGCAGTGGTCCGTCACGGTGCCGTCCCCGTTGTCGGTGAAGCGGCCCGACCCCTCCGGTCCAGAGATCGGGCAGCCCGTCGCGTAGGAGCCGTCCTGGCCATGGCAGGCCGCCTGATCGCAGGGAACCTCGACCCACGTTCCCTGGTTTGCGTCGAAGCCGTAGCACCTGGAGTGGCCCGTGTCGAGCAGGCCCGAGGCGCCCGGCGGCGCCGCGCACAGCCCCACCAGCTCCGTCGGGCTCCC
>JACQVW010000773.1 GCA_016209535.1 Planctomycetota bacterium | reverse complement strand
GCTTCATGACGACCGTGGCCATGGTGCTGAACTGCTTGTCGGCGGAGGCGTCGGCCGTGAGGATGGAGCGGCCGGACTTGAGGCAGTCGCGGATGATGGCCCGCGAGACGCACCCTCCGCCGGCGTCGGAAATGTCCCGGTCGTAGCGCCCCAGGATCTCGAAGGCCCCCTCGGCGTGCTCCTTGTGCCAGAGGACGTAGATGTGGTCCGCCTCGAGGCCCTCGCCGACCAGCTCGGCGGCCCGGCCGAGGATCCGCGAGAGGTCCCGCTCCTCGTTGATGATGCACGCGATCTGGAAGAGGACGTTGAGGCTCCGGCTCTCGGCGGACTCGGGCGTCTCGGGCTCGGGCCGCTTCCCCAGGGGGCTCGTGAGCCGCAGGTGAATCGTGGAGCTGGGAGAGACGGCGGTCTCCGCGTGCTGGCCGTCCCCTCCGTGGGCCTCGTCGGACAGGATCCGGCTCGGGTCCCTGAGGAAGGTGTGCTTGTCCTCGAAGACGAGGACCGAGTTGCCGATGCGGATCTGGTCGCCCACCCGCAGGAGCTCCTCGTTGACGGACTTGTCGTTGACGAAGGTGCCATTCCGGCTCTCGAGGTCCCGGATGAAGTACATCTCGCCGATCCGGAAGACCTCCGCGTGGCGGCGCGACACGCCCTGGTCGAGGATCTGAGCCCCTTCCGTCACGTCGCGCCCGATCACGAGCGTCTCCTCGCGGATGTCAAAAACCTTCCCCTTGTATGGGCCCGCTTTGACGCGTAGGATCGCCATGGCTCAGTCACTCCGGAGTGGTTGCGAGGGCGGATTATACCAGAGTCGAGAGGAAGGGAGGAAGCAGCGCGCGGTGGACGCCGTGGATTCCGTGGATGCTGTGGGTGCAGCGGGTGCAGCGGGTGCCGTGGAGCGGCGCTCGGGCGGAGGGCGCCGGTTACCGGAAGGAGCGGAGCCGAGGCGGCCGCGCCTCCTCGTGAGCGTGCGGGATGCCTCGGAGGCCCTCGCGTCCCTCGAGGGAGGGGCCTCGATCCTCGACGTGAAGGAGCCCCGCGAAGGACCCCTCGGCGACGCGGGGGAGGACGCCCGGTGCGCCGTCGTGGCCGCGGCGACGGCCTGGCGCGAGCCCTCGGTCCTCGTCACGGCGGCGCTGGGCGAGCTCCGCGACCGGCGCGACGCCGGGAGCTCCGGGGGCATCGGGAGCTTCGGGAGCATCGGGAGCATCGGGAGCTTCGCGCCGACGCCCGGAGTCGCGCTCTACAAGCTCGGCCTCTCGGGCCTCGCTGGCCCGGGCTGGGAGGCTCTCCTCGACCGTTGGTCCGAGCGCCTCGCGGCGGGCGGGGCCGGTCTCGTCGCCGCGGCGTACGCCGACGCGCGCCGGGCGGGCTCGCCCGATCCCCGCGACGTGCTCGAGCACGCCGCGCGGCGCGGCCTGCCGTACCTGCTCCTCGATACCTTCGCGAAGGGGGAGGGCCGGCTCCTCGACTGGCTCGGCCCGGACGACCTGCGGGCCCTGATCGCCGCGGCGCGCGAGGCGCGCGTCGGGGTGGCCCTCGCCGGGTCCCTCGAGGCCGAGGACCTGGATGTGCTCCTGCCGCTCGGGCCCGATGTCATCGCCGTGCGCGGCGCCGCCTGCCGGGGCGGGCGGCGCGACGCGCCCGTCGAGCGGGAGCGCGTGGCGCGGCTCGCGGCGCAGGTCACGGCGCGGGTCACGGCGCAGGTCACGGCGCAGGTCGCGGCGTAGCTCGCGGCGCGGTGCGGACCGATCACTCGCCGTCCACGAACACCCCGTCCCGCATCGTGAGCTTCCGGTGGGCGATCCCCGCGAGGTCCAGATCGTGGGTGACGATGACGAAGCTCGCGCCGAGGCCCCCGTTGAGCTCTCGCATGAGGTCGTGGATCTTCTCGCCCGTGACCGTGTCGAGGTTGCCCGTGGGCTCGTCGCAGAAGACGATCTGGGGGTCGTTCACGAGGGCTCGGGCGATGGCGGCGCGCTGGCGCTCGCCGCCCGAGAGCCGCGTGGGCGGGAATCTCTTCCGCTCGAGGATCCCGACCCGGTCGAGGAGCCCCTCGGCCTTCGCCTCGAGCTCCCGGCGGCGCGAGCGGAAGGCGCCCCGGCCGTGGAGGATCATCGCCGGGAGGAGCACGTTCTCGAGGACGCTGAGGTCCGGGAGCAGGTGGTAGAACTGGAATACGAAGCCGAACTCCCGGTTCCGGACCCGGGCCTTGGACCCGATGTCCATCTTCGCGAGGTCGGCGCCGGCGAGGCTCTCGTCGCGGCCGCGGTAGACGAGGCTCCCCGAGGTCGGGGCGTCGAGGAGGCCGAGCAGATTGAGGAGCGTGCTCTTCCCGACGCCCGAGTGCCCCACGATGGAGAGGATCTCGCCACGGTGGATGTCGAGGTTCAGGCCCATGAGGACATGGACGACCACGCCGCTCGAGCGGTACTCCTTCGTGAGCTTCCGGGCGCAGTAGATGACGTCGTCGCTCGTGGGCATGGACCGCGTCACTCGTAGTGGATCGCCTTGATGGGGTCGCGCCGCGAGGCCCAGATCGCCGGGATGAGGCTCGCGAGGCAGCCGAAGACGATGGGCGGGGCCACGCTGAGGAGGACGTCCTGGGGCTGGAACAGGATCGGGATGCGGTCCATCCGGTAGATCTTCGCCGGGAAGAGCTCGAGGCCCGTCGCGGCATAGATCCAGTCGTGGATCGGGTTGATGTTGAGGCAGAACAAATAGCCCAGGACGAGCCCCAGGACGGTTCCCGCAGCGCTCAAGATGAAGCCGTTCGCGAGGAAGATCCTCACGACGCCCCCCGGCCGCGCGCCGAGGGCGAGCAGCACGCCCATGTCGCGGGTCTTCTCGATCACCGTGAGGAGGAGAATGAGGAGCACCATGCAGCCCGTGAAGCCCATGAGGAGTACCAGGAGGAAGTAGATGATGAACTTCTCGATCTTGACCGCGTCGAGGAGCGTCGTCTTCTGGCTCTCCCAGCTCACGACCGCGAGCGACGGGTGGGCCGTGGCGAGGGCCGCCTTGATCGCGGCCAGGGTCTCCCGCGAGCGACCGAGGTCCAGGAGCGCCACGCGGACGCCCTCGTACCGGTAGGCGTTCGCCTCGGGGTCGAAGAGGTCGAGGACGTTCTTCAGGTCGTCGACGTGGACGTAGACCGTCCTCGAGTCGAACTCGTACTCCCCCGTCTTGAAGGCCCCCGTCACGACGAACCACTGGTATCGAGGCTCGTGCGTCCTTGGGTCCATGGTGACGATGGGCACGACCTGGCCGAGGCGCACCTGGCCCTCGAGGAGGAGGTGGATCCCGACGAGCGCCGCGGGCGGGATCTCCCCGCCGAGGGCGGCGAGCGTGGCGGGGTTGCGGCGCTCGAGGAGCTTGCGGGCGCTCTCGGGCTGAAAGACCGCCTCGAGCTCCGCCGGCTCGAGGGGCCTGCGGCCCGGCGCCCGGAGGACGTCGTCGATCCTGCGCGCGGCCGGCCTCGAGTCCCGCGGCCCGCGCCCCCCGTCCCGCGCCTCGCCGGCGCCGGCGGCGCCATCCCCGGCCTCGGCGCCCCCGGCCTCGGCGCCCCGGGCCTCGGCGCCCCGGGCCTCGGCGTCCGGGGCCTCGGCGTCCAGTTTGCCCAGGACGGCGTCGAGCTCCTCGGGCCTGAGGACGTAGCCCCCGAGGCTCGTGACCTCGACCTGCCTCGAGGGGAGGATGCCCTGGAGCTGGCAGGGGCTGAACTGGCCGCTCTTGTACATGGCGATGGTCTCGACGTAGGGCGCCGTGGCCTTGACGTTGGGGACGGCGCGCAGCGTCCTCTCCACGTCGGTCACGTGGAGGACCGAGAAGGGCGCGGGCCCGATCACGGCGAGGTGCGAGTCCTGGCCGCGGATCGTCTCGCGGAGGACGTCGATGTAGCCGCCCATGATGCTCAGCACGATCAAGATCACGGCCACGCCGAAGGTCACCGAGAGGAGCGCCGCCACGGCTGAGACGCGCGAGCGGAGGTACCGCAGGCTCAGGTAGAGCTCGTAGTAGGGAAACAGGGCCCGCCGCCCCGCCGGCCGCCCTTGTGCGGTGCGTCCTTCCATGCG
>JACQVW010000039.1 GCA_016209535.1 Planctomycetota bacterium | reverse complement strand
ACAAGGAGGACGTGGAGGCGCGGAAGAACCTGCTGCGCGAGGTCGAGATCGAGGACCTGATCAGGTACGGGATGATCCCCGAGTTCCTGGGGCGCCTCCCCATCGTCACGGTCCTCGATCCGCTGGGCGAAGATGAGCTCGTGCGGGTCCTCACGGAGCCCAAGAACGCTGTCACCCGCCAGTACCAGGAGTTCTTCCGGCTCCTCGACTCCAAGCTCACTTTCACTGACAAGGCCCTCCGGGACATGTCGAAGATGGCGATCGAGCGAGGCACCGGGGCTCGCGGCCTCCGGGCCATCATCGAGAACGTGATGCTCGACGTCCTCTACGAGATCCCCGAGCACGCGGGGGAGATCAGTGAGTACATCGTCACCCCCGAGCTCGTCCGGAGCCCCACCTTTAACCGAGGCAAGAAGGTGCTTCGCCGCGCCGACGAGACGAGGCGCGAGACGGCATAGGGGCTTCGCCAGCCGGAACGCCCTGCCCCTCCCGCGCCGGCGCGGGTACAATGCGCTCCTTCACCGACGCAGGACCCCCACGGACAGGTGCCGACGAAGGAGACCACGCATGCGAGACTCCCGGATGATCTTCGCGCTCGTGACCCTATTCGCTTGCCTCGCCGCCCCCGCCCTCGCCGCGGACGACGGCGGCTTCAAGGCCATCTTCGACAGTCAGGACCTGAAGGGGTGGGACGGGAACCCTGACTTCTGGCGCGTCGAGGACGGCGCCATCACGGGGCAGACGACCGACGAGAAGCCCACCCGGGGGAACACCTTCATCATCTGGCGCGACGGCGCCAGCGTGGACGACTTCGAGCTCAAGCTCGAGTACCGCATCGTCGGCGGGAACAGCGGCATCCAGTACCGCAGCTTCGAGGTCCCCGGGGAGAAGTGGGTCGTCGGCGGCTACCAGGCCGACATCGACAGCGGGGACCGGTTCTCGGGGATCCTCTACGGCGAGCGGGACCGCGGGGTCCTCGCGGAGCGCGGCCAGAAGACCACGATCGGCGACGACCACAAGCCGCGCGTCACGGGCTCGGTGGGCGACTCGGCCGAGATCCAGTCGAAGATCGCGAAGGAGGGCTGGAACGCGTACCACGTGATCGCCCGGGGAAACAAGCTCGTCCACAAGTTGAACGGCGTGACGACGGTGGAGGTGACGGACGACGATGCGAAGGGGCGCCGCAGGAGCGGCATCCTCGCCTTCCAGCTCCACGCCGGGCCGCCCATGAAGGTGCAGTTCAAGGACGTGCGCTTGAAGCGCCTGCCCGTCGAGGGGGCACGGAAGGTGGTCTTCGTCGCGGGCCACAGGAGCCACGGTTTCGGCTCCCACGACCACAGCGCGGGGTGCAAGCTGCTCGCGCGGCAGCTCGAGGCGAGCGGGCTGGGCCTGGTGACGAGCGTGTACTACCCCGACTGGCCGTCGGACCCGACGGCCCTCGACAACGCGAACGCCGTCGTCGTCTACTCGGACGGCGGGGGCGGGCACCCGATCGCGAACCACGTCGACGAGGTCGCGCCCCTCGCGAAGAAGGGCCTGGGCGTGGGCTTCATCCACTACGCCGTCGAGGTCGAGAAGGGCAAGGTGGGGGACGCATTCCTCGAGTGGACGGGGGGCTACTTCGAGCGGAAGCGCTCCGTGAACCCCCACTGGACCCCGGAGAAGAGCGTGACCGTGGCGAAGGACCACCCCATCGCGCGCGGCGTGAGGCCCTACTCGGTGAACGACGAGTGGTACTTCTTCATGCGCTTCCGGCCGAACATGGAAGGCGTGACGCCGATCTTCAGCGCCGTGGCGGGGCCCGACACCATGACCCGCCCCGACGGCGACCACTCGGGGAACCCCGACGTGCGCGCCTCGGTCGCCCGCGGCGACCTGCAGCACCTCCTGTGGGCCCGCGAGCGGCCCGACGGCGGCCGCGGCTTCGGCTTCACGGGCGGCCACGTCCACTGGAACTGGGGCCACCCCGACCACCGCAAGCTCGTCACGAACGCCATCGCCTGGATCGCAGGCGTCGAGGTGCCCGCAGGCGGCGTCTCGGGCGGGCCCGTGACCGTCGAGGACCTCCTCCGGGACCACGACGAGGAGCGGCCCAGGGACTTCAAGCCCGAAGCGGTCCAGCGGCAGCTCGAAGCGTGGAGCAAGGCGAGCGCGGGGTCGTGAGGCCGCCGCCCGGGGCTGCCCTCACGGCCACGCCTCGACGGCCTTGAAGGCCATCTCCACCGCCTCCTCCGCCGTCTCGGCGCGAGGCGGGGCCGGGAGCGACGGGTCGCCCTCGAAGCGCCAGGTGCGGAGGAGGACGACGGGCTTGCCGAGCTCCGAGGCGAATCAAGGCTGGACCCGGTTCAACCAGTAATTCGGCTCGCGCTTCTGGTGTGCCACTGCAAGGACCCGGATCCGTTCCTCTTGAACCTGGTAGACGATGGCATACGGGAATCGCCTCAGCAAAGCCCTCCGGATCTCGAGGTCGAGCGGCGCATCGCGAATGCGGGGCCACGCGCGAGGCAAGGAAACCACAAGGGAGAGCGTCTGCTCCGCGTCATCGAGGAACTCCTTTCCGAGGCCTCCGCGTTGCCCGTCGTACCAGACAGCGGCCTCGATCAGCTCAGCGTCTGCTTCTTTGCAGAACGGAACGAGCCTCATTCTCGGCGAAGCTTGGCCTCTGCACGCTCCCTGACCTCGTGCCACGGAATCGCGTGCTCGCCTGCCATGCCCCTGCGAGCTCTTCGCTCGATCTCGGCGATCCACTCTTCGTTGCTACGATCGTGGCTCGCCTGGGGTGGCGGCAGACTCCTGAGCAATTCGGCAACCATGTTGGCCCGTTGATCGTCAGGGAGGCGGAGCGCTTCTTCCAAGAGGCTCTGGGCGTTTCGGCTCATGCAAGGAAGCTTATCTCCCCCTGGCTTGTCCGTGAAGGAGATAGTTGCGTTTCAGATCCTCCGGCTCCTGCCTGCAGGCGGCGCGCCAGCTCCCTGGGCCGGCCGCGCCGCAGCAGCCCTCACCGCCGCGCCCCGAGAGCCTTGAAGGCCATCTCCACCGCCTCCTCCGCCGTCTCGGCGCGAGGCGGGGCCGGGAGCGACGGGTCGCCCTCGAAGCGCCAGGTGCGGAGGAGGACGACGGGCCTGCCGAGCTTGAGGCCCAGCGCGATCTCGGAGAGAGTGCCGTGGCCGCCGGCGATGGCGATCAGGGCGTCGCTCGAGCAGGCATTGACCCAGTTGCGCGCATCCCCGAGCCCCGTGAAGACCGGGACGTCGATGAACTCGTTGGGCGGTGACTGGCGGGCGTCAGCCCCCGGCAGAATCCCGATCGTGAGCCCACCGGCTCGTTTGGCTCCCCGTGCCGCGGCCTCCATGACGCCGCCCAGGCCGCCCGTGAGGACGGCGGCCCCGCGCCGCGCCGCCAGGAAGCCGACGTCCTCGGCGAGGCGGAGCAGTTCCTCGCCGGCGCGCGACGCTCCCATGACGCCGATCACGGGGCGGCGCGCCGCGCGCTCCGGCGGCCCCGAGGGCTCCCCCGTGAACGCCGTGCGCTCGTCGACGAAGCAGATCGGGTTCCCGAAGGGGTCGGTGGCGTAGAAGCTCCGCTCGCCCCAGGGGCGCGTCTCGATCCGCTCCTCGATCCGCTGGCACCCGGCTCCTCCCCTTGCGCGCTCGAAGACCGCCTCGACGTCGCCGACCGCAAAGTAGACGTGGTCCGGGTTCGGCCGCGCGTCGAAGGCGTCGCCATCGGCGCGGGGGTCGTAGCAGGCGAGGATCGTCCCCCCGCAGTCGAAGTAGTGCCGGCCCGGCGAGACGCGCCGCCCCGGCACACCGAGGACGGCGCCGTACCAGGCGGCGGCGCGCTCGATGTCGTTCACGGGCAGGATGACGCGGTAAAGGCGGGGCGGCATGGACCCTCCGGCGGTGGGCTCCTCGCCGCCGAGGCTACCGCGCCGGGCGGGCGAAGGGAACAGTCCTGCTCCTCGTATGGACCGGGCCGCGAGCCCCGGGGCAGGCAGGCGGGCCGATGTCGCTCCCCGTTCCAGAGGCCCGGCAGGGCCGGGATCGCCCGGCGACGCGGGCCGCCACGAAAAGGACTGCCGCCCATGCACGCCATCCATATCCATCCTCCGTCCCCTGTGCCCCTCCCGGGGCGGTTCGGTTGGGCTCTGTGCCTCGGACCGCTCGCCCTCCTCGCCTTGAGCGCGGCCAGCCGCCTCGAGGCCCGAACCCTCGCGGAGCTGGCCAGCGACCCCGAGTCCTGCGTCCCCGGGGCGGCGCCGCTTCCCCTCGAGGTCTTCGCCCTGGCTGGCGGGGACCTGGGCGCCCAGGTGACGGTCAACGATGCGCTCACGCGCCTCGATGTCCCCGCCGCGCTCGATGGCCTCGACGGCGCGAACGACGGCCGGGTGGCGCTGAGGCTCGAGGGCTTCCCGGCCATCGAGGTCCTCCTGCCCACGGGCGCGATCGACCTCGAGGTCTCCCCGGACCTGCCCTGCCCCGAGGGCGAGAGCGGCATCGCCTTCCGACTCAGGGGCTTCCAGCTCGCGCTCAGGCTCAACCCGAGCCTCCTCCTCGGGGGGAGAGGCGAGCCCGCCACCTTCCGGGCGGTGAGCCTCGACCTCGAGGTCGCCTACGCGCTCGGCGATGAGCACCCCCGCATCCAGCTCCTCGAGCGCGGGGCCGGGGGCGGAGCGGGCCTCGGAGCCGCGGGCACCATCGACTTCGAGCTCGAGGAGGACTTCGCGATCGAGGCGACCGGAGTCACCGTCAAGGCGGGCGCGACCTTGTCCTTCCCCGCGACCCTCGACACGCGGGCTCTCCCGCGCCTGGCGATGGAGCTGCGAGGCGTTCGCCTCGCCTTCGGCGGGCTCCTGTCGTTCCTCACGCCGATCCTCGACGGGACCACCTTCAGCGCGTCCATCCGGAAGCGCGGCCTGAGCGGGACCTTCGCGTTGCCTCTCGAGGGGCAGCGGGTGTCGCTCTTCGGCGACGGGGAGCCGGACCTCACGCTCGAGAGCTTCGAGCTACGCCTCGCCGAGAGCTCGATCACCTCGGGGTCCGTCACCGGGAGGTTGACCCCGCCCTTCTTCCATGGCCTGAGCGAGGCCGGCGCCGCGGCGCGCCTCGAGCTTGCGCTCAACCTCCAGCAGGACGGGAACGTGCGCGTCGCCTTCGTGCCGGAAGGCGAGATCGAGCTCGGCGTGGCGGGCGTCTTCGACCTCGCGGTGAAGGCGATCGACCTCGAGCTCCACGGCGACCGCGACTACCGTTTCCGCATCGACGGGGACCTCAAGCTGCGGTTCCTGGAGGAGATCGACGGCTCCTTCGACGCCGAGGCGGTGATCCCCGTGGAGCGCCTGACCGTGAGCCGTGCGGGCCAGATGGCCCTCGACGGCGGGTGGGCGCGCCTTCCTTCTCCGCAGAGCTTCGACTTCCACGGCTTCGAGGTCACGGTCCGCGCCGTCGGCTTTGGCTCCGACGAGGAGACCGGCCGCAAGTGGATCGGGCTTGACGCCGAGGTGGGCTTGACGGAGGTCCTCCCCCTGCGGGGCTCGGTGCACGGGTTCCGCTACGCCTGGGTGGGCGGCGCAGATGCCGCCCTCGAGCTCGGCGGCATCGAGATCGACTTCCGCCAGCCGGGCGTCGTGAGCTTCCTGGGCGCGGTCTCCTGGGAGGAGGCGGAGGAGCGCTTCAGCGGCAGGGTCCGCCTGAGCATCGAGGCCATCCAGCTCGGGGTGGACGCCCGCCTGACGGTGGGCAAGCTCGGGGAGACCCGTTACTTCTTCGTCGACCTCTTCAGCGAATTCCCCGCCGGGGTCCCCGTCTTCACCGGGGTCTCGCTGTACGGCATCGGGGGCCTCTTCGCCTCCAACCTGGTGCCGGACATCGAGGCCTTCGACTCGCCTCTCCTCTGGTACGCGGAGCACGAGAGGTGCTCGGACCCGCTCGAGGCCTGCGGCGGGCCCGCCGCCCCCTGGCGCGTCGCGGACGGCGCCCTCAGCTTCGGAGCGGGAGCCCTCATCGGGTCCTCCGACAACGGTTACGCCGTCCACGCCAAGGCCACGCTCCTCATCTCCATCCCCAGCATCCTGATCACCTTCAACGGCAAGGCCAATGTCCTCAAGAAACGCGGCAGCCTCTCGCGCGGGGACGACCCGATCTTCAACGCGTACGTGACCTACGATGCCGGGTCCTTCTTCGAGATGGGGGTCGGCGTGAACTACGAGCTCGCCCCGGTGATCAAGGTCCAGGGCGACACCGAGGCCTACTTCAACCTCGCCGACCCATCGGACTGGCACGTCTACCTGGGGAAGATCGGCGGGGGGGAGATCCGGGCGCGCGTGGCGGAGCTCTTCGAGGCGAAGGCCTACCAGATGATCCACCCTGCGCGCGACGATGTCCTCGGCGTCGAGGGCTCCCCCTTCACGAGCCTCCCCGATCTCGCCTTCGGGGGCGGCATCGGCTACGACGCCGACTTCTCCGCCGGGCCCCTGGGGATCGCGCTCCGCGCCCTCATCGCCGCCTGGGCGGGGGTCAACTTCGACCCCATCCATTTCCAGGGCGGCATGGACCTGGACGGCGGGGTCGAGCTCTACGCCTTCGGCTTCTCGGCGGGCTTCGACGTCGGCGCGGCCCTCAAGCTCGAGACGCCGTCGCCGTTCCTGATCGATGGCAAGCTCCACGTGAAGCTCAAGCTCCCCTGGCCGCTCCCGGACCCGAAGGCCACGGTGCATCTCCACTGGGGGAACGACCGCAACCCAGCGCCCGTCTCGCCCGCCCTCAAGGAGGTGAGCGTCTCCGCGCACGACGGCTCGAGGGCGGTGAAGCCTAGGCTCGCCGAGACGGACGAGCTCGATGCGGGCTGGCTGGGAACGCAGGAAGGGGAGCCGGCCTACGCGCCCCTCGTGCCCCTGGACTTCGCGCCGCACCTGGTCTTCCACCGCCTCATGAACGACCTCACGGGCCAGGATTACGACGGCGCGGTCGCGGGACGTTGCGCCGCGGACACGGTGCGGGAGGGCGCAGGTGCCGGGGAGGCCGGGACGCGCTATGCCTACTTCCTCACCGAGCTCGAGGTGGCCACGAAGGACTTCGACCCCGATGTGTGCGCCTACCGCGGGTTCGTCGTTCCGCCCGAGGACCTGCGGCCGCGGGGCGTCTGGCTCCCGCAGCTCGGCGAGGAGCGCTCCTGGCCGAGCCGCGTCCTCAAGCTCAACGACCGGAACCCGTTCAGCCACCTGGCCGCTTGCGGCCTCGCGCTCGACGACGCGGGAGGAGGAGGCGGCGGCGGCGCCGCGGCGCCGCGGGCCCTCGAGGCCGCCGTACCGGACTGGATCCCCGACCTCGACATCGCCGAGTGGCTCTGGCGGCGCGACTGCGCCCCTTGCGGCTGCTACCCCTGTCAGCCGCCGCCACCGCCGATCCCCTGCACGGCGCCTCCTTGCCCTCCGCCGAGCGGCGGCTCCTGCGAGGAGCGGTGCCGGGGCTCCGGGCCCGACGGGTCCCCCTGCGCCGGCGCCGGCACCTGCGTCTCCTGCGTCTGGCTCCCGTACACGGTGTACCGGGTGAAGGTGGTCACGGTGGTCCGGGACTTCCAGGACCGCGCCCCGGGGGACGATGGCCTCTACGCCTGCGGCGCCGGCGACCCCGAGCCGATCGAGACCCGCACCCACTACGCCTACTTCCACACCCAGGGGCCTCCACTGAGCCTCGCGCCCTACGTCCACGAGGTGGTCCCCGCCGACCCGTCCGTGCCGCACTTCCTCGGCTACCACCTCGCCGTGCGCTTCAACCGGCACTACGTGCGCCTCCTCTACAACGATCCCCGCGTGGACCTCGCCGGCGCGAGCCTCTGCGCGGCGCGCCCCGCCCTCATCGCCAGGGTGCTCGACGAGGAGGGCGCGCCCGTGGCCGACGTCAGCGCGGCGATCCACTTCGGGAAGGCCGCCGGCCACGTCGACCCCACGCAGCTCGAGAACGACGACATCCTCCACGTGCCCCTCGACGGCGTGCCCCTCAAGCCCGGCGTCCGCTACATCCTCCAGCTCGCCTGGAAGGACGAGCGGCTCGCGCGGGACCTGCGGCTCGAGGCAGGAGCACCCGAGGGTGTGAAGTTGCTCGCGCCCGATGAGGTCTCGCTCTTCGAGTCCCCCTTCCTGGCCTCGCGGTTCGGAGGGCTGCGGGCCCTCTTGGGCGGGTTCGGGGAGCGCGAGGGCGCCGAGAGCTGCGGCGATGAAGGCTACCGCGGGACCTACTTCGAGATGCGCGCCGGCGACGGGGCCGACTGGGCTCGAGCCGCCGCGCTCCTCGCCGGCCTCGAGCCGGCGGCCGGCGAGCCGCGCTGCCTCGCCTCCTACGCGCGGCGCCTGCGCGATGCCCATCCCGCGGTCGCGCCAACCGGCGCGGACCTCGAGACCGTCCGCCTCTGGGCCGGCCGGGTCGAGCATCTCCTTCCCGCCTTCGACGGCCTCCGGGGAGCCGACCTCATCGCGGCGGAGGACCTGACGGAGGCTCAGCTCGAGCGCGTCCGCGAGCTCTGGCAGGAGGAGCGGACGGCTTTCGATCGGCTCGAGAAGCTCCTCGACCTCGAACGCTGGCGCGAGCCGGTTCCCGAGGTCGTGGAGCTGAGCGTCCTCGTGGACGCGGGCGGCGAGCACAAGGGCTTCCTCCTCGAGCTACCGGAGCCTCTCGACACGAGCCGTCTCGCCGAGGCCTGCGCTCGCGAGGAGGGAGGCCGCTGCCTGCGTGCGGTCGGGAACGCGGCGGGGACGCGGCTCTTCTTCTTCGACCTCGACCGAGCCGAGCTCGACGCGCTCGCGCCCGGCCCCTGGGCATTGCGACTCACGTTCCTCGGCTTCCTCCCCTTGACGCCGTGGCGGGCACCGCCCCTCCTGCGCACGGACGGCTGCGCCGCCGAGTCCGCGACCCTCCTCTTCGAGCTGGGCAGGGACATCTTCCGATGAGGTCTGCCATGAGACACGCACACCACAAGACGGCCTTGCTGGCCCACGCGGCCATCCTCCCGCTCCTCGTCCTCGGGACGCAGTCCTCGAGGGCAGCCGCGCCCTGCTTCGAGCCGGGCTGCTGCTTCAGCGGGGACCTGGTGGTCCCGGGATGCGTCCCGCAGGACGGGGACTGCAACGGCATCCCGGGGCGCTGCTTCTCGGCGACCGCGACCTGGTGGGACCCGGCGGTCCAGCCGGGCCTCGCCGGTGAGAAGGGAATCCACTTGCGCTGGGCCTTGAACCTCGCCGACCGCGGCGGGCCGGACCACCCCGAGCCGCTGGGGTACCCCGACGGGGGCTTCCAGATCCTGCGGCGGCAGCCTCAGTCGCCGACGGGCAACCCGTGGGTCCCCATCGCCCGCATCTACCCGGCGACGGACGTGGCGGCGGCCATCGCGCGCATCCCCGCGAGCCTCCGCCTCTCCGACCCCATCGCGTACGACGCGTACGTCGCCGACCTCGACTGCGACGGCGCCCAAGACCTCGAGGACCTGGTCGAGCTCCTCCGGCGCGCCGTCTGTCTCGGTCAAGGCCACGAGCCCCTCTGGTGGCTCGAGGGATCGAAGAACGAGGACGGCTCGGAGCGGTACTGGGACGCGATCCCGCCCGATCCGGAGTTCGGGCCCTACGACGAGTACGCCGCGCACCGGGACACCTTCATCGCCGAGCACAAGAGGCCGCCCCTGAGCTATGAGCTCAAGCCGCTCGAGCTCCTCTTCACGGCCGCCGTGGACCCCGTGATCGCGCGCATCCTCGGGCTCTACTTCGTCGACGCGGGCGCCGCGGAGCGCACCGCCTACGACTACATGGTGGTGGCGCACTACGTGCGGCTCGGCCGCAAGCTCTGCGCGCAGGTGCTCGGCGTGTCCTCGGAGGACGCGAGGCCCGTCCCGGCGCCAGCTTTCCTCACGGCGACCGCCGAGCCGCTCCTCGGCCACGAGCCCTCGGGGAGGGTCCGGGGCCCCGCGGTGGTGGAGCTCTCCTGGCAGAACTACCTGCGGGACGCGGTCCCCCTCGCGCACCCCGACGATCCCATCCCCGAGGGCTTCGAGCCCGCGGCCGGCGTGAGCCTGCCCCTCCGCTACGTCCTCTACCGCCGCGAGGCCGGGGTCCCGGCGTTCCTGCCCCTGACGCGGGCGATCTTCTCGCCGGGCTGCGAGGGGGAGCTCTCCGTGCGCGCTCCGCCCGTCCTCATCGGGAGCATGCCGGCCGCGAAGGGCGAGGAGGCGGACCCCGAGGTGACGGTCTGGAAAGAGCCCCCGTACTACCGCGACGCCGAGGTCGAGGCGGGGAAGAAATACAGCTACGCCGTGCGCGCCATGGACGTCTTCGGCCGCTTCTCGGCCTTCCAGATCTCGAGGGAGGTCAAGGTCACCGACCTCGTGCCCCCGCCGGCCCCCATCGTCACCGAGGCCACGGTCTTCCAGACCTCCGATCCGGCCTTCCTGCGCCGCGACGCCGCCGACCCCGTGCGGGTCGCGGTCCTGAGCGAAGGGGCTCCCGCCGTCCTCCGCGTGCGCTGGCTGTGGCCGGAGGGCTATCCGGTCTCGGAGCCGGACTTCGCCCGCTTCGAGGTCGTGAACGGCGATGACACCGAGACCCTCGAGGCGGTCCCGAGGCCGGCCGTGCCGCGGCGGATCGAGTACCCGAGCACTCCACCCAGCGGCGTCGAGAAGGACGGCGCCTGCAGGGACGGCGAGGACAACGACGGCGACGGCCTCACCGACTTCCCCGACGACCCGCAGTGTGCGAGCGCCGAGGACTTGAACGAGGACCGGCCCGCTTGCTCGGACGGCATCGACAACGACGGCGATGGGCGCGTGGACGTGAACGACGACGAGGTCCTCGAGCCGCACGAGGACGACGGCTGCCGGAGCCCTCAGGACACGAACGAGGACGACGCTCGCGCCGAGTCCTACGAGGTCTACACGGGGCTCGCGGGCATCGCGGAGCCGCGCTCCGAGCTGGACCCCAGCGATCGCGTGAGGTACCGCGAGCTCGGCGTCGTGGCCCTGGACGCGGCGGGGAACCGGAGCCCGGTCTCCCGCCGCTGGAAGGCGGCGGTCCGGGACGTGACGGCTCCGGATGACCCGGGAGCTCCGTTCCTCGCCGAGGGCGAGGAGCCCCTGCCCCCCGATGCGCAGGGCCGGAGCGCGGTGCCGCTCCGCTGGCTCGCGCCGCCGGGCGAGCACGTCCTCTACCGCGTCGAGCGCGCGAGCGCGCGGCGCCCCGAGGCGTGGGCCCTCGTGACCCCGCAGCCCGTGGGGCCCTTCCTCGACGGCGCCGCGGCCTTCCTCGACCGGGTGCCCGCGCCCGGGCGCACCGACGAGGAGTACCGCTACCGCCTGCGGGCCATGGACCCCGCGGGGAACGCGAGCGGGTACTCGCCGGCGCTCTCGGTCCTCGTGCGGGACAAGTTCCCGCCGGCCCGGCCCGTGATCGCCCGCGCCGTCGCGGACCCCATCGTCCTCGTCGATGGCGACCCCGTGCGCGCCGAGGGGAAGGTCGGGATCGAGTGGCTCCGGGGCCCCGAGGACGACATCGCCCGCTACCGCCTCTACGGCACGAGCGACGCGAGCCGGCGAGCCTCGAAGCGCAAGATGCGGCTCGTGGCCGAGGTCGACGTGGAGGACCCCGGCGACTTCCGGATCGCGCAGGATCCGGACCGCTACCAGGTCGTGGACGCTCTGCTCGAGCCGGGCGCGATCGCCTACTACCGCCTCGAGGCCGTGGACCGCTCGGGCAACGTCTCGAGCCTCTCGGAGTGGGCGGCCGCAAGGCCCGTGGATCGCGATCCGCCGCAGGCGGCCCGCTGGGTCCTCTCGCCCCGGTGGGTCTGCGAGGGCGAGGGCGATGGCGAGCCGCGCCTCCGCGCGACCTGGGAGACGCCGGCGGACGCCGTGGAGTCCCGACTGCTGCGCCGCCAGGCCGCGGGCGGCGCCTGGGGAGCCTGGCGGCCGCTCACGGCCTGGCTCGGGCCGGGGCGGCACGACCACCCGGGCGAGGGCGAGGGCGGCGCCACCGACCCCGAGCGCGAGCACCAGTACAAGCTCGAGGCGCGCGACGCCGCGGGGAACCTGGGCCCGAGCGACGGGACGGTGCGGACCCTCCGAGCCGCTCCCGACTGTGCACCCAGACCCAGGGCCTTCGTGCGCGGCGATCCCAACCTCGACGGCGACCTCGACGTGAGCGACGCGGTCTTCATTCTCCGCGCCCTGTTCGGCCGCGGAGCCGGCGCGGGCGCCGGGGCCGCGGTCGCGGGCCCGGTGGAGGCGTTCCCCTGCCTGGCGGCGGCCGACGCCAACGGCTCCGGGGCCGCCGACATCTCCGACGCCGTGTTCCTCCTGCGGGCGCTCTTCCTCGGCGGGCCCGCGCCGCCGCCGCCGTATCCCGGCTGCGGCAGCGAGCCTGGAGGCGGCCTCCCCTGCAACGTCTCAAGCTGTGAGGACTGAGAACCTCAGAAAGGCAAGAACCATGAACCACCACCACCCCCTGCGACGGAGTCCGCCCATGTCCCACCCGACACGTTTCCCCCGCTCCACCACCTCCTCCCTCGGGCTCGGCCTGGTCCTGGCCGCCTGGCTCTTGACGAGCCCCCTCCCCGGCGGGAACGGCTTCATCCTCGTGTGGGAGGACGTGGACGGGAACTTCGAGCCTCAGCCGGGAAGGAAGTTCGGGGAGATCTTCATGACGGTGACGTTCGCCTTCCCGCCGAGCGAGGAGATCCGATGGCAACTCCGCGAGGAGATCACCGAGGCAAGCCGGATCCTCTGGGACTCGACCGACGGCAGGATCCGCATCGGCGATGTGACCTTCGCCTGCTCCCCCGTCGTCGAAGACGAGGCGGCCATGCTGGTCCTGCCCATGGGGGGACGTTCCCGCGCAGAAATGTTCGGGAACCGGGACGATGGCTATCACAAGGGCCTCTTCACCCTCGGCCACCACGTGACGCTCTTCGCGGATGACATCGTAGCCCTCACCATCGCGCACGAGCTCGGGCACCTGGCCTTGGGGCTGGGCGACGAGTACGACGATCAGGACCGCTCGGAGCTCGGCGACTGCTGGGGATACGGTCAGTGCCTGCACCCGGACCTCATGAGCGAGGTGGACCAGTGCCTCATGCAGAAGAACAGCGCCCACCTCGACCCGGAACGCGGGATCGACTTCTCGGAGCTGTGCTCTTTCGCCAATCACGACTGGGACATCGGCGACTGCCTCTCCTGCGAGGAGGAGCCGGTCCCCGACATCCCCGGGTGCGAGGAAGAGAACTGCGGGTACTTCAACCACGGTTGCGAGCTCGAGGAGGACGAGTGCGAACGCTACGCCACGACCCAGCAGCACGCCATCTACGCCCCGGCCTGCGGCGTCGATGATGACGGCGATGGGCTGCAGGACCACTTCGAGGCCGACACCTCCTGCTGGACGCGCCTGACGCAGACCTTCGACTGGTTCGAGCTCTTCGACGGCCCGACCCCTGAGGCCGATCGGCCCCCTGACTTCCAGGATCCCGACTTCCACGAAGACTGCGCCGCCGCCGACACGGTGATGCTGCTCCTCGACCGCTCGCTGAGCATGTCCTGGAGCACTCGGGGCCGCCGCGAGGAGGTCTGCGACAACGGGGAGGACGATGACGGCGACGGCGAGGTCGACGGCGACGATCCCGAGGGCTGCACCCAGTCGCGGCTCGAGTTCCTCTGGGCCGCAGCCGAGGCCTTCCTCGACCTGGTGGCGGACCACGGCCTGCGCGCGGGGATCACCTCCTTCAACTGCGACCCCATCGCGGAACCCGACCTCAGCATCCGTGACCTGACGCCCGGCGAGGTCCTCGAGGCGGACTTCCTGCCCGTGGTGTTCACCCTCGTGCCCGAGGGGACCACCGCGATCGGGGATGCCCTCGAGGCGACCCGCGAGCCCCTGGGAGCGGAGGCGGAGGGGGCCAACAAGGCCGTCTTCTTGATCTCCGACGGCGAGCACAACTGCGGCGACCTGACCCCGGAAGCGGCTGCGGAGAACCTCCGCGGAGACGACATCGAGGTCTATACGCTCTCGACGCTCGAGAGCTCGGAGAGCGACACCCTCGGCTACGTGGCCGGCGCCACCGGCGGCTCCCACGTCGACTCCCGGGACATGAGGGGGATCGTCAACGCGGTGGTCCTCCAGTGGGCCAACTACCGGAACGCGGGCGTCTTGATCCCCAAGCTGCCCTACCGGGTCGATCGCTTCTCGACCTCCGAGGAGAGCCCCCGGCTCGAGCGCGGCCCCGAGCACTGGGTCCAGGGCGCCGACGGCGCCGCCGGGTCATCGACCGCGCCCCCGCCTCGCAACAACCGGTTCCACGCGCTGGTCGAGGAGGGGACTGAGGAGCTCACCCTCTGCCTCGCCGGAGCCATGGACGACATGACGGGCTTCGGCGTCCACGTCCGCGCCGAGGGCCCTGCCGGCCCCGGCCCGCGACTTTTCGACTCGGAAGTCTCCGATCCGCGCCTGGACGTCCTGCGGAGGGCGTTCTACCTGCTCTTCAAGGTGCGCGACCCGAATCCCGGGATCTGGCGGATCGACGTGCGCGCCGCGGCTGGCGCGGCTCCGCTCCAAACGGGAAACCTCACCGCCGTCTGCCGGAACCCACGGACGGACCTCTTCTCGAGCCTCGACCGCAACGTGGTCGAGGATCCGGCGCAGCCCGTCGAGCTGCGTCTGGTCCCGAAGTTCCACACGCTTCTCCTCGGCCTCGAGAGGCTCGAGGCCACCCTGAAGCGCCCCGACGGCAGCGTCGTCCCCATCGCCCTCGAAGATGGCACCGCGAGGGGCTGCGCCTACTCCGGCCTCATCCGGGACATGCCCTTCCAGGGCATGTACGAGGTCCGGGTGGGGGTCCTCACCGGTCCTCGGACCATCAACCACCCCGGCGAGTCCATCTTCGCCCCGTCGCCGTCCAACTCGGTCGTGGTGCCGCCCCTCCAGCGGACTGCCGTCCTCTACTTCTTCGTCAAGAGCGGCGTCAAGGTCTGCCGCTCGGGGGACCCGCGCGACTGCGACGGGGACGGCATCGTCGCCGAGAGCTGCACCCAGGACGCCGATGGAGACGGGCGGCCGGACTGTGATGACTCCGACTCGGACGCGGACGACATCCCGGACGGCGTCGAGTGGAGGGGCCAGCCCACGGACCTAGACAAGGACGGGGCTCCGGACCACATCGACGCCGACGCCGACGGCGACGGCATCCACGACGCGAGCGACCCATCGATCGCGCTGCGGACTCCCGCCACCCCGCCCTTCAACCGGCTCCGCCTCCAGGACGCCGTCGTCCCCGCCTGCGGGGGGACGGCCCGCTCGTACGTCCTCCTGGACACGGAAGACCTCGTCGCGGGGCTCTCGATCGGCCTCAGGTGGAAGCCCGCTGAGTTCCTCGAGCTGGTCGAGGTGCTGCCGGGGCCGGACGTCGCCAGGGATGGCCTTTCTTCGTTCTACGCGACCGTCGAAAGGAAAGACCTCGGCCTCGGGGCGGGCGAGGCGATCGCCGCTCTGGTCCTGAAGAAGGGATCCATGGTCGGTCCCAGGGCGGGGCTGCGCGTCCTCGAGCTGCGCTGGCGGCCGCGCGCCGCTGCAGAAGACGGCTCCCGCGGCGAGGTCTGCTTTGCCGACGACCTCGGCGTGCGGGCCATCGATACGGTGCTCGCCGCGGCACGGGGGGAGCGCATCGTGACGGTGATCCCGCGCACGAGCTGCGGCGCCGTCACCCTCGAACGCGACTCGACGCCGCCCACGATCATCTGCCCGGAGGGCATCGCGGTGACAGTTGTGACCGGCGGCGTCGAGCTCGACTACGAGGTCGACGCCAAGGACGACTGCGGGCCGGTCGAGGTCCTCTGCACGCCTCCCTCGGGCTCCCTGTTCCCACCGGGCACCACCGAGGTCCTGTGCCGCGCCGAGGACGCGGCCGGCAACGTCGCCTTCTGCTCGTTCCTGGTGCAAGTGCACGTCCTCGCGCCCGTCATCGTCTTCCGGCGCGGGGACGCCAACGGGGACGACAAGGTCGACCTCTCGGACGGGGTCGCGACCCTGAGCTACCTCTTCCTGGGCGGGCCGCCGCCCGCCTGCTTCGAGGCGGCCAACGCCAACGACGACCTCGAGCTGGGCCTTGCCGACGCCGTCTTCACCTTCAATTACCTCTTCCTCGGCGGCCCCGAACCGCCCGCGCCGGGCCCACGCGACTGCGGCCCGGACCCGACGCCCGCCTCGAGCGCCCTCGGCCCCTGCCGCTACGAGCGCTGCCCCTGAAGGCCCTGGAGGCCCGGTTACCTGCGGAACCAGTCTCCGGCCGGCTTCTCCAGCGCCTCCTCGATCGCCCTGGGATCGGGGCCCACCACGAGGCCCCGGGCCTTGGGGTAGAGCTTGAGGAAGCGGCCGAGCCCCGAGACGGCCGTATCGGCGAGCGCCGTCTTCACCTCGAGGCCGATCAGCTCCTTGCCGCGCTTGAGGACAAAGTCGACCTCATCGTTCCCGTCGCGGAAGTAGAAGACCTCGGTCTCCGAGGCTCGCGACGTGTTGACGAGGTGAGCTCCCAGGGCGGCCTCGACACGCCTGCCCCAGCTCATGCGGTCCTTCCGAGCCTCCTCGAACGACCCAGGGACCACGACCGAGACGAGCGCGGGGTTCAGCGGGATCCATTTCGGGATCGATGCGCGACGGCCGAGAGCCGCCCCGCGCCACTTGGGCAAGCCCCGAAGGATCTCCGCACCTTCGAGGAGCCTCTGGTAGTGGGCCAGGGTCGTGACGTTCCCGGCGTCGACGAGCTGCCCCAGCATCTTGGTGTAGGAAACGATCTGCCCCGCGTATTCGCAGGCGAGGAAGAAAAGCTGCCTGAGGAGCGCGGGCTTCTCGACGCGGCTCAGGAGCAAGACGTCGCGCGCGATCGTGGTCTCGATGATCGAGTCGCGGAGGTAGGCTCGCCAGCGGGCCTCGTCGTCGCGAAGGGCGGCCGGACCGGGGTAGCCCCCGAAGTACACGTAGGCCTGCCAGTCCCAGCCGAAGGCTTCGCGCATCTCGGGATAGGTCCAGTGCGTGAGGCGGATCAGCTCGAAGCGCCCCGCCAAGCTCTCCTCGAGTCCCTGGGAGAGGAGGAGCGCGGACGACCCGAGGAGCATGACGCGCAGGTCCCTGCGGGCCTTGCGGTCCTCGTCCCAGAGGCCCTTGACGACCTCGGACCACCGGAAGACCTTCTGGACCTCGTCGAGGACCAGAATCGCTCGCTTCGAGTGGGCCGCCTTCTGCCGGGCTTCCTCCCAGCGCGTGAGGACCCACTCCGGGCCCGGCGGTGCCGGCAGGTCGGCGGCGGCGTAGATCACCGGGAGGTCCGACCGCTCGAGGACTTGCTCGACCAGGGTCGTCTTGCCGACTTGCCGGGGGCCGATCAGGACCTGCAGGAATCGGGCAGGCTCGGCCAGCCGGTCCTGGACCGTCTTGGCGGCGGCGCTCGTGAGCATGGAAACCTCGGCCCCCAGGGCACTTCGGGATTTCAGAGAAGAATTACTCAGAGGCGTGAGTAATTCTACTCTCAGTTCCATGTTCCTCAAGGAGGCGGGAAGGACTCCATGAGCCCGGCGCTCGGCGTCCTCCCCCTGTCCCTCCGGTTCGAGTACAACGGTGCCATGGAGCCCGCGGGAGGCCAGGAGAAGCTCGTCGAGCAGGCGAAGGCCGGGGACCGGGGCGCCTTCGAACGCCTCGTGGCTCCTTGCCGCCGGCGGCTTGAGACCCTCGTCCGGCTGCAGCTTGGAGGCAAGCCTTCGGCGAGACCGACAGCCTCCACCTCCCGCAGAGGCCGCTCGACCACGGCGCGGGGCGGCCACCTTCGTCCTCCGAAACGGGAAACTGACCGCCGCGCCGGATTCCGCGGCCAGCTACCCCCTCTCTCCCGCGGGGCCGGTTTTCGCGGCGGCGATCCTCGCCTACAAAGACCCACGGGCTACCGCCGGCGGCCAGGGCCGGTCCACTAGGGCCGTCGGAGGCCCCATTCGCGTCTGCGTACGCCGCGGCAGTCGTCGCACGCGGGATCGACGGCCGCGATCTGCCAGTGCAGTGCTTTCTACTTCACCCCGGCCAGCGCGCGGCTCGCCACCGCGGGGCTTGCGTGGTCCAGCAGCTCCTTCTCCCCCCGCACCACGAGCACCGCCCCGAGCGCGCCAAGCAGGCTGCGGAGTGACTCAAGCGAGAGCTCGGACCGGCTCGCGAGCACCCGGCTCAGGTGCCCCGGATCGACTCCTCGCTCCTTGCAGAACCGGTAGCGCGATCCGTACCGCTCCTCGATCAGATCCGCGAGATAGTCGCGATAATCGGGCGCCCCCACCTTGCCCTCCGCAATGCCGAGGCGCGCTTCGAGATCCTGACAAATCCTATAGGCCGGCGATTTCTCCGTGAGGCCGGCCTGGCCGAGCTCGGCCGTCCACCACGACGCGAAGGCGCTCCAGCTCGGATGCGATCGGAACTTCCTACGCACTGCCAGGAGAAGACGCTTTTCTTCCCGGCTCAGGCGCCCCAAGTTGATCTTGCGGCCCGTGATCGTCTCGTAGGCTTGCTTCGTCATTGCAGACTCCTTTACTCGAGGTATCCGTCTTCGCGCTTCGCGGTCACGAGCTCCACTGTTCCCGCAACGGAAAGATGCACGCACTTCTGATCGAACGTGTTCGCCGCCTTCCGGAGGAGCGCTCTGAGGCTCTCCAGCCTTGCCTCCGGAATCGCGACCGTGTAGCGCCTGCTTTCGTCGTGGACGCGCCTCCCGGTCGCCTCTTCGGTGTAGGAACCCGGGACCAGATCGACGTCCTTCACGAGCAGGAACCGCTCCGGTCCCGAGAGACCCTTGAACAGGCGGTGGATCGCGTCCTGAAGCATGCGCCAGGCGATGGGTTTGTGTCGTTTCCGATCCGTGTCTCCCACGATGGGGATCAGGAAAGAGCACTCCACGACTCTCTCGCTCATGCCTGGATCGTACCCTATGATTGACTGTCAGTCAACTAGGCCGGGCTCGATCCCAGCCGCACGAAAGGCGGTAGGGGCTGAAGCCGTCAGACTGGCGGAGGAAGCGCGTCTCGGAGGCTCTCCTCACCGCAACAGCTCGAGCAGCCTCGCGCACTCGGCCTCGAGCCGCTCGGGGGGGCAGCGCTCGTGGATGCCCACCACTTCCTTCAGCGCCTCGGTGAACTCCTTGCGCGCCTGCGCGTAGTCGTGGTGCAGGCGTGCCGGGTCGGCGCCCCACCTCTTCGCGATCTCCCGGATCGGCAGGCCCTCCTGGAACCGCAGCCGCAGGAGCTCCACGCGCTGGACGGCGTCGAGGCCCCGCTCGTGGGCTCGCTGCGTCTGGATGTCGACGGCTTCCCTCATCACCGCGCGCGCCCAGGCCTTGTCGAAGGCTCGAGACACGCTCTCTTCGTCGGCCGCCACGCCTTCCGGGTCGATGCCGGCCGCGTCGCGGTGACCCCGGTCGCGGGCTCGAGCCCGCTCCGCATGGAGGGCGACGTTGCGAGCGATCCCGTAGAGGAACGCGCGAAACCCGCCTCGGTCCGGATCCACGCGTTCGAGCGCGCCGCGCTCACGAAAGCAGTCGAGGAACACCTTCTGTACGGCGTCATCGACCTCCGAGGCGAGCGGCGTCCCTCCCCAGCGGCTCTGGAAGTACGCACGCACGACGGGCAGGTAACGTTGCGAGAAGCTCTCCCGGGCCTCTCGACGACCGGCCGCGGCATCGCGGATCAAGGTCCAGAGGTCCAGCAGGTCTCTTGTGCGAAGGACATGGTGATAAGATAGCCCGGGTCCGAGGGTCACTTCACCAGGTCTCCCGCCGGCGGCATTTTCGCGGACAGGATTTCGGCGCGATGAACGAACCCACCCAAGGCCCACCCCTCGGCGACGACCTCCTCGAGGCAGGGCTCGCCGCCGGTTTCAGTCCGCCCACGGAGGTGCCTGCCTCGCACGCGATCGCGGGCGAAGCCGAGGACCGGCGCGGGCAGATCTGGTTCGGGGACTACCGCGTGATCCGGGAAATCGGGCGCGGCGGGATGGGCGTCGTCTACGAGGCGGAGCAAGCCTCCCTCGGCCGCCGCGTCGCTCTCAAGGTGCTGCCGTACCACGGGCTCCGGAGCTCCGCCTACGTGGAGAGGTTCCGCCGGGAGGCGCACGATCGCCCTCGGCACGGCCGGAGCCGCCTCCAGGTCCGGGAGGCCGGCGGCGAGTACGACAAGAACCCCGTCTACGATGCGCTCCTTGCCGGGGCGGCCGTGCGCTGGACGCTGCCCCAGGGCCTGCTCCTCTCCGGGAGGACCTACTCCTGGCGCGTCGCGCACGTCGGCCTCAACGGCAGGATCTCGGAGCTCAGCGCCGAGACCTCGTTCTCGACCGGCGAGCTGGGCCTCGAGCCAGTGAGCTTCGACCTCTCGGCGTCCTTCAACCGTGACGTTGTGGCGAGCCCAGGCGATGCGGAGGAGGATGAGCTCGACCCGGGCACAGGGGACAGGCCTCAGGTCACGGTCGATGGGTTTGACGGGACGAGCGCTGGCAACGCGGGGGTGCGCGGTCTGCCGCTCAACCTCTTCGCGGTGACGGGGATGCGGGTGAGGTAGGACGCGCCGGCCCACCGATCGAGACGTCGGCCCTCCTCCCGCGCCGCGCGCCCGCAATTCCTTGGGTGCATCCCTGGAGGAACCCGCTCGTTGATCCCCCCGCGCCGCGTGGTATAGTGTCGGGCTTTCACTGCGCCTTCCAAGGAGCCTCTGGCCATGAAAGACAAGATCCACCCCAAGTACGTCGAGTGCAAGGTCACCTGCGGTTGCGGGAACATCTTCATGACCCGGAGCACGAAGCCCGAGCTTCACGTGGAGATCTGCTCGAGCTGCCACCCGTTCTACACGGGCAAGCAGAAGTT
>JACQVW010000786.1 GCA_016209535.1 Planctomycetota bacterium | reverse complement strand
GCTCTTGACAAGAGGGAGACAGGGGTGTCCAACATACCGTCAGTACCGGCCTACAAGGGTTCGGCCCGTCAGGGAAGCGTTTCCAGAAGCTCGGGGGGGATCCCCATGAAAGAAACACGTGCGATCCGACCCGCCGCCGATACGGTGAGGTCTCTGGCGGTCGCTCTGGTCCTGGCGCTGCCTTGGGCTGGATCGATCTTCGCCGCGACCTTGCGGGTGCCCGAGGACTTCCAGGAGATCCAGGCCGCGCTGGACGCGGCGGCAGAAGGGGACGAGGTGCTGGTCGCGGCCGGGGAGTACGTGGTCTCGAGGCCCGTGACCTTCTCGGGGAAGGGGATCGCTCTTCGCTCGCGGGAAGGCGCCACGCCCACCACGATCCGCATGAGCGAGACGCCCGATGACCCCAGGCGCGCGAGCGTGGTCGTGATCGAGGGCGGCGGGAACGTGCCTGTGGTGTTCGAGGGGTTCACGCTGACGGGAGGGCAGGGGAGCTTTGAGCCGAATTGGGCCAGGCCGTTTAGGGGCAGGGGTGGAGGCATCGCTGGTTTCTCTGGGACCCACGCTTGCGTGGTGGGCTGCGTGATCACCGGGAACCGCGCGCTGGAGGGTGGTGGGCTTTGGGCCCAGGAGGCTCGCCTTGAGCTGAGGGACTGCGATGTGTCCTCCAACTGGGCGGGTTACCGCGGCGGAGGCCTAAGGGTGAGCGGTTTCGTGAGGATCACCCGCACCAGGATCGCAGGGAACTCCGGAGGCGGCCTCAACTTCCCCGCAGGGTCGCTCCAGCTTTCCGAAACCCAGTTGCTCGGGAATCTCTCCACCCGAGGTGCGGGCCTCTACGCGGACATAGCCCAGGTGGAAGCGCGAAACTGCCTCTTCGCCGGCAACTTTGCTCGCGGGGGCGGAGAGACGCCCGGTTGGGGGGGCGCGATCGAAGTTTGGTCTGAAAGTTCTCTGAGTCTCTGGAACTGCACGATCACCCAGAACTTCGCCGAGCGCGGCGAGGGTGGGGGGATCTGGGCCGGCAGGGTAGACGAGGGGGCCGTTGTCCTCACGAACTCCGTCGTCTGGGGCAACTGGGGCGGAGATCTCTACAGCCTTTACGGGCGCCACTTCCAGGTGTTCTACTCCTGCGTGGGCCAGGACATGCGCGACATCGCAGTCCGCCTCTCGAAGAACCTCAACGTGGATCCCGCCTTCGTCTCCCTCGGGGTCTTCGACTTCACCTCCTTCAGGACCGTCAGCATCGCAGCCCAGGACGTGGAGCTCCCGGCCTTCGTCGTCGACCCCGGCGATTACCGCCTCCGCGGGGACTCGCCGCTCGTCGACAAAGGCACGGACCGCGGCGCCCCGGCGGTCGACATGGACGGGCACGCGCGCCCTTGCGGGCAGGCGGTCGACATCGGCGCCTACGAGACCGGCGATTGCAGCCCCGCGGGGTTCTTCCTGCGAGGCGACGCCGACGCCGACGCGAGACGCACGATCTCGGATGCCGTCTTCACGCTCCTGCATCTCTTCCTCGGCGGCAAGGAGCCTTCCTGTACCGACGCGGCCGACGCCGATGACAACGGCCTCCTGAACCTCGCCGACCCGGTCTACGTGCTCAACCGGCTATTCCGCGGCGGGCCGCCGCCGCCCGGGCCCGAGGCCGACTGCGGGCCCGACCCGACCGCGGACGAGCTGGACTGCGCCTCCCACCCGCCTTGCGGCGGGCCGGGGGGGTAGCGGTTTGCAGTCTTCGAGGGAGGCGTCGCCATGGGGCGGCCAGCGATAGCCGGCCTGGCCAGGCTCAAGGGATCCTCGGGATGGTGCGGGGCGCTCGCCGCGTTCCTCCTGGGTGCCGGTGGGGTCGGGGCCACCTGGCAGTATGCCGGCGGGCCGGTCGAGCGGGACGTGTACTTCCACCTCGCGATCGCAGAGGACTATGCGGCGTCGCCGTTCAGCTACTCGACGAAGCTCGCCGAGGGTTTGCTGTCCCGGCACACGGCCGACCGGGAGTACCTGTTCCACCTCGCCCTGGCCGGCCTTCTGCGCCTCGGGATCCCGGACCTGAAGGCCGCCCAGGTCCTCTGCGCTCTTCTCGCGGGAGCCCTGGGCGCGATCCTCTACGGCCATTCCCGCTCCCTCATCGTGGTCGCTTGCGGGCTCCTGGGCTCGAGCACCAGCTTTTACCGCCTCCTCATGTGCCGG
Source organism: Planctomycetota bacterium (assembly GCA_016209535.1). Taxonomy (GTDB): domain Bacteria; phylum Planctomycetota; class UBA8108; order UBA8108; family SXIK01; genus JACQVW01. The sequence continues at coordinate 972 of JACQVW010000786.1, read as the reverse complement.
CCGCAGCTCTTCGCGGTGGCCTGCGTGACGCTGGGGACGGTTTTTCTCCTCCGCGACCGCCATCGCCTCGCCGCCCTTGTCAACCTCGTCTACACGGTCTCCTACTCGGTGCCGGTGCTCCTCGTCGCCGCGGCGTCGCTTCACGCTCTCCAGGCCCGGAAGCTCCGCGGGCTCCTGTGGGTCGCCTCCGCGTCGGTCGTCGGCCTCGTCCTCCACCCCCACTCGCCGTCGAACCTGGTGGTCCTCTGGTACCAGGGGTATCAGGTGACGGCGAACGCCCTGGCGGGGAACCCGGCCGGCATACCCATGCCGGCCGAGCTGCTTCCCTGGTCGCTGGACAGGTTCCTCGTCGACGCCTGGCTTCCGCTGGTCCTCCTGGCCCTGGGAGGGTTGCGGCGGACCACGCCCTGGTGGCTGCTCGTCCTGCAGATTCTCCTCCTCGCCTTGAGCCTGCGGTCGATCCGGTTCATCGAGTACTGGGTGCCGCTCGTCGCCGTGAGCGCGGGGCCCACCGTGCGGTGCCTCCTTCCGCAGGGGCCGCAGAGGGCCCGCTGGGCCGTGGTCGGCCTCTTCGTGGCGGCCTGCCCCGTCCTGTCTCTTCGCGACGCCGCCCTGACGGCGAGGAAGGTCGCCCCCGAGCAAGGCATCTATCGGGGCGCCGCGGCGTGGCTTTCCGGGAGGGCGCGGGGCGAGTACGTGTTCAACGCCGAGTGGGACGCCTATCCGGAGCTGCGTCGCTTCGGCGGCACCTTCTCCATTGCCCAAGGCCAGGATCCCCTCTTCATCGCGGCTTGCGACGAGAAGAGGTACCGCCGGATCGCCGACGCGGTGGCCGGCAAGCTTCCCCCTGAGGAGCTCCGCAAGGCCTTCCCCGCCAGGTTCATCGTCGCCCGGCGCGGGAGCTCCATCCTCCGCTACGAGAGCCTCGCGGGAGCGCCCATCGTCTTCGAGGACGAGCACGTGGTGGTGCTC
>JACQVW010000067.1 GCA_016209535.1 Planctomycetota bacterium | reverse complement strand
CGGCGCCCAAGCCCACCGCGACGGTCCAGCCCGCTGCTTCGCCGAAGATGCCGGAGGTCCGAGGCAAGGAGGGGTGAATGGGGGACGTCTTGACAACCCTGTTCACCCCGGACGTGCTGAGCCGCCTTGGGAGCAGCCCCTCCCCGCTGGCCCAGTGGCGGCGGGAAATCTTGACCGCATCGGAGCCACCTCCGTCAAGTCCCGAGGCAGCGATGCGCGTCCGTCGCCTCCGCGCCGCCCATCGAGCGGCTTGGGAAGGGTACCTGACCGCCGCCCATGCTTGCGGGCTTCTTGACGGAGAGTCCAGGAACGACCTTCGCGCCCGGCTGACGGGCAAGGACGACGCTGGGTTCCGCTCAGCCATGGCGGAGTGCCTCGCCTGCTGGTTTTTCGCTGCGAAGCTGGGGCTGCCCGTCGAGCCCAGGCCGTCCGGCCGCGGCGGGAGCGTGCTGGAGCTCCTGATCCGCCTTTCCGACGGAGACCTCCACGCGGAAGTGAAGGCTCCATACCGTGAACTTCCCGCGGGGCGGATCGGGTACGGCGACGACTCCGACGCCCTTGCGAAGTGCCTCGAGCAGGCAGAGAAGCAATTCGCCAAGGGCGTCAGGAACGTGCTCTTCCTCGTGCCGCGCCTTCGCACTCAGGTCTTTGCTTTGAGCCGCCAACTCATCCAGGCCTTCCACGGGGAGTTTCGCTTCGTGGCGCCCATCGATGTCGCGAAGGGGGAAGCCGTTGGCCCCTTGCGCCCCGAGTTCTTTCCCGAAGGCCGCTTCCTGAAGCTCCGGCGAGGCGGCAAGCCGTGCTACACTCGCGTGGGCGCTGTGATCTCGGTCGAGGAGGACATCGACGAGTCGCCCGGCGACCACTGGGTGATTGCCCACAAGGCCATGGTCGTGCACAACCCGGAGGCGATGGACCCCATCCCGGAGTCGATCTGGGGCGCCTACCCTCAGCTCGTGCGAAGGGGCGAACGAATCGAGTGGACGGACGGCCGCAGAATCTTCTGATCCAGCAGATGACCCGCTTCCGAGCGAGCCGCTTACCGGATGGCCCCACCCCGGGGCTCAAGGTCGCGTTGCTGCTCTGAACGAACGGCTCGGTTACAATAGGACAACGTTGAACCTCGCTCGATCCCGCAACCCGCTCCCAGCAGTCTGATGCGCTGGCTCGATAACGTCCTCGCGACCCCCATCATCGGTCTTCGCGTTGAGCCCGACTTCGTCCGAGCTCCGGGCTACCCGGCCGCGCTCGGGCCCCTGCTCAACCGCTTGCTGCAAGAGCAGGGCGAGATCAAGATCGAGACCGCGCAGCCTCTGTCCCTGGTTTTTCGGAGCACGGACGGGTTCCTGCACAAGGTTCTGTCGACCGACGTCATCGTCGAGTTCAACTACCCGCTGTCGGCGCAGACGAAGCCGGGCGAGCTGCCGACCCTCGAGAGGCGCGAGGTCGAAAGCTACTCGAAGCTTCTCGAACAGACCGAGGCTCGCATGAAGGACGTCGTCGGGCACATCGCCGCGCAGGAGCCGCTCGCCGTGAGGAGGGTGGGCATCGTTGCCGCGATGCGACACAAGAGGGACAACCTTCCGCCGGGCGTCAAGGCGCTGCTCGAGCACCTGGCGCGACCTTGGGGAGAGCTGTTGAAGAGCGAGACGAGCCTGCTCGCGAAGCTCGCCGGGCAGGATGCCTGGAGGGACCAGTGCCACCACACGGTGGTCTTCGACGAGGCCAGTCAGCCCGGGTCGATCCAGTTAACGCTGGACTGGCAGCGGGTCTTCACGGAAGCTGGGAAGTGGCGCGCTCCTCAGATCGAAGAAGAGCTACGACGCTCGAGAGGGAGCGCTCTCGAGTACTTCGAGCGGGTGGGAGCTGGAGAGCTTGCCTATGAGTGACGCCACGGAGCGGACCGCGATACCAAGCCTCGAGACCGGGGAAGGAACAACCGGGCTTCCTCAAGAGACCACGGCCCAACGCAGGCCATCCGGGGGGACTCCGGCCGCAGGAAGTGTGAAGAAAGTAGCCTTGGCAGTCACGGCTGCGACGGCGCTCGAGTTGCCGCCTCCCTCGGTGGAGGCTCAGCCTCTCCCAACGCGCACAATCGATACAGTGATGCCTACGGCGTGGGTCCCAGCCGATTCGCCAGCAGCCATTGACGGGGAGCGATTCCATTTACGGAAACCTGCTGCGATCGATGAGGAGGTCTTGCTCCGCGAGAAGGTGGAACTCCTCCGGAGGAAGTTCACGACCGGCTTGTCGAGTCGCGATGAGCGTCGGCTGGAGTACCTCGTCTGGCTGATCGACCAGATCGAGGACCCAGCGCTCGCGGAAAGCCTCGAACGGCTGGAGCAGCTTGCCGCGGAGTACGCGGAGGTGGCCGCGAGGGTCAATGATGCCGCCGAAAAGGTAACGGCGGCATGCGCGTCAGGTTCGCGAAAAGGGAAGCCGCGGGGACGATGACGGGGTCAGCGAGACGCCCGCCCCTCGTGACGCGAAGCCGCGTTGAGCCTCGCTCGGACTACCGGGAGTACAAGGAGCCGTTGCGGCACGATTTCTGGTACTCCTGCGCCTACTGCTCCATGGCGGAGGCGGAGGCCGGCGGACTCGGCTTGCGATCGACCACTACCTCCCGCAAAGCTCTCACCCCGACCTCCGAGCAGCCTACGGGAACCTGCAATGGTCCTGCGCCCGCTGCAACGGTCTCAAGGGGGATTACGTGCCTATCGAAGAGCTGCGCGCACGCGGAGCCTACGTGGTCAGGCCTGACGAGGAGGACCCTCGCGATCACATGGCCCCGGACGCGAAGCGCGTTCGGGAGCTCACAAAGACTGGCGAGTTCAACATCAAGTTGCTGCAACTGAATCGGCTGGACCTCTGCCGATTGCGTCGAATCCGGCAACGGCTCTGCAAGACCGTGGACGTGGTGGCCCATGGCCTTCGCGTCCTTCACGATGCCAGGTCGCGCCTTGACCGGCTTCCCCGCGGCGTCCGGCCGTACGTGATGAAGCTGCGCGAGGGGGCGCTCTCAGGCAGCGAGCAGGCGCACGCGAGAATCGAGGACATGCTACGGCAGGCTTGCCGATCGCCGCTCCTCGATGAAGATCCCGGCCGGCGCCAGGGAGCCAAGGCCCGGCGCGAATACTTGCATGAGCTTGGGGCCCTGGCACCGGGATGCCTGAGGCTGCCCAAGTCGCGGCCCAAGAACCGCAGGCGCCGCCGCCGAGGCTGAAAGGAGTGAGGTCCCTGTCAAAGCGAGCCGAGCTTCTTCAGGAATGGGATGGCAGGGTCACGACCATCCTCGAGGGAAACAACGAGTTTGTCGCGCTGCTGCGTGACCTGCCCGTGCCTTCGAACCCGGAGGAAGAGATCACGCTGCCCATAGACGAAGTGTCGGAAGGAGACCGTCCCCTGGTGGCTGAAGGCGCCCTCTTCTGCTGGACCATCGGATACGAGTACAGCCCCGTGGGTCAGCTGACGCGTTTCTCCCGGATCCGCTTCCGGCGGATCCCTTCTCTTTCTCGACGGGAGATGGAGTGGGCCAGGAGGGAGGGAGAGAGGCTCGCCGCTCTCTTCGGAGCCGGCGAGGGCGGGAGGTCGAAGTAGCCTGGCTTGATCGCGGCACGACGAACTGGACTCCCGTCGGTCGGTCCGCCGCACGAGGGCGAGGCCGAGGTCTCGATCTTTGGCCCGGGCTTCGGCGAGTGCGTGGTATATAGTCCACCTTGGAGGCGGCGAGTGGATGGTCGTGGACTCGTGCCTCGATCGAGCCGACGGTGAGCCTGTTGCCCTCAAGTACCTGCGCGAGATGCCGGTCGATGCCGCAGCGGCCATCGAGCTCGTCGTGGCGACGCACTGGCACAGCGATCACATCCAGGGCATCGCGAGCGTTCTGGAAGCCGCGCCCTATGCAAGGCTATGGTGCTCGGCGGCGTTGCGGGCAACGGACATCGTCCGGCCAATGTCGGGGCTCAGCCGCCGGCGGAGCCGGCCCGCTGCAGCGCCGGGTCAGGCGTCAGCTCGCCCGTCGTGGAAGGTGACACCCGCATGATAATCAACCCCGATCCGGTCATCGAAGTCCACGGATAACCTCTGCCGGCGGTGCATGGCCCGGCGCACATGCTCGCTGACCTGCTGCGCCCGTTCGCCGCACAGGCCGAGGTGGCAACCGGGCTCGCCGCAGCAAAAGGGCGAGCCCTCGGGCAGGAAGTGGAGCGTCGCCCAGACCGTGAGTCGTTCGGGGGGTTGGCCCCGCGCCTCGACCTTGTCGACGCAGAACCAGAGGCCGGGGCGCGGCAGGCCGCAGACGTCGGCTACCGCGTGTTCGACAAGCCGCCTGAGCTCGTGCTGCGACCGTTTGCCGACCATCGCTCGAAGCCGCCTTGGGAGTCAGGCCCTCGCCACCTTCTTTCGGACGAACGAGACGATCCTGTGCCCCGACTTGGATTGGCGCTTCTTGGCTGCGGCCAGGATCGCCTTGATGTCGAAACGGTATCTTGCGGCCTGGGTCTCCCGAATGCGCCTGACTTCTTCAACAAAGGGGTCTCTCGCCATGGGTCATGCTCCTCGGCATCGGCGCTCAGCAGCTCTCGCCTCCACGCGCCTCACCCGGATCGGCTGGCCTCGGTCTATCGCGATCATCGCTGGCTTCCGCCGGCAACAAGGGATCAGCGCTTGACGGATCGAAGTCCTCACCTCTCACGTCCAAGACCAGAGAGTACTTGGAGTCAGCAGAATACTGGCTTCCGATTTGTCTCACGGACCCCGGCTGGGTCTCGCGAAGCTGGGATTCGATCAATTGCGCGAGACGTCGAAGATCAACGAGAGTGCCGCGGATAGCGATCGCGTCGATCCCGGCGTTGGGCCACGTCATCACCTTGAGGTACATGTACGGTCCGTAGTGCGCGTGCTCGGCTTGCATCTGGTTCCGGGGGTCGGCGACGTACTCCAGCAGAAGATCGCGGAACATGAGCAAACCTGGCCGCGAACCGACTAGCCGGTATTCCTTGGCTTCGTCGTCTCGGCAGTAGAAGAAGCCGAGCTTCCGCCACTCGAGTCGTGTCGCACGATGTGTGGCCTCGCTCGACATCGTTGGTCACGTATTCTTCGTCCAGCCAAAGGATTGCAGATTGAGCTGGGGGCGCCGGGGGCAACCGTCAGCTCCATCGCCGTGTCTGGCCATCGCCACTTTCTCTCAAAGGACCGAGGCGATCCTACGCTTCCTACACAAGATTGCCACCTTCTTGGCGATCACAGCGTTCGTGAGTTGGGCCCAGTTCCAAGTCACAGGCTGCCATCGGCGACGAGTCGGCCTCCGGGCCGAGGATACTCGAGACCGTATCGGCGTCTCTGCCGCCCATCAAGGCATTTCTCGCTGCTGCGCGGACTGCGGTCGGCCCGCGCGATCGGCTCCGCCCCCTACCCCACGATCTCCCCGATCACGCTCCCGTGCACGTCGGTGAGGCGGCGGTCGATGCCGTTGTGGCGGAAGGTCAAGCGCTCGTGGTCGATCCCCAGGAGGTGGAGGACCGTGGCGTGCACGTCGTAGCAGTACGTCGGGTTGACCGCGGCCTTGTAGCTCCACTCGTCGCTCTCGCCGTACGTCACGCCGCCCCGGATGCCGCCGCCCGCGAGCCACGTCGTGAAGGTGAAGGGGTTGTGGTCGCGGCCCTTCGAGCCCTGGCTGCAGGGCATGCGGCCGAACTCCGTCGTCCACAGGACGACCGTGTCCTCGAGCATGCCCCGGGCGCGCAGGTCCTGGATCAGGGCCGCGGCGGGCCGATCCATGCTCGCGCCCATCTCGCCGTGGTCCCGGGCGATGTCCTCGTGGCTGTCCCAGTTCCTCCGCGGGAAGCCGTTGTCGGCGCCGCTCCAGACCTGGACGAAGCGCACGCCGCGCTCGAGGAGGCGCCGCGCGATGAGGCAGTTGCGGCCGAAGTCGTCGGTGACCTTCTCGCCGATCCCGTAGAGCCTCCTCGTGGCGTCGCTCTCGCCCCGGAGGTCGAGGACCTCGGGGGCGCTGAGCTGGAGGCGCGCGGCCATCTCGTAGCTCGCGATCCGCGCCTCCAGGCGCGAATCGCCCTCGCGCGAGGCGAGGTGCTCCTCGTTGAGCCTCCGCAGCAGGGCGAGGCCCTTCCGCTCGGCCTCCGGGGTTATGAAGCGGGCCGACGCGGGCGGGAAGAGCCCGAAGATGGGGGTCGGGCTCGAGGCCTTGATCATGGTCGCCTGGTGGGCGGCGTGGAGGAAGCCCGCGCTCCAGTTCCCGGGCCCGTTGGGCGCGAAGCCGCGGGAGTCGGGGAGGACGACGAAGGTCGGAAGGTCCTCGTTCATGCTCCCCAATGCGTAGGAGACCCAGGCCCCCATGCTGGGGAAACCGGGCAGGATGAAGCCCGTGCTCTGCATGAAGGTCGCGGGCCCGTGCACGTTCGACTTCGAGACCATGGAGTGGACGAACGCGATCTCGTCTGCGCACGCGGCAAGCTGAGGCACGAGGTCGCTGATCCACTTGCCGCACTCGCCGTGCCGGCGCCAGCCCCAGGGGCTCTTCATGACGGCTCCCGGCTCGCTCTGGAAGAGCTCCACCTTCTCGCCCGGGTCGAACTTCTCGCCGTGCCGCTCGACGAGGAGGGGTTTGTAATCGAAGGTGTCGCACTGGCTCGCGGCGCCCGACATGAAGAGCTGGACGACGCGCCGGGCGCGCGCCCGGTGGTGGAGGCCGCCGTTCAGATCGGCGCGGGGGGCCGGTAGCGGCTCAGCCGCGAGCAGGCCCGAGCGGCCCAGGAGGTACGCGAGCGCGATCCCGCCCAGGCCTCCGCCCAGGCGCCAGAGGAGCTCGCGGCGGCTCACGGCGGGCGAGCTCAGGGGCAGGGGCAGAGGCAGCTCGCGGGAAGCGCAGGCGTGTGTGGGGGCGTTCGATGGGAATCCGGGCATGGGTGGCGGCGGCGTCAATCGACGAAGTGGAGCTCGTTCGAGCTCAAGACGAGCCTGCAGGCGTTCTCGAGCCCGTGGTCGCGCCCGTAGGCGGCGAGAAGGTCCAACTCCATGGCCGACGGCGGCCTCGCGAGGGCATGGAGGAACGCGAGCTCGATCTGACCCCTCAGGTCCGGGCCTGGACGCTCCCGCCTCAGGCGCTCGGCGAAGCGCTCCGCCTGCCGCACCGTGAAGGGCGCGTTGAGCATGGCCAGGGCCTGGAGCGCCGTGAGCGTCACGTTGCGCCTGGGGGTCAGGATCGACGGGTCCGCGCAGTCCATGCAGTCCATGAAGGGGTCCGGCACGCTCCGCACGATCGAGCGGTACACGCTGCGGCGGAAGTTGGCCGCGTGGTCCGGCTCGAAGCCCGCGTAGTCGTAGCGGGGCGAGTGGTCGTCCTGGAAGAGGAAGTGATCGACCGACGGCCCGCCCATGGCGAGGTCGAGGAGGCCGCTGGCCGCAAGGAGGGCGTCGCGGACCACCTCGGCCTCGAGGCGAGCGCGGCTCGCGCGCCAGAGGAGGCGGTTCTCGGCGTCGACCTTCGCCCGCGCCTCGTCGTGGGCCGAGGACTGGCGGTAGGCTGCGCTCGTGACGAGCAGGCGATGGAGCTCCTTCAACGAGCCGCCCCGCTCGAGGAGCCGCGAGGCGAGCCAGTCGAGGAGCTCGGGGTGCGTGGGCCTCGAGCCCATGCGGCCGAAGTCGTTGGGCGTGTCGACGATGCCGCGGCCGAAGTGATGGTGCCAGAGGCGGTTCGCGATGGACCGCCAGGTCAGCGGGTTCCGGGGGTCCGTGAGCCACCGCGCCAGGGCCGACCGGCGCGCGCCCTCGCCCTCGCCCTCGCCCCGAGCGTCCTCGAGGGCGAAGCGTCCCTCGAGTCCGGGCAGGCACGAGAGGGCGCCCGGCCCCACCTCCTGTCCCGGGCTGCTCACGTCGCCCCGGTGGAGGATGTGGATGGGACGCGGGCCGCGCGGCGGCGTGAAGCTGCCGCTGGGCGTGAAGTCGCTCGCGCCGGCGTAGACGAGGCGCGGCGGCGGGAGGGCGGCGAGCTTGCGCTGAAGCTCCTCGAGCCTCGAGGCCGCCTCGCGCCGCTCGGCGCGCACCGCGGGGTCGAGGAGCGCCTCGACGGCGGCCTCGCGGCGGGTGCGCAGGGCGTCGATCTCGGCTTGCGCCTCAATGCGCTTGGCGAGGACCGCGCTGCGGAGGCCGTTCGATGGGCTCCCCTCGGGCCCGCCGACCTCCGCGAGGCTCGTGAAGCCGTCGGTGAGGTTCCGCCGGGCCCAGCCCGGAGGCGCCTCGATGGAGTCGAGGGCCGTGACCTCGGCGCGGAGGGCCGCGTTCTCCGAGCCCGAGACGACCGCGAGCTCGGCCAGGGCAAAGATGTAATCGTCGGTGCGCTTCCAGAGGCGCGTCGCCGTGACGCGCACGAAGCGGGCCGCCACGCCGCCGCCCTTCAGGACGACCGGCGCGTCGCCCGGGTTGGGGAAGTCGGCGGCGGTGTGGTCCGCGATGGTCCGGGCGCCGCCGCGGAGCTCGGGATCGCCGGAGAGCTCGACGCGGAAGCGCGGCGGGAAGCCGAAGCCGGGGCCCGGGTGGCCGCCGTAGGCGACGTGGGCCGGGAAGAGGACCACGTGGTCGACCGGCACGCTCCTTCCCAGGTCCACCTGGACCCACCGAGCGGCGCCGGGGCCCGGCAGGATCTGGCTGTGGAAGCCCATGGTCTCGCTCTTCTTGCCTGGCGGCCCGCCCGGGAGCGATTCGAGCCGTCGCGAGAGCCCGGCGATCTTGCCGTCGAGCTCGGCCACCTCGGTGCTCGTCACGGAGCGCGCGATCCCCTCGAGCTCTCCGAGCCTCGCCTCGAGCGGCGCCGCCTCCGCCGTGAGGGCGCGGCGCGCCCGGTGGGTCTCGCGGTCGGGGTCGTAGGGCCTGTCGGCCCGCTCGACGCCCGCGAAGACGGCCTGCAGGCGATAGTAGTCCTCCTGCGAGATCGGGTCGAACTTGTGCTCGTGGCAGCGCGCGCAGTGGGCCGTGACGCTCGCGAAGGTCGACATGGCCGTCGCGACCATGTCGTCGCGGTCGTTCGAGCGCGTGATGGCCTTGTCGACGGTCCCCTCGCGCAGCTCCACGTGCCCCACGAAGTCCCAGGGCCCCGCCGCGATGAAGCCGAGGGCGGGGACGCCGTCGGGGTCGTCGGGGTAGAGCGCGTCGCCCGCGAGCTGCTCCTCGACGAAGCACCCGTAGGGCACATCCTCGTTGAAGGCGCGGATCACGTAGTCGCGATAGGGCCAGGCATGGGGCCGCCGCTTGTCCTTGTCGTAGCCGTGGGTCTCGCCGTAGTGGACCACGTCGAGCCAGTGGCGGCCCCAGCGCTCGCCGAGTCGCGGCGAGGCGAGGAGCCGGTCGGCGAGCCGCTCGTACGCGTCGGGCGACGGGTCGGCGAGGAACTCCTCGACCTCCTCGATCGACGGCGGCAGGCCGTGGAGGTCGAAGGTGAGACGGCGGAGGAGCGTGCGGCGGTCCGCCTCCCCCGAGGGCTCGAGGCCGCTCGAGCGGAGCTTCTCCAGGACGAAGGCGTCGGCGGGCGTGCGGGCCCAAGAGCCCCCGGCGGCCGGGACGGGAGGCCTCGCGACGGGCCGGAAGGACCACCACGGACCGTCGGCGTCTTCGCGAGCCGCGCGACCCGGCCGGAGTGGAGCGTTGATGTCCGTGCCGCCATCGGCGAGGGATAAGGCGATGGCGCCTGCAAGGCAGATCCGTACCATGCCTGTAAGATATCCGACGAGCCGGCGATCACTCAAGCTCGCGATCACTCAAGGAGTCAAGGAGGTGAGACGGTGAACCGAAGGTCGTTCCTGGGACGTATGGCGGCGGGGGCTGGGCTCGCAGGGCTCCTGCTCGGGGCGCCGCGCGCCTCTCGGGCGGCTCAGGCGGGGGCGGCTCCAGCGGAGGCGGCTGCCGCGGGCGGGAGCTCCGGCCTCAAGATCACGAGGGTCCGCGCGATCCTCACGGCGCCCGCCGGGATCCGCCTCGTGGTCGTGAAGGTCGAGACGAGCGAGCCGGGCCTGTACGGTCTCGGCTGCGCCACCTTCACGCAGCGGGCGAGGCCCGTCGTGACGGCCGTGGACCAGTACCTCGCGCCCTTCCTGGCCGGGAAGGACCCGCTGGAGATCGAGGACCTGTGGCAGGCCATGTTCCAGAGCTCCTACTGGCGGAACGGGCCCGTCCTCATGAACGCCCTGAGCGGCGTCGATATGGCCCTGTGGGACATCCTGGGCAAGCGTGCCGGGATGCCCGTCTACCGGCTCCTGGGCGGCAAGTGCCGCACGGCGGTGCATGTCTACCGCCACGCCTCGGGGGGCACCCCCGAGGAGGTCGTGGAGCAGGTGCGGCGCTTCCTCGCCGAGGGCGTGCGCCACGTGCGGATCCACGTCGCGGTCCCGGGTCACTCCGCGTACGGCGCCCGCTCCCGGGACAGGGCCGCGCCGGCAGGCGAGGGGCACTTCGAGGGGCACGTCTTCGAGCCGGCGGCCTACCGCCGCACGGTGCCGAAGCTCTTCGAGCACGTGCGGAAGGAGCTCGGCGACGAGGTCGAGCTCCTGCACGACATCCACGAGCGGCTGCCGCCGATCGACGCGATCGGGCTCTGCCGCGAGGTGGAGCGGTACCGGCCGTTCTTCATGGAGGACCCCTTCGCGCCCGAGGACGTGGGCTACTTCAAGCACCTGCGGGCCCAGACGGCGACTCCCATCGCCATGGGCGAGCTCTTCAACAACCCCAACGAGTGGGTGGGGCTCGTGTCGGAGCGCCTCATCGACTTCATCCGCTGCCACCTGTCCCAGGTGGGCGGGATCACCATGGGGCGCAAGATCGCGGCCCTCTGCGACTTCTTCCGGGTGCGCACGGCGTGGCACGGGCCGGGCGACGTCTCGCCGGTGGGCCACGCCGCCAACCTGCACCTCGACCTCGCCACGTGGAACTTCGGCATCCAGGAGGCGATGGTCTTCAACGACGCGCTGCGCGAGGTCTTCCCGGGCGCGCCGGAGCTCGTGCGCGGCATGCTGCAGGCGAGCGAGAAGCCCGGGCTCGGCGTCGACGTCGACGAGGCCCTCGCGGCGAAGCACCCGATCAAGGACGATCCGCCCTTCGACCTCGACTGGGGCCGCCTGCGCGGTCTCGACGGGACGATCCGGAGGCCGTAGGTCGGTAGGGGAGTCATGCGTACCCTCATGCCCGCCGTCACGATCCCGCCATCCTTGCTCGCGGTCGCCTTCGCGCCCGCAGTCTCGGGGCAGGTCGTCGTGAACGAGATCCACTACGCTCCGGCCGACGAGACCGTGCGCGAGGAGTTCGTCGAGCTCCACAACGCGGGCGCGGTCCCCGTGGACCTCTCGGGGTGGCAGCTCTCCGGCGCCGCCGACTACGACTTCCCGGCGGGGACGGCCATCGGCGCGGGGGAGTACCTCGTCGTCGCCCAGGACCCCGCCGCCCTCGCGGCCCGCTTCGGCGGCGTGCGGGCCCTGGGCCCGTTCGCCGGCAGGCTCTCGAGCGATGGCGAGACGATCGTCCTCCGCGATCCGGCCGGAGTCCGGGCCGACGAGGTCGACTACCGCCGCGGCTTCCCGTGGCCCACGGCGGGCGGGAACCGGGGCTACTCGATCGAGCTCCTCCACCCGTCCCTCGAGAACGACCTCGGGGGGAGCTGGCGGCTCTCCGACGCCGGCGCCGGCGAGGCGACGACGCTCGTCGCCGACCGGCAGGTGTGGCGGTATCGGAAGGGCACCTCCGAGGCCTCGAGCCCGCCCGACGCCTGGCGGGCGGTCGATTTCGACGACTCGGGCTGGCTCGAGGGGCAGGCGAGCATCGGCTACGGTGAGGGCTTCATCGCCACGAGCCTCGCCGACATGCGCGGCGGCTACGTCTCGGTCTTCCTGCGGAAGCGCTTCGACGTCGCCGACCCGTCCGCCGTCGGGCGCCTCACCCTGGAGGCTCAGGTCGATGACGGCTCCAACGCCTGGATCAACGGGGTCCACGTGGTCCGCCACAACCTGCCGTCGGACGAGATGCCCTTCGACGGCGCGGCGCTGAGCGCCCTGGAGGACTTGACCTTCGTGGCCTTCGACCTCCCGGCGCCCGCGGGCTACCTCCTCCCCGGCGAGAACGTGATCGCCGTCCAGCTCCACAACGCGTCCCTCGCAAACAGCTCCGACGCCTTCATCGACGTGCGTCTCGTCGTGGACCCGGCGGGCGCCGGCCCGACGCCTGGCGCGAGGAACGCCGTCTACGACGAGAACCCGCCGCCGCAGCTCCGCCAGGTCGAGCACGCGCCGGCCTCGCCCGGCTCCGGGATGCCCGTTGCGGTGACCGTCAAGGCCACGGACCCCGACGGCGTCGCGGAGGTGACGCTCGAGTACCAGGTCGTGAGCCCCGGCGCGTACGTGCGGCTCACGGACCCGGCCTACGCGACGGGCTGGACCGCCACGTCCATGCGCGACGACGGGGCCGGGGCCGACGCCGAGGCCTCGGACGGCGTCTACTCGGCCGAGGTGCCCCCCTCGGTCCACGTCCACCGCCGCCTCGTCCGCTATCGCATCGCGGCCCGCGACGCGACGGGGCGCGACGTGCGCGTGCCCTACCCCGACGACCCGCAGCCGAACTTCGCTTACTTCGTCCACGACGGCGTGCCGTCGTGGCGCGGCGCGAGCCGGCCCGGAGCGACGCCGGTCGTGAGCTTCGGCGTCGAGGTGACGAACCTCCTCCCGGTCTACTACCTGATCGCCCAGGAGCAGGACATCGTGCGCAGCCAGTACGATGGCGCGTACGACGGCGTCCACTTCCTCGGCACCCTGGTCTACGAAGGCGCCGTGTACGACCATCTGGAGCTCGAGAACCGCGGCGAGTTCTCGACGTACGTCTCGGGGAAGAACAAGTGGCGGCTCCACTTCCAGCGGGGCCACGAGCTCGAGCCGCGGGACAACCACGGGCGCCGCTACCGCTCCCGCTGGCGCACGATGAACCTCTCGCCCTGCTCGACGCCCTGGGTCCCGGTCAATCGCGGCATGGCGGGGCTCGACGAGGCCGTCGCCTTCCGGCTCTACGAGCTCGCGGGCACGCTGAGCCCCAGGACCCACTACCTGCACCTCCGCGTCATCGACGAGGCCCTCGAGGCGAGCGCCACGGACCAGTACCGGGGGGACCTCTGGGGCCTCTACCTCTCGCAGGAGCACCCCGACGGGGCCTTCCTCGAGGAGCGCGGTCTCCCCGACGGCAACACGTACAAGATCGAGGGCGGGAACGGCGACAAGAAGAACCAAGGGCCCACGCAGCCCAGGAACGCCTCGGACTACGACGCCTACCGGAACGGGTTCAACTCGGCGCAGCCCATCGCGTGGTGGCGCGCCAACGTGGACCTCGAGGGCTACTACGCCTTCCGCGCCGTCGATCGGGCCGTCAACAACATGGACTTGCGCGACGGCTGGAACCACTGCCAGTACCACAACCCGGAGACGAACCGCTGGACCGCGATCCCCTGGGACCTCGACATGCTCTACATGCCCACGACCCACTGGTCGGGGACCATCAACGTGCAGAACTCGATCGTCCAGCACCCGGCGCTCCGCATCGAGTACGCGAGCCGCGCCCGGGAGCTCCAGGACCTGCTCTTCACCGAGGACCAGGCGGGGACCCTCGTGGACGAGCTCATGAGCTTCGTGAGCCCGCCGGGGTGGGACCTCACGTTCGCGGACATCGACGAGGCGCAGTGGAACTACCACCCGCGCACCACCTCGAGCCACATGGGGGCCTTCTACCGCAGCCCCGCCTCGCAGTCCTTCATCGGCGGGACCGTGACGCGGACCCTGGTCTCGAAGGACCACGCGGGGATGGCCCGGTGGATCAAGGACTTCGTCCTCGCGGGCTACGGCGCGGCTCGCCTCGCCGAGGAGGCGGCGGACGCGGCGGCCCCCGACCGGCCGTCGATCGCCTACGAGGGCCCGCCGGGTTACCCCGCTGACGGCCTGGTCTTCCGCTCGAGCGCCTTCAGCGACCCTCAGGGGGCCGGGACCTTCGGCGCCATGCAGTGGCGCGTGGCGGAGGTGACGCCCGAGGGCGAGCCCTGGGACCCGAGCGTGCCGCGCCGCTACGAGGTGGAGCCCTCCTGGACGAGCCCCGTCACGACCACCTTCGACCCCGTCCTGCGCGTGCCGCCGGAAGCGCTGCGGATCGGGGCCGCTCACCGGGTGCGGGTGCGGATGCGCGACGCGACGAGCCGCTGGAGCAGCTGGTCGGAGCCGGTCGAGCTCGTCGCCGGACCGCCCTCGGTGCCCTTCCCGCAGCAGGCGAGCCTGCGCGTCAGCGAGGTGCACTACCACCCGCTCGGCGACCGCGACGAGGAGTTCATCGAGGTTCTCAACATCGGCGCGGAGCCCGTCGACCTGACGGCAGTCGCCTTCACCGAGGGCGTCGGGTTCCGCTTCGCCGAGGGGGCGGTCAAGGTCCTCGGGCCCGGCGAGCGCATCGTCGTCGTCGAGAACCTCCGCGCCTTCCGGGGGCGCTACGGGGAGACCGGGATCCTCGTCGCCGGCGAGTACGAGGACCGCCTCTCGAACGGCGGCGAGCGGCTCGTCCTCACCTACGGCTTGAACGCGACGATCCAGGACTTCGAGCTCGACGACGCCTGGTACCCCGAGACGGACGGCGGCGGGCGCTCGCTCGAGATCGCCGACCCGCTGGCGCCGCTTGCCGCCTGGAGCCGGCCCGACGGGTGGAGGCCGAGCCGCACCGCGGGCGGCACGCCGGGCGCTCCAGGCGATGCTCCGCCTCTGTCCGGCCGGCGCGTCCCCGGCGATGCGAACTCGAACGGCTCCCTCGAGATCGGCGACGCCGTGGCGATCCTGTGGGGGCTCTTCGTCGCCCCCGTGCCCCTGCCCTGCGGCGGCGCCTCGCCGGCCGAGGGCGGCGACCTGCTCGTCCTCGACGCGGACGGCTCGGGCGCGGTGGATCTGGCCGACGCGGTGGCGGTCTTGAGCCACCTTTTCCGGGGCGGCGCGCCGCCGGCGCTCGGAGCGGCCTGCGTGAGGATCCCGGGGTGCTCCGAGCTGTGCGGGCCTTGAGCTCTGCGCGCCATGAGGTCGTGGGGGCCGCTCCGTGTGGTAGGATGGCCGTCCGGAGCGCCGGGACAGAAGGGAGGGAGCTCATGCGTGCGCGCGATGCCTTGGTCTATGCCGTCCTCGGGACCTCGTTGGTCGCCCCGTGGGCGCCCGGGCGAGCTCTCGCCCAGCTCACCCTGGTCGAGGAGGGCGGATGGTTCGGCGATGACGACCTCGCGCTGGGGCAAGGGGCCTTCCCCTTCGCGCTGGACTCCCTCACGGGCTTCCCCATCCATGACGTGGCGGGGCTGAACGACGGGATCTACGGCAACCTGAATAGCTGGATCGGGGACTCGGGCGCTCCCGGCTTCGCTGGGATCGCCTTCGGCGGCCGCTTCACCGTGCGGAGCATCGCCTTCGGCCGGGACAACACGGGCCAGTACGCGGACCGCTGTCTGGGGCGCTACGTGCTCCAGTACACGGCGGTCGACTCGCCGAACGAGCTCACGCCCGACGGCGACTGGACGGAGGTCGGCGAGCTGTGGAACGACGGGATCTGCCCGGGGCTCCCCGCGCTGCGGCACCGCTACGACTTCCCTCCTGTGGAAGCGACCGCCATCCGCCTCATCGTGCCGGGGACGGGGCTCGCCGAGGGCACCTGCATCGACGAGCTCGAGGTCTACGGCGAGGCGGGCGCGGTCCTCACCGAGCCTTGCGAGGATCTCCCGGACCTCGAGCTCGCCGAGGAGGGCGGGTGGTTCGCCGAGGACGACCTCGCGCTCGCGCCAGGGGCGTTCCCCTTCGCGCTCGACTCCCTCGCGGGCTTCCCGATCCACGACGTGGCGGGCCTGAACGACGGGGTCTACGGCAATCTGAATAGCTGGATAGGGAACACCGGCGCTCCCGGCTTCGCGGGGATCGCCCTCGGTGGCCGCCTCACCGTGCAGAGCATCGCCTTCGGCCGCGACAACACGGGCCAGTACGCGGACCGTTCCCTGGGGCGGTACGTGCTCCAGTCAACGGCGGTGGATTCGCCGAGCGAGCTCACGCCGGACGGCGACTGGGTCGACATCGGCGAGGCGCGGAACGACGGGATCTGCCCTCCGCTCCCCGGGCTGCGGCACCGGTACAACTTCGCGCCGGTCGAGGCGACGGCGATCCGCCTCCTCGTCCCGGCGACGGGCATCGGCGGAGGCACTTGCATCGACGAGCTCGAGGTCTACGGCGAGGCGGGCCCCGTCCAGGCGGACATGTGCGGTCCCCCGCCGCCTCCGCCCGACCCGGTCTTCCACCGCGGCGACGTGGACCAGAACGGCCAGCTCCAGCTCACGGACGCCATCGCGCTCCTGAGCTTCCTCTTCCTCGGCGGCGGGGAGCCGCGCTGTCTCGAGGCAGCCGACGCCGACGACAACGGGCTCCTCCAGCTCACCGACGCGATCCGCATCTTGGCCTACCTCTTCCTCGGCATGGCTCCGCCCGCCGCCCCCGGCCCGCCGCCGGGGCCCTGCGGGCCGGACCCCGCCGAGTCGCCCGCGGCGCTGGGGTGCGGGAGTTTCGAGAGCTGCTGAGCGCCGCCCGCTCCGCCGCCGGCCAGGGCATCACGCGGGCAGCCCCAGATCCCTGCGCGCCCCCTCGCTCAGGCGCGCGGGCGTCCAGGGCGGCTCCCAGGCAGGCTCGACGGCGACGCTCGTCACGCCCGGGATCCTGAGCACCCGCTCGCGGATGCCCTCGTCGACGCGGCCGCCGCCCCGGGTCTCGAGGAACGCGTGGACGGGGCGTCCGCGGTGCGGCATGGTGACGACGACCACCACCGCCCCGCCCTGGGCGCGGACGTCGTAGACGTAGCCCAGGTCCACGATGCTCGCCTCGAGCTTGTAGAGCTGCTCGTCCTTCACCTCCCGGAGGGCACGCCAGACCGCGGGCTTGAGCGGAGCCGTCTCGGCGGTCTCGCCGGGCCGGGCGAGCGAGCCCTCGGCCTGGGCGCCCGCGATCCGCGGGAGCTCGACAGCCCGCGTCTCGAGCGGGTTGGAGAGCTGATGGCGCAGGCCCTCGAGCTCGGCGGCGCTCTCCGCGCCAGCGTAAGGCAGGACGACGTAGGCGTTCTTCTGGCGGAGCGACGCGCCGGCCTTCAGGGTCGCCCGCGCGATGGGCCCGCGGCTCCAGAGCTGTCCGTGCCCGGGGTAGCTGAGGGTCGGCGCGCCGCAGTGCTGGATCTCGCCGCAGCCTTCGGCCGAGTGCTCGAGCCACAGCGCCACGAAGGCGTCGCGGCTCTCGCGGTGGAAGAAGCCCGCGCCCCAGAGGTCGCCCGCCTGCTCGGCCGGGACCGCGCCCTCGCGCACCTTCCCCTGCCGGTCGACCCAGAGCGTGTCCGTGAAGGAGTACCCCGAGAAGACCCACTCGTCGTCGCGGACCGTCTCGGTCTCCAGGTCCTTCACCGCCTCCATGCGCCCTTCCTTCAGGAAATAGGGGAGGCCGCTGTAGAAGGTGTAGCTCACATCGATGTGGAGGCGGCTCGGCGCGAGGACGGGGTGGATGGGGCCGTGCGGGAAACCCCAGCGGCGCACGCGGACGCAGAGCGGGCCCCTCACCGTCTCGTGGTTCGGGCACCGGGCCCAGTTGCGCATGCGAAGCTTCTGGAATCCGCCCTCGTCGACGTAGTCGTGCGCCCAGTCGATGGCCGGAGGCTCGCCGTGGCCCTTCCCGCCGGCGTAGAGCTCGAGCTCGTGCTCGCGCCGCAGGGTCAAGCGCTCGATCTGGCCCATTTGCCGCGAGAGGCGGACGGCGTAGAAGCTGTTCGAGACGTCGAGAGCGTAGCCGTCCCCGGCGCACCGGAGATCGGTCGAGGGGCGCGCCAGCTCGGCGAGGGGGTTCCCGTGGAGGACGAGGTAGTCCGCGCGGCCGTGGGCGGGCACGTCGGCCTGGAAGAGGACGCGGCAGACGCGGTCCGCGCCCGCGCGAGCCTCGCCGTGGACCTGGCAGCGGACCTCCCGGAGGGCCAGGGCGGGATCGACTCGCGCCACGCGCACCTCGCGGACGGGGTCCACGGCCTGCTCGGCGGGGAAGCTCACGGCGAGCTCCACCGGCTCGCCGCGCCGCTGGAGGCCGACCGTCTCGAAGAGCGCGAGGGGCGTCGCGTGCGACCAGCCCCGGGCCCACGCGGCCCACGCCGCCGGGAGCTCGCTCACGGGCCGCGCCGAGTCCCGAGGCACGCTCGGCGCGGCGCGCGCCGCGCCCTCGAGGCGCTCGAGGCGCAAGGTGTCCTCGAGGCTCTCGGCCAGCGAGAGGGCCAGGTCCTGCTGGCCCGAGCTGCATGCGGCGGCGAGGAGCTTCAGCTTCTCCTCGGCGGAGTCGGTGCGGGGTTGGGGTGCGTCCTGGGGCATGAGGGCGCTGGTCAGCCCGTCACGGCCAGGCCGGCGGTCGCGGCGGCCTCGCTGAACGTGCCCTCCAGGTCCACGGCGACGCTCCCGTAGGCTCCCAGGTCCCACGGCACGCGGGGCAACGGCCCGCCGGCCGCCCAGGCCCACCCCTCGAAGCGCCGCTCGCCGCTCGGACACGGCACGCTCGCCCAGACGACGCCGGCGTGCTTGTCCAGGGCGAGCAGCGTGCGCGGCAGCCATCGAGTCCCTGCCGGCACGGCATCGATCTCCATGTAGCTGATGGGGCTCGACAGGAGGCGCAGCCGCCGGTCGCGAAACGCTTCAAAATCGGCGTGAGCGTAGAAGCCCTTGTTCGTTGGCGACAAGATTTCAAGGATGGCCACCACCCTCTCCCCGTTCAGGTCGTGGAGCACGAGGAAATGCCGCGTCTCGCGGGACCAGTCCTCCACGCCGGCCGCGTGAGCCACCACACCGGTCGCCTCCCGCGCAGCCGCCGAAGGGCCAGGCTCTCCTGTGCCTCCCGCGAGGTGGACGTCCGGATGAACGCGGGAGCGGTCGCCCCCGATGTCCACCAAGGTCACCTCTTCACCTATCGAGAGCGTGAGCCGTCCCCTGACTTGAGGCTGCAAGCTCTGGCGATCTCGGAGATCCACAGGTTGTGGAGCTTCCGCCAGAGGAAAGGGTTCTCGAGCGTGCCCGGTCTCAGAGCCATGGCCTGAGTCTACGTTGAGGGCGCGCTGCCGGCAAGCGTGCGAGCCGCCCCCCTCACCCGCAAGTCCTTACTGGCTCTGGCATGGGAAGAACATCAAGGCTCGGCTCGAAGGGCGTGTTTGCGCCGCATCCAGGCTCCAGATAAGATTGGACCCATGAAGACGGGTCATGCACGAGGCCCGGGACCTCGAGAGGCGGCTGCTCGCGCCTCCGGAAGACGCCCCGGAAGCGGAGCGTTGACAACCTGTTGCATCACCGTAATATCGCAGTATGAGTGTTGCACGTTTGACGGTTTCGCTCGATGCGGATCTCGCTCGGGCCGTACGTCGAGCCGCCGGCAAGGAGCCCACGTCTTCCTGGCTTGCCGACGCGGCGTGGCGAAAGCTCCGCGCCGAGGGGCTGCTGCGCGTCGTCGGCGAGTGGGAAAAGGAGCATGGGACGCTGGTCGATGCTGAGCTGAGAACCGCCGAGCGCTTGCGACGCGGCCGACGGCGCCGGTGAGCCGTATCGTGCTCGATTCCGGGGCCCTCATCGCGCTCGAGCGAAACGATCGAGCCCTTTGGGCTGCGCTCAAGCTCGCAGCGTTCGAGAGCACCGACGTGCTCGTGCCCAGCACGGCCCTCGCCCAGGTGTGGCGCGGGACGCCGGCGCAAGCCCGGCTATCGAAGGCACTGCAGCATTGCGTCATCGCTTCCTTCGACGCCGTGGCGCGCCCCGTGGGAGAGCTGTGCGGTCGGACCCGTACGGCGGACATCTGCGACGCTCACGTCGCCATCGTCGCAGCGACCCGAGGGGATGTCCTCTACACCAGTGATCCCGAGGACATGCGGCGGCTCGTGACCGCTTGCGACCGAGGGAGCCCTACCATCGTTCCGTGCTGAGCGAGCATCACCCGCACATCCCCACCGGGTCGCACGCGGGCAGCGCGTCCGGCGTCGGGTCCTCGCCGCAGGCCGCGGTGCCCGGAGGCGGCACCTCGGGGCCGCCTAGGAAGAGGAAGTTGAGGAGGTAGATGCCGTCGGTGATGTTCAAGTTCCCCGAGTCGTTCGCGTCGGCGGCGTCGTGGCAGCGGGGCTCCTGGCCGCCCAGGAACAAGTAGCCGAAGAGGGCCACGGCGTCGGAGATGTTCGCACGGGCGTCTGAGTTGGCGTCGCCGCGGCGGAAGACGGGCTCGGTTCGCGAGGTGTCGATCCGGCACTCGGCCCTGCGCGACGATTTCGACGCGCCGGCGCGGCCGCGCACGCAGTAGGTGTGCGGGCCGAGGGATGCCGAGGCGTCGGCGAAGCGCGCCGAGCTCCCCGGCAGCGCGGCGATCATGGCGCCGTCGCGGTAGACGAGGACCTGGTCGTAGACGACGGGGCTCGTCCACGAGAGGTGCACCGCCGGCGGAGCCGCGGGGTCGGCGGCGGGCGCGGCCTCGCAGGCGAGGTCGCGAGGGCAGGGGGCGCCGAAGAAGCACTCGGCCTCGTCGTTCGTGCGGTCGCGGTCGATGGGGTTGGGCTCGATCGTGACCTTGAGCCGCACCCGGACGTGCGGCGCCTCGAGCTGGACCTCGGCGAGCTGCGACGCGCCGGGTCCTATCGAGGGCAGCGCGGCGCGGGCGGCCTCGCGCTCGCGACCGTCCTCCTCGAGGTAGACGAGGCGCAGGGCCGCCGCGGGCCGGTCCTGGAGGTCCACGGGGCTCCAGGCGAGGCCGCGGTTCCGCACGGCGATGCGCGCCGTGACGATCGCCCCGGGCGAGGCATCGGGCTGGGAGAGCCGGCAGGACTCGATCGCGAGGTCGGGCTCGAGGCGGAGCTCGCTCGAGTGTATGCGGGGCGCGCCATCGAGCCCGCCGCCGGCGCCGCCGCCTCCGCCGCAGAGCCCGGGGATCGCGCAGGGGAGCTCGACGCCGAGGGTGGACAGCACGCCGCCGCCCATGGACGCGGCGACCTGGTCGAGGGTGCCGCCCGAAGGCGTGATGGCCTTCGTGGGCGGCGACCAGCCCTCGGGGCCGAAGGTGCTGACGAGGAGCCCGCCCATGCCAGACTGGGTGCCGGGGCTGCCGACCTCGTGGATCCCCATCACCCACTCAGGGTGGTACACCTTGAGCAGGTCCTCGTTGAAGAATGGCTCGTCGGGCACATCGATCGTGACCCAGCGGCCGTAGACGGCGTAGCCGCACTCGTCGCGGAGGAGCACGGGCTCGAGCCACTGGCCGTTCACGAGGTGGACCGCGTAGACGACGCGGCCCCCGCCGGCGAGCCCGGTATCGAGCTCGTCGGCGCCGGCGGGGAGGGCGTCGAAGACGAGGACGCCGTTCGCCTCGTCCTTGAGGGCCAGGGCGGGCTCGAGGGCGCCCGGGTAGAGCGCGTCGTAGTCCGCGAGGTTCGCGATGATCGACGACGGCGCGGACCACCCGATGTCCTTCTGCCAGCGCGACGCGAAGAGCCGGCGGCCTCGGTTCGAGCCGATCAGGTCCACGTGCGTGGGGTCGTGGACCCAGACGCAGTAGGCCCCGTTGCCCGAGGGAGCCACGGCGAGGGCGGGCTCGATGTTGATCCCCGGCGGCGAGAGCTTCGCGGCCGCGCCGATGGGGCCCGCGGCGTTCACGCGGCGGGCGTAGATCGCCGTCACCTCGAGCTGGGGGCGCCAGTTGGGGACCACGGCGTCCTCGAGGACCGTGTTGCCCTGCGCATCCTTCACCGGGTTCCCCTGGGCGTCGAGGACCGGGAGCGGCACGACCTTGGTGCCGTCGAGGACGTAGACGTCGGGCGCCTCGTAGCGCACCCAGGCGAGGAGGGCCTCCGCGGGGCTCTTCCCCGTGGCCAGGACGGCGCTGCCGTCGGCGCGGCGCTCGGAGTCCGGGACCTGCTGCGTGCAGGACGCACCGTCGGAGACGAGGCAGATCGACTGGGCCTTCCAGCCGAAGGGGACGGGCTGGCGCAGGTAGGAGGTGATCGCGATCTCGTTCTGCCGCAAGAGGACGTTCTGCCGCTGCGCCCACTGATCGAAGTAGTCCGGCGCGTTCTCGTCGAGCGGCGGGAGCGGCCAGCCGGGCGCGTCGGTGTGGAGCGACCGCGTCCACGCGACGAGCGCCTCGTTGTCGTTCACGAAGACGCCGGCCGGGTCGACCCTGGAGAACGCCGTGGGGTCGCCGATGGGCGGCTCCGGCGGCACGTACTTCTGGGCCGGGAGATCCGTGAACTGGCAGAGGGCCTCGACCGACTGTCCCAGCTTGTCGGGCAGGACCCAGCAGTCGAGGCGCGTCTTGCCCGTGGGCGAGAGGGCCGCGAGGACTCGGCTGTGGGGCGCGAGCTCGACCGTGACCTGCTGCGCCGCGCCCGCGCCCTCGCCACCGCCTGCCCCGCCGCCGCCCCCGCACTTCGTGGGCTGGCCGGCGAGGGGCCCCTTGGGCGGGACGCTCAAGAGCTTCTTCTTCGAAAGCACCGTGATCGTGGGCGCCTCGTAGCAGAGGTCCGTCAAGACCAGGTGGACGCAAGCCTCGGCCTCGAGCGCGATCGAGAGGAAGGCGTTCATGAGGTAGTCGAGGACCGGCGAGGTGTCCTGGACGCCCGTGAGGGTCGCGAGCTCGAAGCAGCCCTTGGGCACGAGGCGCACCTCGACCGACGCGACGCCCAGGAGGATGTCGGCGCGGATCTTCGCGGGCAGGAAGAGCTCCAGGGTCGAGTCCAGGCGGAAGGTGTTCGAGACGGCCGGCCCGCCGCCGGGGACCTGGAAGGGCGCGACGACGACGTCCGCCGTCCCCGTCACGAGGACCTTGAGCCCGAGGCCCACGGAGGCCCAGATCGTCACCGGCACGGGGCCGATCGTGCCCGTGTAGAGGATCGCCTCGAAGAGCGTCTGCTTGAGCTCGCTCTTGAGGATCTGCTGGGACTTCGACCAGCGGTATTCCAGGAGCCCCGGGTCGACGAGGCCGCCCCCTCCTTCGCCGCCGCCCTGGCCGATTGCCTGCTGGCCCTCCGCCTCGATGGCCTGGCCCGAGACGGAGCTCCCCAGCACCTTGCCGCTCGTCGCGCCCGTCCCGTCGTCGACCTGCCAGGCCCCGCCCTGGAGGCGGAAGCGCGCGATGAAGCCCGAGGCGACCCGGTTCTCGAAGGAGGGGATCGTGATCCCCTTGCCCGCGATCGAGAAGTCGACCTCCGCGGTCGGCCCGATGTCGGCCACCGGCACGAGCCCCTTCGCGGGCTGGATCGCGAAGCGGTAAGCGTCCTCGTCGGCGTCGTAGTCGCCCCTCCAGAAGCTCGTCTCGAGGACGGGCGGGCTGTCGTAGAGATGCATCTTGCCGATGGAGCTCGCGGTCAGGCCCTTGTGGTAGCCCTGGAGCGTGACCTGCCGCGCCGCGGCGGCGGGCCAG
Organism: Planctomycetota bacterium; assembly: GCA_016209535.1. Lineage (GTDB taxonomy): Bacteria > Planctomycetota > UBA8108 > UBA8108 > SXIK01 > JACQVW01. The sequence goes on along the minus strand of JACQVW010000067.1, from coordinate 5,197 downwards.
TCCGCCGTGAGACTGATCTGCCCGGCGTCGGCCAGGTAGAGCTCGAAGTACTTGGGCCCCGCGGCCTTGTTCTGGCAGAGGTCCTTCACGACGAAGCGGGCGACCTCCTTGGCGGTCGCGGGCGTGAGGTCGGCGGCCCCGTGGAGGGCGGCGAGCCGCAGGTCGGAGACAAGGGCCGCGGGCTTTTTCTTCGCATCCTCGACGCTCGAGCCGCTGGGCACCACGAAGACCCTGAAGCGCAGGGGCCGCAGGCCGTGGAAGCTCCCCAGGGACCCGCCGGCGGGCGTGACGTCGCCCGTCAAGTCCCCCATGGCGTGGACCGTCTGGGGCTTCGGCGCCGGGAACTGGAACGTGTACTTCGCGGGGTCGACGGGGTAGGAGGTCGGCTCGAGGAGGACCTCGTGCTGGGTCCTCACCTCGCGGCCGCAGGCCTTGTCGCGCACCGTGAGCTGGACGCGGTAGCAGTTCCACCCCGGCAGCTCGGCGGTGACGAGGATCGGGCCGCTCACCTTGGTGAGCGGGGGCGAGACGTCCTGGAACTTCCACTCGTACTCGAAGTCGGGCGCGGGCTCGTCGGGGATGAGGTGCGTGCCCTTGGCGTCGGTCCAGAGGCCCTTGGCCGTCAGCTTCGCGGACACCTTGCCGCCCGGCAGCTCCCAGCCGATGGCCGCCACGCTGCTGATTGACGGCAGCGTCTTGAGCCCGGTCACGTCGCGCGCCTCGATCCAGGGGTACGGCGGGCAGGGAACGCCGGGGATGTCGATCGGCTCCCGGCGCGCGTCGTCGGAGAGCTCGTAGTACGCCGTTCCCGGGCTGCAGCCCACGGTGTAGATCTCGAGGCGGTACTGCCCCTTGGGGATCTTCTTCCCGCACTCCTGGGGCTTGGGATCGAGGATCCCAGGATCGCTCTGGGCGCGGAAGTAGAGGACCCGCTGCTTCGTCTGGACGAGGCTCAAGAGGGGGTCGGGGAAGGTGAGCTCGTCGGTGAAGCCTTCGGTCCCGTCGGGGCGGACCTGGACGAGGCGGCCGCGGAGGCTCACGCCGAACTCGACGACGATCTTCCTGTAGAAGGCGTGGATCTCGAGGGCGTCGGCGTCCTGATGGAGCTCGAAGCCCGTGCGGAGCTCGTTGGGCGTGGGCTGCGCGAGGAGCGCCGAGGGGATCACCGCCCCCAGCGCGTCCGAGGCCTTCAGGAGCGGCGAGAAGCCGTTGATCGCCTGGCCTGCGCCGCCGCCGCCTCCCTCGTCGCCTCCGCCGCCCCCTCCTGCTCCCCCTCCACCGCCGCCTGGCGGGGGGTCCTGGCAGCGCAGGCTCGCGCCCGGGTCGTGGCCGCCGAAGACGGGGAGGTCGATGCCGCCCCGGTCCGAGAGCCCGCCGAGGGGCGGCGGCGTGTAGCACTGGAGCGCGGCGGCGAGGGCGTCGACGGCCGCGGAGGTGTCCGCCGAGACCACGCCCTGCAGCTTGAACGCGAACGCGGTTCCAGGCTCGAGGGGCGGCGCGTTCATCTCGAGGAAGGTGGCGTTCCCCGGCAGGTCGAAGAGGAAGCCGCCCTCCCCGTCGAGGACCAGGATCTTCGAGTAGCTCGCGGGGTTGAACCAGTAGGCCTGGACCGTGCCCTCGGCCATCGTCGCCTCGACCTCCGCGGGCGGCGGCACGTAGCGGGCCGGGGCCTCGTAGACGAGCTTACCGGTCCACGCCGCCGTCACGGGGCTCCCGGGGCCCATGGCGTCGGCCGCCACGACCTCGTACTGGCCCGGCGAGAGCTTCGGCGCGACGCCGCGGATGGTCCGCGCGTCGACGAGGACCTGGTCCTCGAGCGGGACGTCGCCGACGAGGACCTCCGTGTCGGCGGTGAAGCCGAGCCCCGTGCCCGCGATGGCCGGTCGCGCGCCGAAGGCGACGCGGCCCGGGCTCACGCCGCTCACCGTCAAGGGACCGAGGTAGCGCAGGGCTCCCTCGAGGCTCGCGCTGCCGTGTGTCGGGTCCTCGACGGAGACCGCCAGGGGCAGCGCGGGGGGCAGGGTGGGCGCGTGGGGGAAGAGCCGGCCGCGGAGCGTGGTCGCGTCGACGAGGGCCGGCGTGTAGCGCATCCCGTCGATCACGACCTTCGTCTGCGCCGTGAAGCTCGACCCGCGGACCTCGAAGTCCGTCTTGCCGAGGTAGGAGGCCTCGGCGGGCGCGAAGCTCGTGATGCGGACGCGCGGCGTGACCGTGTAGGCGTTGGACAAAGTGTTCGAGGTCACCGTCTGGCCGCTTGCGTCGCGGTCCGTGGCGCCGACGCTGTGGGCGCCCGGGTTGAGTGCGGGAGCGCGGCCGCGCAGGGTACGCGCATCGGCGAAGACGGCCGCCTCGAGGAGCTGGCCTCCGATCCGCACCGCCGTCTGGGGCGTGAAGCCGACGCCCGTGACGGTCACGTCGGGCTGCGAGCCCTCGAGGGCCGCGTCCGGGGCGATCGAGGCGAGGCGCAGCGGCCCCACGTAGCTGAGGGCGCCGCTCAGCGTGGCCGCGCCGCCGTCGGGGTCCTCGACGCTCACGGGAAGCGGCGCGGCCGTGGCGGCGTGGGCGGGGAGCGTTCCGCGCAGGGTGGAAGCGTCGGCGAACGTGGGCGTGATCCTCGCGCCGTCGATCACGACCTTCGTCTGGGCCGTGAAGTTGGCCCCGCGGGCCTCGAAGGGCGTCTGGCCGAGGTACGAGGCCTCGCTGGGAGCGAACGACGTGATCCGCACGGCCGGCGCGGTGCTCGTGACCTCCACCGTCCAGGAGGCCGTGGCCGCGGCGAGCCCGCAGGAGGCCTCGGCGGTGAAGCGGAGCCGCGTGCCGGCGGGCTCGCCGACCGCGTGGAGGACATCGCCCGTCGCGGCGTCGATGGTCGCCCCGGCGGGCGCCTCGAGCAGGCGGTAGCGAGGCTCGACGCCGCAGGCGCGGACGCGGACGTGGTAGCGGCTGCCGCGCGCCGCGCTCGAGTCCGTGGGGGCCTCGGCGACGCTCACTCCGACTCCAACGGCGCCTTCCTCGTCGCCCCGAACGCCTTCTCCGCGGTCTGCACATCCTGCCACCTCCCCCCCGGGTGGTCCGGCGGGAGCCACGGGCTCTCGCAGGCGACCTGGAGCGGGGCTCTGCCCGATCCCTGGCCCGCGACCGAGTGGGCGACCGTCGCCGAGAACGCCTGCCTCAACTGCCACCGGCCTCACTCGGCCGAGGGGGCGCGGCGCCTGCTCGGGCACGCCGCGGAGGAGGAGAACTGCCTCCCCTGCCACAACGGGAACGTCGCCTCGCGCAACGTGGAGGCGGCCTTCCAGAGGCCTTACCGGCACCCGATCGGGCAGACGGCGGGCGTCCACGACCCGGCGGAAGACCCTCGCTCGATGCCGCGCCACGTCGAGTGCCAGGACTGCCACGACCCCCACGCGGCGAACGGGGCGAGCGCGCTCGCCCCGCAGGCGCCCGGCCCGCTCGCCGAGGTGAGCGGGATCGACTCCGAGGGGAGGCCCATCGCCTCAGCGACCTTCACTTACGAGGTCTGCTACAAGTGCCACGGCGACACCGCCGCCGGCACCGTGGTCGTGCCCCGGCGGATCGTCCAGATGAACACGCGGCTCGAGCTCGATCCCGGCAATCCGTCCTACCACCCCGTCGAGGCGCCGGGCCAGAACCCCGACGTCCCGAGCCTCCTCCCGCCGCTGACCACGGCCAGCGTGATCTACTGCACGGACTGCCACGACGGCGACGACTCGAGGCGAGTCGGCGGGAGTGGCCCCGCGGGGCCCCATGGCTCCCTCAACCGGCCCATACTCGTGAGGAACTACTCGACCGACGACTTCACCCAAGAGAGTCCCTTGGCCTACGCCCTCTGCTACGGGTGCCACAGCCGCGAGAGCATCCTCGACGACCGGAGCTTCAAGAAGCACAAGAAGCACGTCGAGGACGAAAGCATCCCCTGCTCCGCCTGCCACGACCCGCACGGGATCAGCGCGGGCCAGGGGACTCCGAGCGGCAACACCCACCTCATCAACTTCGACGCGCGTCTCGTCTCGCCGGACCCGAGGAGCGGACGGCTCGAGTTCGAGGACCTCGGGAGGCTCCGCGGCCGGTGCTACCTCACCTGCCACGGCTTCGCGCACGACCCGAAGGAGTACTGACCTCGCGAGGGGCGCGGGGGGCGGCGCTCATTTCCGGTGGCAGGCAAGGCAAAGCGCGCTGAGGCGGTTCGACATGACGAGGAGGCCCTCCTCGCCGGCGTAGACGGAATGGCAGGAGACGCATGCGACGCGTCCCCCGGGCAAGTGGATGCGCTCGTCGAGGAGCGCCCGCGGCACGTAGTTCCGCTCGGCCGCCCGTCCGGGACGCGGAGGATACGGGACTCCCATGGGGTGGGAGTTGCGCCGCTCCCCGATGCCCGGGCCGCGCTCGAGGGCGAGGTCCCCCGCGCCGGCCAGGAGCCCGTCGTGGCACGAGAGGCACCGGCGCGAGGAGCCGTCGATGGCGCCGTCCCCGCCCCCTGCCGCCGGGTGCGCGAGGCCGACGAGAGTCGCATGGTGGCTCGGCGAGGGTCCTGCTCCGGCGGGCGGGCCTTGGTGGCAGGCCCGGCAGATCGCGGGCCCGGATCGGCCGCCCCGCAGGGTCGCCTCGGGCCCGCGGGCCCCCGCCATCGTCCCGTCGCGGGCGCACGCCGCGTGGCAGGTGGCGCAGGTGATCCGACCGTAGGCGTCCAGCGGCCAGCCCGCAGGCACCGAGGCGTCCCGCGGCCGGACGTTCACGGGGTGCCCTCCGGGGACGACATCGCGGTGGCAGCTCCCGCAGTCCTCGCCCGAGCGGCGGGTCTCCGCCTCGGGCGCCGGCGCCCCGGAGGTCCAGGCGATCCCGATCGGCAACCCGCTCGACAGGACGAGGACCACCAGGGCGCCCCCAACCCTTCCAGCTCGAGAGCGCATGCGAGCCTCCTCGGAGGTGGAAGGGACCCAACCCTTCGCGGACCTTCACCGCCGGCCGGCGCCGACCGCCGGCCGGGCATGCCAAAACATAGCATCCCCGAGGCCTTTCCGGCCACCGGCGCCGACGTGGTTCAACGCCGGGTTACACCCGGCTATGAACCACGCGTTCATTCCCACGATACTGCCCCTACCAAACTGCCCCTGCTGAGCTCTTTCCTGTTACCCGAATGGAGCCTGATTTGAACCACGCCAAAAGCGGGACCGGG
>JACQVW010000785.1 GCA_016209535.1 Planctomycetota bacterium | reverse complement strand
GTACTTCCGTTCCCGGATCTGGGCCAGGGCCTCCTCCGCCGTGCCCCGGAGCTTGAACTCGAGGACATAGACCCGCCCCGGAGTCTCCAGGACCGCGTCGATCCTCCCCGCGCTCGTCCGCTCCTCCGCGGCGATTCGCTGTCCCAAGAGCAGGAACACGACGTAGAAGATCGTCTGGTAGTACCTCTCGTTCGAAAGCTGGATGTCGTAGGGGATGTTCGCGAAGAAGACCTTGAGGGCCTCCATGGCGCCGTCCACGTCGCCAGAATCCAGCGCGCGCCGGATCCTCTGGAGATGGCTCTCCACCATGCCCTGGCCTATCCCGGAGTAGCTCTCCGCAAGGCATTCGGAGAACGACCGGCTCACCTCCTGGTTCGGGAAGTCGAGGCGATACGTCATCGACATGGGGTCGTAGTGCTGGATCGTGAGGTAGCCCGTCTGGTAGAGGAGGGGAAGGGCCTCGACGCGCTCCACGTCGTAGGCGGAGAAGACTCGCTCGCTCACCGCAAGCGCGGGGAGCTCCGCCAGGCTGAGCTGCCCCCTCTTGAGGAGGTCGATCAAGAACTTCGGCGTGCCCGTCTCGAACCAGTAGTTCTTGAATTTCCCCTGCGCGAGCAGGCTCATGAGCGAAACCGGGTTGTAGACCCTCCCCGGGGCCTCGCTGAAGCGGTACCCGTTGTACCAGCCACGGACCTTCTCCAGGACCTCCTCGTACCGCTGGCCTTCCCTCGCCGCCAGCGCCCGGAGGGCTTCTCCGAAGTACGTCTCCAGCTCCTCCTCCGTGCAGCCCAGGAGATCCGCGTAGGCAGGGTCCATGGAGAGGTCGATGAGGTTGTTCAGGTCGGAGAACACGGAGACCTTGGAGAACTTGCTCACGCCCGTGAGGAACGCGAAGCGAAGGTGCTCGTCGGCGGACTTCAGGACGGAATAGAAGCCCTTGAGGAGCGCCTGGATCTCCCGCACGACCGCGGTGTTCTCGATGTTGCCGAGGATGGGCTTGTCGTACTCGTCGATCAGGACCACCACCTTGCCTCGAGCGGCAAGCTTCCCGATGAGCTCCCGGAACCGCGACGCGGCGCCCTCCCGGCTGAGGCCGACGCCGTGCCCGGCGGCGCTGTCGTCCACGGCCTCCGTCAGGAGCCGCTCGAGAAGAGCGGCGGAGCTCCCTTGCCGGTCCCCGAGATCGAGGTGGATGACCGGATGCGCCTTCCACTCGTAGGCGAGCTTCTCGATGGCGAGGCCCCGGAAGAGCTCACGCTTCCCGAGGAAGATGGCCTTGAGCGTCGAAAGGAGGAGGGACTTCCCGAACCTGCGGGGGCGCGAGAGGAAGAACGCGCCCCCCGGCCCGCTGACCAGACGGTGGATCTGGGCCGTCTTGTCGACGTACAGGCAGCCATCTTGGATCAGCTTCTCGAAGGTGTGAACGCTCAGCGGATAGGGCTTCATGCCTGATGTCCCGTCGGGTGTGGCAGGGTCAACATAATCCTCGGCAGGCGAATGACAAGCTGGAAGGCCTTTACAGCCTACGGGTCGAGCGGCCCGGCGAAGCGCCGGGGGACTGTCGCGGGGCTCGGGCGTCCGCCGCGCCCGCCGGGCCCGCCTATCGTGCCCGGCACCCGAGCTCGTCCGCGGTCGGATCGGAGCCGGCGGCCGGGAAGGGTGCCGGCGGCGCGGGGCCGCCGAGGAAGAGGTGCCCCAAGCTGAAGACCGCATCGGCCAGGTCGATCCGGCCGTCGTCGTTCGCGTCGGCCGCGTCCTCGCAGGGGATCGTCCCCGTGCCCAGGAAGAGGGCCCGCAGGACGCCGATGGGGTCCGAGATGTCGAGGTCGCCGTCCCCGTTGGCATCGCCGCGGATAAAGGACGCCGGGGGCCCATCGTCCGGCCAGACGCGCAGCGCGACCGCGGCGGGATCGTTGGTCGTCTCGATCCCGGCGCGCAGGAGCTCGGCCATCGACCGGTCCAGGTACCGCCGGAAGACGCTGTCCGGGTTGTCGGGGTCCTGCATCGAGCGGTAGTCCTCGGGCCGATAGCCGTTCTCGAGGATCAGGGGGACGAGGACGTTCTTCGCGGCCCAGGCGTCGAGGGCGACCGGGTCGGCGCTCGCCGCGAGGAGGTCCCGCCGCGTCGCCGCGGCGTACGTCGCGCTGGGCCCCGACCCGGGCCGCGCCAGCACCCACGTGCAGTCCAGGATATTGATGTCCGGCATGCGGACCTCGGCCAGGATGGACCCCATCCCGCCGCGGCCCACGGCGTTGTGGGAGCCCGTGGAGAGGTCCGCCGTGACCACGCCCATGTGGTTCTTCACGCACGCCGTGATCCCGTAGACGGAGTGCGTCTTCAGGACCGGGAGGTTGATCACGACGAGATTGCCCGGGTCGTACGTCCTCGTGTCGGGAGACCACACGCCGTGCTTGTAGCTCACGAAGGTGCCCAGGGGCGTGCGGAGCTTGGGGTAGGAGACCCGGACTCCGGTCTCGGGATCCGCGGAGTCGCTCACCACATAGCCGGGCTCCATGTCCCCCGCCGAGAGCTCGCCGACCTTCTTGCCGCGCATGCCGTCCCAGAGCATCGCCGAGACCCTCCAGCCCTCGGCAGCGAACGCGCCGACCACGTCCTCCACCGACTGGCTGTGGTCCTCGGCGTTGCTCTGGGAGCGATCGAGGCTCCCCAGCCCCTGGCCGTTGTCCGCCACGAGGACCTCCCCGGCGAAGCCATCAGGGTGCTCGACGACCCGGCGGATGACGCCCCGGAGCACGTCGGTGCTCGTGCCGCCCCGCTCGGGCCACTGGGCGTTGATCTTCACGAGGACGAGGTCGTCCCGGTCGATGAGCCCGCCGGGTGCCGAGGTGGCGGTCTCGCCGGCCGAGCGGTGCCACTTGAGCCCGTTCGCGCCCAGGAGCAGGACGAGGTCGTCCACGCCCCCGTGGCGGCTCGGCTCGGGGCCCCGGGCGCGGTCGACCACGAAGACCTCCGGGCGGTAGCCCTCCGGAGGGGCGACGGCTCCCCCACCGCGCGGCTCCTGCGCCGGGAAGAGCGCGAGGGCGAGCGCGACGAGGGCGACCGAGGCGCCCGCCACGGCGAGGGCCGGGGCTGCCAGCGCTGCGGCGAGCAGGGCGGGCCCGAACGCGCCCGCCGCGGCATCGAAGGCCCACCGCTGGCAAGGGTAGGCGAGCCGGCTCGGCTTGAAGCCGCTCCGGAGGAGGAGCCATGCGAGCGCGAGCAGCGCGACGGCGACCGAGGAGGGAGCGATCGTGCCCGTGGCGCGCCAGGGCGGCCGCCGCGGCCCGAGCAGCAACTCGTGCCGTCGGGTGGAACGACGTGCGCCGTGGGAACGGGAGTCCATGGATCGCCTCGTGAGTGCAAGCCTTGCGGCCGCCGCGCCTCGGGCGCCATGATCGGGGTCACGCCAGGCGTCCATGGCGGGCCGCCGGGGCCATTCATGGCGGCGACCTCCTTGCCTCCCTGAGCGAGACCCCCGCCCGCCCGAGCAGGCGGTAGAGCTGCCGGCGCTTGAGGCGAAGGAGCTCCCCCAGAGCCCGCGGGTCGCCGTGGAGCCGGCGGACGTGGTGGAGGAGGTACTCTCGTTCCAGGCGGCGCTTGAGGGCGCTCAGCGATTCGCGGGCGAAGAGGCCGCGGGGGAAGCCGGCCGTCGTCTCGGGCGGGGCGAGCAGCTTCATGACGGTCTCGACGTCAAGGCGCCCGCCGCCTTCGAGGATAGAGCGGCAGACGAAGTTGCGCAGCTCGCGGACGTTCCCCGGCCAGGGCCGTGCGCCGAGGAGGGAGATGACCTCCGGATCGACCCGCAACGGACTCGCGGCCGTCCCCGCCGAGACGTCCTCCTCGAGAAAGCGGCGGACCAGGTCCGGGAGGTCCTCGAGACGCCGCCGGAGGGGCGGGACCTCGACCCTGAGCACGTCGAGCCGGTGGAAGAGGTCGCGGCGGAACCTGCCGGCGCGCACGTCCTCGTCGAGGTCGCACGCGGTCGTGAAGAGGTAGCGAATGTCGACCCTCCCCGTGCTCTCCGCGCCCAGGGGGCGGAGAGCGCCATCCACCAGCACCCGCAGCAGCTTGGCCTGAGCTTCGAGGGGCAGCGCGCCGACCTCGTCGAGGAGCGCCGTGCCGCCGTCGGCCGCCGCCAGGAGCCCCAGCCGATCCTGCCTGAGATCGGTGAAGGCGCCCGCCCTGGCACCGAAGAGCTCGAGCTCGATGAGGCCCGGCGCCAGCCCCGCGAGGTCGATCAAGTGGAGGGGTCTCTCGCGTCGAGGGCACTCCTCGTGGATGATGCGCGCGATGAGCTCCTTGCCGCTGCCGGTCTCGCCGCGGATGAGGACGGGCGCCTCGCTCGAGCGCAGGCGCTCGAGGGTCTCGGCGACGGCCCGCATGGCGGGCGAGACGGCCACAAGGCGCGCGCGCCAGGAGGCCCCCCCGGACGCGGCGAGCGGCGCAGTCTCGTCGGCGGCCGGCCGATCCGACCGCGCGGCCGCCGCCGGATGCGCTCCGGCGCGCGGGGGCGCCGGCTTGGGGGCCCGGGTC
>JACQVW010000784.1 GCA_016209535.1 Planctomycetota bacterium | reverse complement strand
GGGCCCAAGACCCAGGGGCAGAGACCGAACGAGGAACGGACCTCGAGGGCTCGCGGGTCAGGGCGATCCAGCCTCGGGCAGCCAGTACGGCAGCCTCAGCTCGCGGATCGACTGGGCCTCGTTCGTGGCCGCGTTCGAGAGGAAGGGCACGACGAACCGCACGAACTCCCTCCCCGGGAGCTCGCCGGGCGTCCGCGTCGCCGCGAGCCCCGTCAGCCCCTGTGCCGAGCTGAAGGCGCCCGGAGCGCCGTGCTGGTCGAGGCTCTCCGCGGCCCCCTGCCACAGGACGGCCGAGTCCGTCCCCGGCGGCTGGCCGAACTCGAAGTACCTGGCGACCGGGGTCCCCACGGCCATCTCGTGGCTCCCGGCGACGAGGCCGGGACCGAGGCCGAGTCGGAACGCCCGCGAGACGCCCACCGAGCGCACGGAGTCGACGAGGAACGGGCCCGAGCTCACGCTCAGGTTGATCCCCGAAAGCGCGGCCCTCGAGCCGCTCTCCGCCTCGATGCGGATGCGGCCCGCGGAGCCGTTGCCGCCGGCACCGCCCAGCGTGCGCGGCTGGTTGCCGATCACGCGGATGTTCCCCGGGTACTCCGGGAAGTCCTGTCCGGGAAGCACGGGCGGCGTGAGGTTCGCGACGCCGCCGCGCACGTCGATGGTCGCGCCCGTCTCCACGCTGAGGGAGTTCCGCACGCGGATGAACACCGTCCCGCCCGCGCCGCCGCCGCCGTTCCCTCCGAGGTCGATCGACTGGTGGGCGTCGCCTCCACGGGCCAGGATCCGCGCCGAGCCCCGGAAGCTCAGGTTCTGCGCGACCAGGTAGAGGACGCCGCCCCCGCCCCCTCCGCCGGTGCCCGGCGCGTGCACGGCGCCCGACCGGAAGTGGTACGACCCGAGGATGCCGGCGGCGTAGTCCGCCGAGACGTGCGGGTTCCCGCCCCCTCCCGATCCGCCCGTCCCGCCGTAGACCCAAGGCTCTCCGTCCCAGCGGAACGCCTTCACGCCGAAGGGCGATCCGCCCTTCCCCGCTATGCCCTCGGGGAGCGGGATCGCGCCGCCGTCCTTGCCGCCCTCGAGGTTCCCGCCGCCGGCGCCGCCTCCCCCCGTCTCGCTGCAGAAGGCGGGCGGATTCTCGCAGTTGCGCCCCCTCAGGGTGACGCCGCCCGTCGCACGGGTGAAGCTCGGCCCGACGAGGAGCACGTCCTGGGGGTCGCCGTTCCCGTACGGCACGGGCGTCTTGTCCAGGCCCGCCGGGACCCCCGCTGGCGCCCCGCCCGGTTCTCCGTGGACCGGGAGCGTGTTCGCGGGGTCCTTGTTGCTCAGGCTCGCGTCGAGGAACTGCACCATCCCCCCGTCACCGCCGCCACCGCCTCCGGCCCCCGGAGCGCCGCCGAGGCCCGAGAGCGGGTCTCGCCTCGTGTCGGTGGTGATGCGGAGGATGCCCCCCGGGAAGCCCGAGACGTCGATGATGCCTCCGATCTCCGCCTGGCCCGACACGGAGATCCGCATGGGGCGCGTCCCGACGCCACGGAGCACCGTGTTCGGGTCGATCACGAAGCGCGTGCAGTCGAGGAAGCCCGGGTTCTCGTCGGCGTCGCTCGTCTCGAGGAGGACCTCGCCGCTGGGCCGCTTGATCACGCTCAGGTCCGTGTCGAAGACCCAGACCGAGAGGACCTCGCCCGTCTCGGAGTCCACCACGGGCTCCCCAGTGACCGGGTCCACGGAAGGCTCGTAACGGATGTGGATCTCGCCGTCGCGACCCCTCCCCGGCGAGACCGGGTCGGGCGACGCGACGACCTTGCTCTCGGAGAAGACCCCGTCCTTGTAGGGCTGGATCGCTCCCTTGTAGAAGACGCGGGATGCGTCGGGGTAGTCCCTCACCGTCTTCGCGATGCCCTCGAAGGTCGTGGCGGTCGTCGAGAGGTACGCGATCTCGTCGAGCTGGAGGCCCGTCGCCGGGTCGAGCAGGGCGACGATGCCCGGGCTCGGGAACCCCTGCGTGCTCTGGACCGTGAGCTTCGTGGCGCCCGCGGCGTGCCGCCCGGTCAGGGTCGTCGAGGCCGCGAAGGCCGCGCACGTGGGGACGCCGCCGGAGGCGCTCTCGAGGCGCACCCAGCCCTCGCCGCCGGTGCCGGCCCCGGGGATGAGGTTCTGCTTCGTGTCCCTGTTGCTCACGCCCGCGGCCCCGCCCTGCACCGAGAAGTTGCCGCAGAGGGCATCGATCACGCCGCGCGCCTGGACCAAGATGCAGCCGCCGCTCCCGCCGCCGCCGCTCCCCATGGCGCCCGACTCGATCCCCACGGGCGGAGGGGGCGGGAAGGCGTACTTCGTGCCTTCTCCTCCGTTCCCACCGTTCGCTTCGATGGTGCTCGCAGGGTCCATGACCACGCTGCCGTTCGCGACGATCTGGACCGCCCCGCCTCCGCCTCCGCCGCCCGCCCCCGCGTTGATCAGGGCCAGGAAGCTGTTCGCGGCCCGGCTCAAGGTGGAGCCGCCGCCTCCTCCGCCGGAGCCCGGCGAGGGGAGGAGGAGCCTCGGCTCGCCGCGAGCCCGCCCGCCCTCGCCGGCGAGAGCCGGCTTGTACCGCGCGGGCTTCACGCCGCTCGACGGGCTGCCGGCACGGCCCGCCATGCGGTTGCCGCCGCCGCCGCCGGGGCCGCCCGGGAACCGGGACTGCTGGTCGCGCTGGCCGTCGATGGCGGCCGTGGTCTCGCCGCCGCCGCCGCCGTCGAGCGCGCCCTGCTCGGCGTGGATCACGGTGAGAAGGCCGTTGACCGCCGTCTCCAGCGTGGCGCCCCGTCCGCCCTTCCCGCCGCCCGCCCCCGGCTTGCCGCCGTCCCCCGGGACATCGGGGTTGGCCAGGGGCTTGGGGCCCGCCTGGCCGGGGCACCCGCTCGCGTCGATCTTGCTCCCGGGGCCGCAGAGGAAGACCGGCTCATCCGGCTCGTCGGGGTTCCCGCTGAGACGGATCACGAGCGGGTTCGAGCCCCGCACGAAGAGCTGCACCCCTTCGCCCAGCTCGAGGGTCGCGAAGTGGTACTCCTTCACGCTCTCCCCGGGGTTCTCGAAGGGCACGTCCCTCTGCCCCCGCCCGCCCCCGGCGAGCTCGTCGTCATCGGGGTCGCAGGGCGTCCCGTTGTCCGAGGTGATCTGCCGGTAGACGATCGTCATGTCGTCCGTGTTGGCGTAGTAGTACTGGCCGGTCGCGTCGGGCTGGAGCTCCGCGAGCCCGGCATTGAGGAGCTGCACGCCCGTCGACCCGGTGCCGAACTGGGGGGTGATCCTGCCGCCCGGGATCCGGCCCACGAGGGCGCCGGGGTTGTTGGGCGGCCCAAAGTCGGCGCTATTGAGCTTCAGGTCCTCGTTCGCGTCCGTCTGAAAAGACTCCCGCAGCTCGGCCGCGCGCTCCTGGGAGATCGGGTCGCCCGGCCGATCTCGGAGCGAGTAGTAGAGGATCACCGGGCTCATCGCCTGGTGGTTCGGCCGTATGGTGTTCACGTCCGCCGGGTTCGACTGCTCCACGATGGGCCGGAACTTGAACTGGATCGCCCAGCTCCGCGGCGGCGGAGCGCCGTCCACGAGGGTCTCGTTGAGCCGGATGAACGCCGGATCGTTCTCCGGATCCCACGTGAACGTGCGCACCGCCCCCCCGCCGGGAAGGAGCCGGAACCGGCTCGCGTGCCCTAGCATGCCCGGGAGGACGCCCTTGATCTCCGTCCGATCGGCGTCGAGGAAGAAGGGCTTGGCGATCCGGAAGCTCGAGTCGTCCTCGGTCGCGATCTTCCAGGAGACCTCCATCGTGTAGTTCACGTCCACGATGCCGTCGTACACGGTGTAGGTGATCCTCACGGGCCCGGTGCGGACGCCCGTGGGCACCTTGATCCCGTTGATCACGGCGCCCAGGCGGTCCACGATGGGCTCGCTGTGGATGGGGATCTCGAGGGTGTTCGACACTCCGGCGGGCCCCAGGACGCGGACCCTCATGTTGTCCCGGCGGCTCGGCGTGAAGTTGAGGCGCACGTCGTTCCGGTTGTCCCTCATGTTGAAGCCGATCACCGCGTACCCCGAGGGCACCGCGGGCTGCGTGGCGCCCGGCGTCACCGGGTTCCTCTCGATCGTGTTGGGGAGGATCTTCTGCGTGCCGCCCTGGCTGTCCTCGAACTCGACGGCCTCGATCTCGCTGAAGTTGATCCCGTAGAGCTTCACGAACGAGGCCTGCGCGTCGAAGCCCAGGATCTGGTTGTAGACGAGGTACGTCTGCGTGTCGTTCCGGCCCAAGGTGAAGGCCATGAGCTGGGGCCGCGCCTCGTAGCCGCTCGCCCCGGCCACCACACCGCTGACGGCGAGCTCCACGTTGCCCGTCGAAACCCCGCCCGGCACGATCACGAGGAGCTCGCTCTCGAGGCCGTTCTGGGCGTTGCCGTCCGTCGGAAACTCCACGCGGACCGGGATGCCCTGGATCCTCTGGTTCCCCGCCGTGAAGGTCACGCGGTTCTTGGACAGCTCGCCGCTGAAGTTGAATCCGATCAGCCGGACCATGTCCCCGGCCGTGACGAGGAGCGGGTTGGGGTCCACGTCGATCAGGAGCGGGGTCGTCATCGGACCCTTGGTTCCGCCGCCGGGATTCGGCGTGGGCCCAGGGCCGCCGCCCGCGGAGCGGCCGCCCCTGGATCCGCCGAGGTCACAGCCGGCCTGGAACGCGAGAACGGCGGCGCAGAGAATCGCCAGGAGAGTTCGCATGCTCATCGGATACCCATCCTCCTTCTGAGGGAACAAGCCACGCTCAGCGCCCGCAGGCCGCTGGACACCATCGCCTGCAGGAGGCCCACCAGGGAGCCTCGGCGGCACGGCTCCCCTCGACGCGGACAGCGCCATCCCGGGACCTCGAGGACGAGGACCCACCCTGGAGGGTACGCTGGATTCCGAGCTGAGGGGAGAACGCCGACCGCCGAGCAACCGGGCAAGCTCCAAGCGATGTCTGGACCTTCTTGCGGCGAAGCGCTACTTGGGAGTAGGAGAAGAATGCCACCCGCCGCCAGCACGGCTCCGCCGCGCAAGGGCACGGAAGTCCAGTGCGGAAACGGGTTAGCCCCAATCTTAGCCACCGGCCCGGGGAATGGGAAGCGGAATCTCGGGGCCCTGTCCCGGGGCCCCGCCGGCCTTACAACGGATCGACATGGGACTTACAATCTATCGGCAGCCCATGACACCCTGGAAACGAAGCTGCGGCCTCTTCTTCGCCCGGGAGCTCGAGCGCCTCAGGAGATTGGCCCGAGGGCTCGCGTGGGGGACCCGCAGCTCCCGCCCTCGAGGCGCCCCGGGCAGGGCACGAACGCGCGGACAGGCTCCGGCCCAGCTCGAGGGCCCCCCTCGCCGCGGGGGCCGGCGGATCGTGGGCCCCGCGGCAGCCCTGGCGGTCTCGCTCCTCCTCCACGCGGGGCTGGCGGCAGGCCTTATCCTGGCCTGGGGCTCTCGCGGAGAGCGCAGGGACAGAGACCCGGGGACCCCGACCGTGGTCCTCCGGCTCTTTGCCCCCCCCCGGCCCGTCCCGGCCCGCGCGCCGGAGCCGGCCCGACGCGAGCCCACCCCGCGGCCGGCGCCCGCCCGGCTCGACGAGGCCCCCGTGCGGGAGCCGCCCGCGGCCCTCGCGGCCCCGGAGCCGGCGCCCGAGGCGCGTCCCGAGGTGCCGCGACGGGGGGAGGCGCCTCCCCTCCCGGAGGTCCCCTCGGTGGCGCCGGGAGACCGACCGCGGCCCCTCGGGCTCGGGGCGGCCCCTCCCCCCTTGCCGCGCACCGGCCCCGGAAACGGGCCGAGGCCGGCCGGCCTCCCCTCGCGGCTCGAGGGGAAGGCGGCGGCGCTCCGGGAGCACGGAGGCGGGGCCCAGACGGAGGGCGCCGTGGCCAGGGGGCTCCGGTGGCTGGCCGAGCACCAGGACGACGACGGGAGCTGGAGCGCCGACGGCTTCCAGCGGCACTGCCGGCACACGGTGAGCTGCCCCGGCAAGGGGCTGAGCGAGTTCGACGTCGGCGTCACGGCCCTCGCGGTCCTCGCTTTCCTCGGAGCCGGCCACCTCCCGGAGCCGCAGGCGTCCCCCGGAGCCCGCGGGGCTGCCGCCCAGGGCGCGGGCGAAGCGAGCCCTTACGTCCGCAACGCGCGGAGCGGCATCGAAAGCCTCCTGGCCCGCCAGGACGGGAGCGGCGCCTTCGGCCGCACCGGCGACAACTACGTCTACAACCACGCCATCGCGACCCTCGCCCTGGCCGAGGCCTGCCTGCTGACCGGCGCCCGGCGCTACCGCGACTCGCTCGAGGCGGCGCTCCGCTTCAGCGCGTCGTCGCAGCAGGACGGCGGCGGCTGGGACTACACCTCGCGCTCCAGCGGCCGGAACGACCTCTCGATCACGGGCTGGCAGGTCATGGCCTTCCGATCGGCCGGCCTCGCCGGCGCGCCGGTGCACGAGGGCACGCTCGACCGAGCGCGGCACTTCTTGCGGCGGGCCGTCACCGAGGACGGCGAGGGGATCTACGCGAACCTCGGCCAGGAGGCGGGCCGGCGCGGGGCCAACATGGTCGCCGTGGGCCTCCTCTCGAAGCTCTACCTCGGCGCCCTCGACTCGGAGCGCCCCGTCCGGCGCGCGGCCGAGCGGCTCCTGCGCGAAGTCCCGGACTGGCGCTCGACGAGCGACTGGGAGCGGACCTACCAGTCGTACTACTACTGGTACACGGGCAGCCTGGCCCTCTTCCACCTCGGCGGCGACGCGTGGAAGGCCTGGAACGTCCTCCTCCTGAGGCAGTTGCTGCCGCTCCAGGCCTCGAAGGGGCACGAGGACGGGAGCTGGCCTCCCGAGGAGAGCTGGATCGGCGTGAGCGGAGGCCGCGTGTACGCCACGGCGACGTGCGTCCTCACGCTCCAGACGTACTACCGCTACGAGCCCCTCTTCCCGCGGAAGAAGGGTTGAAGGAGCTTCCGTGGAAACCGGCATGGGCCCGAGAGCGAAACGTCCCGTACCGGGCCCCCGGCCGCGCGATGTCATCCGCCGGTGGGACCGCCTCGCCGTGGAACGCTACGGCCTCCCGAGCATCGTCCTCATGGAGAACGCCGGCGCCGGGGCCGCCGCCGTCCTCGCCGCGCTCACCGAGGACCCGCGCGCCCCGTGCCCGGAGCCGTTCGTCGTCCTCTGCGGCCCTGGGAACAACGGCGGGGATGGCTTCGTCGTCGCCCGCCACCTCCACAACCGGGGCTTCCGGGTCGAGGTCCTGGCCGCGGGTGGAGCCGGCTATCCCCCGGGGTCGGACGCGGCGGTGAACCTCGAGGTCGTCCGGCGCATGGGGCTCTCCCTCGATCTCGGTGCGCTCCTGGCCCCTCCCCCCGGGCGCGACGCCCTCCGGCGGCGCGGGGCGGGGACCGTGGTCGACGCCATCTTCGGCACCGGCCTCTCGCGGCCCGTGCGGGCGCCGTTCCTCGAGTGGATCGAGGCCGTGAGCTCGAGCGGCGCCGCCGTAGCGGCCCTGGACCTCCCCTCGGGCCTCGACGCGGACTCCGGCGAGCCCCTCGGGGCCTGCGTCAGGGCCCACCACACGATCACCTTCGCGGCCCCCAAGCTCGGCTTCGGCCGGGGTCTGGGGCCCTCCTCGACGGGCGAGGTCCACGTCGTGGATATCGGAATCCCCCGCGAGCTCCTCGAGGAGCCGGCGGGATAGCGAGCCCGGCTGCCCGCGAGGCCCTGGCGGCCCGCGGCCGATCCTAGTACGCTGGAGGGCAGTGCGAGCACCCCCACGACACACCACGGCACGAGACCCATGCTGGACATCACCGAGAAGATCGCCGCCGGCGCCTGCGGCTTGCTCATACTCTTGACGATCGGCTGGTACGCCTTCTGGGGCATCCCGACCACGACCCCCACGGAGGCCATCCCCGCCGCCAGGCCACGGCCGCCGGCTCCCGCCCCTCCGGGCGCGGCCAACGAGGTCGAGCGCGCGAAGGCGAGCGCCGAGGACCAGGCGATCATCGAGAAGCTCGCGCAGCAGGACGTCCGCGTCACGCTGGGGCAGCCGCTT
Organism: Planctomycetota bacterium; assembly: GCA_016209535.1. Taxonomy (GTDB): domain Bacteria; phylum Planctomycetota; class UBA8108; order UBA8108; family SXIK01; genus JACQVW01. The sequence goes on along the minus strand of JACQVW010000784.1, from coordinate 227 downwards.
GCGAAGGAGGACCTTCAGGTCGACCGCCTGCTCCTCGACCACCTGAAGACGGAAGCCAACTGGATCCCCGAGATCAACAAGCTCGCCAGCCGGCCGATCCGTGTGAATGGGAAGAAAACCGACACCCGGCTCAAGATCTTCGACATCCAGCCGGACTCCGTCGCCGCGAAGCTCGGCCTCCAGGAGAACGACGAGATCCTGCTCCTCGACGCGCAGATCATCGAGTT
>JACQVW010000800.1 GCA_016209535.1 Planctomycetota bacterium | reverse complement strand
GCGCAGGCCTCCGGCGAGCCCGCTCTCGGCCTCGCCCCGGCCGCCGAGGAGGCGAGCTGCCTCGAGGCGGCCCGGCGGTGCGTGGCGTTCATCGCCGGGTTCCCCTTCAGCCTCTTCCGGCCCGAGGCGGAGAGGCTCCTCGCGCTCCCGGCGGGCAGCGCCAGCCGGGCCGCGGCGGAGGCGCTCCTCGAGGAGGTGCGGCGCCACGACCTCTCCGCGGAGCAGCTCCTCGCAGCGGGGCGGCGGCTCGAGGAGGAGGGGAGGCCGAAGGAGGCCTACCGGGCCTACCGCAGGCTCCTCGACGAGCTCCCGCGGTCCCGGCTCGTGCCGGACATGCGCCTGCCCGTCGTCGTCGAGTCGGTCCCGGACGGCGCCGAGGTGCTCGAGGTCGATCTCGCCGGGCAGCGGAAGGTCCTCGGCAGGACGCCGCACGTGATCTCGCTCTCCGCCGGCGGCGCGGCGCAGGTGGAGCTCGCGGCAGCGGGTTTCCGCACCCTCGCGGTCGAGGTCCGTGAGGGCGACGGGAGCTCGGCGCCGCACCTCCTCCCGAGGGAGCCCTCGTGGACCGCGGAGCTCGATGGCCCCGTGGAGCTCGCGCCCGCCTTCGTCTCGGGCCTCGTCATCGCAGGCACGGGCCGGGGGACCGTGGCCGCCCTCGCGCAGCAGTCCGGAAGCGTGGCGTGGACTCTCCGCGCCCCTGCGATCCGGAGCCTCGTCGCGCCGCCCGCCGTCGTCGCGGGAGCCGCCTACGCCGTCTGGAACGACGGGAAGCTCCTGCGCCTCGAGCCGGCCCGGGCCGACGGGGCCGAGGGTAGGCCCCCTCCGTCCTCGACGGAGGTCTTCCTCGGCAGCCTCGCGACCTCGGCTCCCTGCGTCGCGTCGCGCGGGACGCTCCTCGTCGTGGGGACCACGGCGGGCCAGCTCCAGGCCTACCGGCTGCCGGCTCTGTCTCCCGCCTGGACCCTGCCGCTCGACGAGCCGGCGCAGGCCATCGCGCCGGTCGAGGACGGAGTCATCGTCGCCACCCGCGGCGGGAGCCTCCTGCGCCTCAAGACCGATCCCCCGAGCGCCCGCTGGAAGCGGCAGGTCGCGCCTGCGGGCATCGCGGGAGTGCTCCCCGCGGGGAACTTGGTCCTCGCCGCGACGCGGAGGAACGACGTGGTGTACCTCAGGGCCGAGGACGGCAGCGTCGTCGACGCCCTCGAGCTCCCGCCGCATGCGAAGGCCTTCTTCCTTCCCGCCGAGGGCAAGGCCTTCGCCCTCGGCTCCGACGGCGCGCTGGTCCAGCTCTCGACGGACCGCCCCGTCGTGGCCACCGAGCGCAGGCTCCCGGTGGCGGGCGAGGACGCCGTGCCCCTGGGCGGCGCGCTGGGCATCGTCCACTCGGGCGGCAAGGGCCTCCTCCTCGTCGACGCCCGCACCCTCGAGCCGCTCTGGAGCACGACGGCGGAGCTCAGGATCACCGCGGCGGCCGCGAGCGACGAGTGGGTCGTCCTGGCGACGGAGGGGGGGAAGATCCAGGCGTTCCCGAGGCAGTGAGGGGTCAGCTCGCCCCCAGCACCTCCCCGATCAGCTTCGCCACCATGCCGGGGTTCGCCTGGCCCTTCGTGCGACGCATCACCTGGCCGACGAGGAAGTTGACCGAGTTCTTCTTCCCCTTCCGGACGTCCTCGGCGGGGCCCGGGTGCTCCTGGATCACGGCGCTGACGGCGTCCCTGAGGAACGCGTCGTCCGAGATCTGCTCGAGGCCCAGGGCCCGGATCACGTCGGCGACCGGCCGCTCGTTCCCGAGCAAGGCCTTGAAGACGTCCCGCGCCTTCTGGTTCGAGACCTTGCCCTCGTCGATCGCCCTCACGAGGTCGACGAGCCTCGAGGGCGAGACCCCCGTCTCCCTCGCCGAGACCTGCCGGATGTTCGCCTCCTCCCGGACGGCGTTGACGACCCAGTTTGCGACCGCCTGGGGCTTCGGGTAGAGCGCGACGCACTCCTCGAAGAAGTCGGCCATGCCCCGGTCCCTGACGAGGACGTCCGCGTGGTACGCCGAGAGCCCCAGGGCGTTCTGGAGGCGCTCGTAGCGCGCCGCGGGGAGCTCCGGGAGGGACCTCCGCAGGCCCTCCACCCACTCCTCGGTGAAGCTCAAGGGCGCGAGGTCGGGCTCGGGGAAGTAGCGGTAGTCGTGGGCCTCCTCCTTCCCCCGCATGACGCGCGTCTCGTCCCTCGCGGGGTCGTAGAGGAGGGTCTGCTGCTCGACCGTGCCTCCCGAGGAGCGGACCTTGATCTGGCGGCGGATCTCGTGGGCGAGCGCGTTCTCGACGAAGGTGAACGAGTTCAGGTTCTTGATCTCGGTGCGCGTCTCGAGCGCGCTCGTCCCGCGGGGCCGGATCGAGACGTTCACGTCGCAGCGGAGCGATCCCTCCTCCATGTTGCAGTCCGACACGTCGAGGTAGAGCAGGATCTGGCGGAGCATGCGCAGGTAGGCCCCGGCCTCCTCGGGCGTCCCCAGGTCCGGCTTCGAGACGATCTCGAGGAGCGGCACGCCGGCCCGGTTCAGGTCCACCCAGCTCTCGGGCCTCCCCTCGGCGTGGATGTTCTTCCCCGCGTCCTCCTCGAGGTGGATGCGGGTCAAGCCGATCCTGCGCTTCGCCTCCCCCACGTACACGTCGATCGCCCCGCCGCCGCAGAGGGGCATGTCGTACTGGGAGATCTGGTAGTTCTTGGGCAGGTCCGGGTAGTAGTAGTTCTTCCGGTCGAATTTCGTGAACCGCGCGATCTCGCAGCCGCAGGCGAGGCCCACGCGCACGGCGTATTCGACGGCCCGGCGGTTGATGGCGGGCAGGGAGCCGGGGTGGCCGAGGCAGACGGGGCACGTGAGCGTGTTGGGCTCCGCCCCGTAGCGGTTCTCGCAGCCGCAGAACATCTTCGTGCGCGTCTTGAGCTGCGCGTGGACCTCGAGGCCGATGACCGCCTCGAAGGGGGTCCCTTCGGTGGGGTCGAGCTTCGCCTTGGCCATCTCGCCTCCTCCCTCGCCTCAGGCCCTCACCGGCGGGGCCTTCCGGTGGTGGTCCGTGGCCTCCTGGAACGCGTGCGCGAGCCTCAGGATCGTCCCGTCCTCGAAAGGGCGCCCGTAGAGCTGCATCCCCACGGGGAGCCCCGCCCGCGTGAAGCCGCAGGGGAAGGACACCCCCGGCACGGTGGCGAGGTTCGCGGGGACCGTGAGGACGTCGACCGCGTAGAGCTTGAGGGGATCGTCGATCTTGTCGCCGATGGGGAACGCGGTCACGGGCGACGTGGGGCTCACGACGGCGTCCACCTCGCGGAAGGCGGCCTCGAAGTCGCGGCGGATGAGCTTCCTGACCTTGCACGCCTTGTTGTAGAAGGCGTCGTAGTAGCCGGCGCTCAGGACGAACGTCCCCACCATGATCCGGCGCTTCACCTCCGGGCCGAACGCCTCGGCGCGCGACCGGGCGTAGACCTCCAGGACGCTCCCGGCCTCCGAGCTCCTGTAGCCGTAGTGGACTCCGTCGTAGCGGGCCAGGTTCGAGCTCGCCTCCGCCGCGGAGATGAGGACGTACGTGGGGTTCGCGTGCCGCGTGTGCGGGAGCGACACCTCGCGGACGTCGACGCCGAGCCTCCGCAGGACGTCGATCCCCTCGCGGACGCGCGCCTCCACCTCGGGGTCCACGCCCTCGGGGAAGTACTCCTTCGGGACGCCGAGCCGGAGCCCTCGCGCCCCCTTCTCGAGCCCCGCCACGTAGTCAGGGACGGGCACGTCGGCCGAGGTCGAGTCCATGGGGTCCTTCCCGGCCATGGCGGAGAGCGCCGCCGCGCACTCCCGCGCATCGGCCTCGAGCACGCCGATCTGGTCGAGCGAGCTCGCGAAGGCCAGGAGCCCGTAGCGCGACACGCGCCCATAGCTCGGCTTGATCCCCGTCACGCCGCAGCAGGCCGCGGGCTGGCGGATCGATCCGCCCGTGTCGGAGCCCAGGTGGATCATGCCGCGGGTCGCCGCGGCGAGGGCGGCGGCCCCGCCGCTCGACCCGCCCGGAACGTGCGTCGTCCTCCAGGGGTTCCGCGTCGGCCCCACGGTCGCCGAGTTTTCCGTCGACGAGCCCATGCCGAACTCGTCCATGTTCGTCTTCGCGACGCAGATGGCGCCTGCCCGCGCGAGCCTCTCGACGACCGTGGCGTCGTACGGAGCCCTGTAGCTCTCGAGGATCTTGCTGCCCGCCGTCGTGGTCCCCCACCGCGTGCAGATGTTGTCCTTCGCCGTGAAGGCGACGCCGGCGAGGGGGCCCGGGTCCTCTCCACGGGCGATGCGGCGGTCCAGGTCGTCCGCGGCACGCCGGGCCTCATCCTCGCGGACCTGGGAGACGGCGTGGAGCTGCGGGTCCACCCTGCGGATCTGGCCGATGGCCTCCGCCACCGACTCCGCCGCCTTCACCTTCCGCCCCCGCACGGCGGCGGCCGTCTCGAGGACTCCGGGGCTCACTCGGAGACCTCCGGATCGTCGCCTCGACCGGCCTCGTGTCCGCCGGCCTCGGTCCCGGCGCCCCCCTTCGCCTGCCCGCCCGCGGCGCCGCCCTCGGCGCCCACGATGCGCGGCACGACGAAGAACCCGTCGCCCTGCTGCGGCGCGTTGCGGAGGGCCTCGGCCCGGTCGAGCGACGGCCGGGGCTCGTCGGCCCGGAAGACGTTCTGGCTCTCCACGGAGAAGAGGCCGGGGTCGACGTCCCTCGTGTCCAGGGCCTGGAAGGCAGCGATGTAAGCGAGGATCTTCTCGAAGTGCCTCTTCAGGCCCACCGCCTCCTCCCGCGAGATGTCCAGGCGCGACAGGCGGGCAACGTGGCGCACGAGATCGTCGGTGACTTCCATCGCCATGCCTTGGTGCTGACGTTCACCGCCCCGGCGGGAGCCAGCCTCGAGCACCGGGCCCGGCGTCTCAGGCCTCCGTGGCGGCCGCCGGCGGCACGGGTGCGGCCTTCGCCGCCGCGAAGGCGTCGAAGGCGCTGCGCTTCTGAGGCTTCCTGACGAGGCCGCTCTTCATGCAGCGGGTGCAGACGCGCAGCCTCCGGATCGCCCCGTCCACCACGGCCCGGACCCGCTGCAAGTTCGGGCGGAACTTGCGCTTCGTCTTCCCGGTGACCTTCCGGCCGACGCCCCCCTTGTACTTCGCGAGGCCGCGGTAGGTGTACTGGTACCCCGTCTCCACCCTCTTCTTGCAGATCTCGCATTGGCGGGACATGTGCATGAGCTCCGGTCGGACTCGCTGTTCCGTGGGAACGAAACGTGTGATTCTATGGAACAGCAAGGCCAGATCAAGGCATAACTTGGGGTGGTTCCGGGCCGGGTGTCACCTGTTCTGGGACCGTGCCGAAAAAAGGGCGTGGTTCAACGCCGGGTTACACCCGGCTATGAACCACGCGTTCATTCCCACGATACTGCCCCTACCAAACTGCCCCTGCTGAGCTCTTTCCTGTTACCCGAATGGAGCCTGATTT
>JACQVW010000799.1 GCA_016209535.1 Planctomycetota bacterium | reverse complement strand
GGGCGCTGGCGCGCGCTGCGGGACCCGGCCGCCGACCCGGCGGCGCGCCGCGCGACGGCCGAGCTCGCCGAGTCCGGCGGCGCGGTCGTGGCGGGCGCGCCGATCGCGGCGGCTCTCCAGGTGGCGGCCGCGCCCGCGACGGCGCGAGCCGGCGAGGCGATCGGCGTGAGCGTCGAGGCGGTCGATCGCGACGGGGCCCCGGTCGCGGCCTACGCCGGCGATGTCGCGCTGCTCCCGAGCGGCACCGCGGCTCCGGGCGGCGCCGCGGCCTTCCCCTCGGAGCTGGAGCTCGTCCTTGACGGCGGCGCGGGCGTGCTCGGCGGCGTACGGTTCGCCGCGTCGGGGCACCAGACGGTGGCCGCCCGCCTCACCGACGATCCGTCCGTGGAGGGCGAGGCGGCGGTCCTCGTCGCGGCGGGGCCGGCGGCGGCGCTCGAGAAGACCGGGGGCGACGGCCAAGCTGCGGGGCAGAGGAAGGTCCTCCCCAGGCCCTTCCGCTGCCGCGCCCTGGACGCCTTCGGCAACGCGGTCGAGGGCGCGGCGGTGCGCTTCGAGGCGCCGCCCGGGGCCGGGGACTTCATCGCGAGCGACGGCCCGGAGGACGCGGCCAGGGAGGTCGCCACGGACGAGACCGGCACCGCCGCGTCTCCGGCCTTCCGGACCGGCATCGCGCTCGGAGAGCAGGCGGTCGCGGCGACGCTCGCCGGGCTCGCGCCCGTCTCCTTCCGCCTCACCGTGGCCGAGCTCCCCCCCGAGCTCGGCCTCTCGGCGGCGAGCTTGCGCTTCGCCGCGGTCCTCGGAGGCCCCGGCCCCGCGGCGCGGGCGCTCACCGTGACGAACCGCGGCGGCGGCGCCCTCGCATGGACCGCGTCGCCGGGCGCGGGGCTGGCCCTCGCGGTCTCGCCGCCGGGCGGGTCGCTCGGGCCCGGGGCGCAGCAGGAGGTGCAGGTCTCGGTCGACGCGGCGGGGCTCGCGCTCGGCACGCACGCGGGAGGCATCGCGTTCTCCGCTCCGGGAGCGGCGGGCTCGCCGCGAGACGTGGCGGTGACGGTCGCGGTGATCCCGGAGCCGCTGCCCCTCGAGCTCTCCGTCTCCGACGGCCAGGTGGTCGGCTCATCGGGCACTCCCCTCGTCGTGAGCGGCCTCGAGGGGCGCGGGAAGCCGCGGGTACGCGTCGCCTTCGGGCAGGACGGGGTCCTCATGGACTACACGGGCGAGCTCGAGGTCGTGGGCGGCGAGCTCGAGATCGGCCTCGACTGGCCCGACGGCCTCGTCACGGTCGAGGTCGAGGTGGACGGCGCGGTCCTGAGGCGTACGTTCACCGTCGACTCGCGGCCGCCGGAGATCGAGATTGCTCCCGCCCAGGGCGACGTGCTCCGCGACGCGCACAAGTCCCTGCGTGTCGCCGTCTCGGACGCCGCGAGCGGCGTGCGGCCCGAGAGCGTGTCGGTCGCCGTCAACGGGCAGCTCGTCTCGCCGCGGTTCGTCCAGGGCGGCGCGCGCTTCTTCGCCGTCGAGTGGCTCCAGGGGCTCAACACCGTGCTGGCCCTCGCCGAGGACCGCGCGGGCCACACGAAGGCCCGCGAGGCGGTGGTGCTCTTCGACCCACCCGAGGGCGGCCCCGAGCCGCCGACCCTCAGGAGGCTGAGGCCCGTGCACGGCTACGTCACGCTCCAGGCAGGCCAGACGATCGCCATCGAGTCGGAGGCGGAGGGCGCGAGCGCGGTCGAGCTCCACGTCGACGGCGTCCTCGCGGCGTCGAAGAGCGAGCCGCCCTTCACCTTCGTCCACACGCTGCCGGGCGAGCTGACGTTCCAGACGCTCCTGCTCAAGGCCGTGGCCGAGGGCGGCCTCACGACGGAGTCATACTTCTTCATCGCCACCGTCACGTCCACGGGCGAGGAGCTCCTCGTCGAGCCCGCCGCGGCGGCCGTGGCGGCTGGCAGCGGGATCACCCTCACCGTGAAGCGCAAGTCCGCAAGCGGCGAGGTCACGCCCTTCGAGGGCACCGTCTCCGCCGCGGCCACCGACCCCGCCTTCGGCCTCCCCCAGACCTTCGAGGTCGCTGCGGGAGCGCTCGCCCTGCCGGCCCTCACCACCGCGGGGAGCCACCGGGTCGAGCTTCTCGCCTTCGACGGGACCTTCGCCGGCAGGGCCGAGGCCGCCGTAGAGGTGAAGCCCGCGCCCGCGAAGGAGCTCGAGGTGAAGCTCCTGGCGGGTGGCGTGCGGCAAGGCGACACGGCGGTCTTCCGCGTCCGGGCCCTCGACGCGCACGGGAACGTCGTCGAGACCCAACCCATCGCCGGCCAGGTCCGAGTCCGCGGGGCGGGCACCGGAGGAGGCGGCGGCGGTGGCGAGGGCTCGGGCGGCGAGGACCCCGGGCCCGGCTTCTCCTTCTCGGGAGAAGGCTCGGTGTTCCTCTCCTTGCCCGTGCCGGGCAGCGGGTCGGGGCTGGACTTCGCGGTCGAGTCCGAGGGCCTCGAGGCCCTGGAGCAGTCGTTTCCGCTGCCCGCCAAGGTCCTCCTCAACGTCCTTTCCGAAACGCCCTTCGTCGTCGCCGGGCGCCCGCTCAACTTGACGATCCACACGCTGGACGAGGAAGGCTTCCTCGAGCCATTCGAGGGCACGGTCTTCCTCTACCGGGACCTCGAGCGCCTGCCGCAGCCGCCCGAGGTCCCGGTCGCGAGCGCTTCCGAGGACGAGGGCGTGCTCCACGTCCCCGGCGCGTGGGCTCACAAGACCTCGCTGCCGCTCCGGGTTGTCGCCTCCACGGTCAGCGTCGAGGAGGTCTTCCCGGGGCTCCTGGCGGTGGCGCAGGGCGTGTTCTCGGGCGAGTCCGTCCCCGCCGAGGTGGTCATCGCGTGGCACAAGAAGTGGGTGATGTTCAAGGAGCTTTACGTCCAGGGTGCGACCCCAGTCGAGGTGCTGCCCGACACCGCCCGGCCCAAGGTGGCCGTCGACGACGTGCTGGTCTCGGTCCCCTCGGCCTTCACGCACGCCATCACGATCACCTTCACCGTCAAGGACCCCTACGGGAACCCGCTCTTCGACGTGCCCCTCGTGGTGACGGTCTTCGGCGTCGCGTACCGCGTGCGGTCGGACGCCTCGGGCCAGGTGCAGGTCACCGTGCCCACGCCAGGCCCCGCGGGGCAGCTCCCCTCGTTCCCCGGCGAGGTCGCGATCGAGATCCGCCACGACATCGAGGACGGCGAGAGCCTCCTCGCGGCCACGGTAGCTGTGCCCGTCCCGAGCTGGGAGCTACCCGGGCCGGTCGAGACGCTCGACACCGGCATCTTCAGCTTCGCTGGACCGGTCACCCTGCACGCGAAGGACGAGCTCGAGGCGCTGCCCTCGGGGTCCACGAGCTTCGCGCGCACCCTCGACACCTCGGGCGGCGCCTCGGGCGGAAACCCCTTCACGGGGGACCCGGCGGTCGTGACGTACTTCTTCGGCTCCCCCTGGAGGACGCTTCAGCTCAACTGGCCGGGGATCTCGGACTCGGCGCCGGGTCAGGCGAAGCTCGAGACGAGCGTCACGGGCTCGGGGACGGCGTCGGTCTCGCTCTCGGGAACGGCGGTCTACTCGAGCAACCCTTCCAACCCCACGCCCGACACGATCACCTATGTTGCCAAGGCCTTCTCGGGGAGCACCACCTATTCGGTCGAGCGCACCCCGAGCGACTCCACGGTGACCGTGCAGTGGACCCCTGCGACGCCGTCCGTCACCCTCGGCTCCATCGCGAGCGTGTCGGGCGGGAAGATCCTCATCGGCGCGAGCCTGCCGGGCACGCTCACCATCAAGGGCGACGCCACGCTCACCTGGAGCGTGAGCACTCCCAAGACCATGGCCGTGGCGGCCTTGCTGCCCAACTTCGAGCTCTCGGTCAAGTCCTTCGACGGCGTGGAATACGACCCGGACGAGCCTCCCGCCGGGTTCTGGGACTACGACGTCCTGGGGCGCATGGAGATCACCTTCGCCCCCGGGGCCTTCTGGAAGCGCGACCCCCACGACTGGCTCCTCTTGAGCGATGCCTTCATGAGCTACAACCCGCTCAACTTCGGCCAGCTCCCCTACGGCGAGGCTTTCCCCGAGCTGCCGATTTCCCTCGCGTCTCCGGCAAGCGGCCCCGCGCCCGCGGTCCTCGTCGTTGCGGGCCAGCCCGACGCCTGGGACGAGACCCTGGAGGTGAAGATCGTGCCCTCCGGCGGCTCCGACTGCCCGACCGGAGGCGAGGACCCGGCGGGGGAGGGCGCCCCGTGCGCGGCGGTGCCCTTGAGGCACAGGGTCGGCGAGCGGACGTTCCTCACGCCGCCCCTCATCTTCGTCCACGCGCCGCCCGATCCCTGGCTCTCCATGCCGGGCGCAGGCGGTCGCCTGAGGGTGACTACTCGCCAGCCAGCCTCGGTCTACGGCCACTGGCCGGGCCGGATCTACCTCGAGGCGCGGGACGACCTCGGCTACCCCGCGGCCGGCGCGCAGCTCGAGGCGAGCACGGACGAGCCCGGGACGACCCTCAAGGCCGGCGAGCTCGAGGGCACCGAGCTCCAGCTCACGACGGACGACCTCGGCAGGGCCGAGGTGGTCGTCGAGTCCTCGGCGCCGGGCACCCGCGAGGTGACGGTGAAGCTCGTCGCCCTCGGCCCCGATCCCCTGCCCGAGGACGAGCAGGAGAGCGAGACCGTGCCGATCCTCTTCCACGGCGGCTGGGTCGTCCTCGACGAGAGCGGGGACCCGCTGCCCGACGGCCGCTACGTGATCCGAACGCCTCCTGCCCTCTTCGTCGAGCCCGACGCGGGGAGCGGCCTCACAGTCCAGAACCTCACGAGCCGCCTCAACGCCGTCCTCCTCGAGCCGCCCGAGGTTAAGGTCCCGAGCCCCGACGGGGACCTGCCCCTCGACGGCGCCATCCTGCGCGGGCCGCCCGAGGCCGTGCGGCTCGAGTTCCCGAGCCCGCCGTACCTGCCCACGCCGGCGGGCACGCAGTCGGCCGCCTTCCAGGTGACCCTGCGGCCCGCGCCCTACGAGATCAACGCGCCGCTCGACATCCAAGCGCCGATCCTCGTCGGCTCGCCCACCGGCCTCAAGGCCCGCCCACCGGGCCAGCCCTTCCAGGACGTCGAGTACCCGGGCGCCGATGCGCCCGTGGTGGACCCGCCGGGCTCGTGGACATGGCATCCCGAGCGGCTGGGCCTCGATGGGCACTTCTCGCTGGGGCAAAACCTGCTCGCGTCGCAGATCACGGTGCCCATGAGGCTCCGCGACCTGCCGGGGCTGCCCGAGGGCTTCGTGGTGAGCGGCGACGTCGTCGTCCACCGCCGCGCCCTCTTCCTCTACTACGAGGACCCTGCGCAGTACGTGAACGCCTACGCCTCCGAGGCGGACTTCATCGCCGGCAACCCCTCGTTCCCCAACACCTACACCCTGTTCTTCGACCCCGAGGAGCTGACCGACGTGGAGCTGAGCCAGATCCTGCAGGCCCATGGCGCAAGGCCTGCAGGTCTCCATCGCGAGAAGGGCCTCCTGACGATCTCCTTCCCCTCGTCGCTCCCGCGAGACGAGCAGCTCGCGAGGCTCGAAGCGCTGCGGCAGGCGCTCCAGACGGGCGACGTGCCACAGTCCGGCCAGCCGCCGCAGCCGATCCTGGTCCCGGCGTCGAAGCGGATGGGCGTGGCGCGCACGGGGCTCCGCGTCGCCGGCGAGCCCGAGCTGCTCCCGAGCCTGCCCGAGGCCTACTCTGGCACGACGCCGGAGCTCCACGGCGTCCAGCTCTCCAGCGGCGAGCTCGTGTGGACGCAGACCGACCTCGAGCTCGACATGCCCGGCTTCTCCTGGGAGATGACGCGGACCTACCGCTCGCAGGTCCTCTACCACGGGCCGCTCGGCTGGAGCTGGGACCACACGCTCAACCAGGCCCTGGGCGAGCACCAGCCCGCGGCGGGGAAAGCGCGCGGCGACGCCGTCTGGTACGACGGTCGCGGCCGCCGCCACTACTTCAAGTACGCCGGCAAGGACGCCGACGGCCGGGACTCCTGGCGCGCTCCGGCCGGAGTCTACGCCGAGCTCACGGCGAGCGCGGCCGAGCCGGCGACGTTCACCCTCGAGACGGTCGAGCGCGAGCGGTGGATCTTCCGGGCCACCGCGGGCTCGAAGCTCCGGGTCGAGTGGGACCCGCTCGCCGCGCCGAACCTCACGCGGACCAACCAGGGCAAGGCGTTCCTCGTCTACGCTCCCCTCGCGCGCGTCGAGGACACGGCGGGCAACGCCATCGAGCTCCGCTACGACACAAGCGCCGAGCTCAACCCGAGCGAGCTCCTGCGCTTGACCGAGGTGGTCTTCCAGTCGCCGGGCATCCCCGAGCGAAAGGTACGCTACCGCCACGACCTCGATGGGCGGCTGGTCCAGGTCACTGACCCGACAGGCCGCACGGTCCGCTACGAGCACGACGAGGCGACGGGCGACCTGAAGGCGGTCCAGGTCTTCGCGGCCGCCGCCGTGTCCGGTGCTCCCAGCGTCAGGATCTGGTCGTACCTCTACGCGACGTCCGGCGCCGGCGCGGCGAATGACGACGCGCTCGCGCACAACCTCGTGGGCATCGTGGACGCGCGGACGAACGGCGTGACGCCGTCCTTCGAAGCCTCCCACGCCGCCGTGACACTCGAATATGGTACCGACCCCGATCAACCGTCCTACGACCGCGTCACGCGCCTCACCCTCGGTCGGCCCGGCGAGCCGACCGCGGGCTCCTTCGTCCTCGAGTACCCCGCGGCGGACCAGACCCGCGTGCGGGAGCCGGCGGGGGCCGTGCGCCTCTGGAAGTTCCGGGGCCCGCCCGTCTACCCGTCGCTCCATGCCCTCGTGAAGGCCGACGACGACGCGGCGGAGCCGCTCGCGGTGCGCGCGACGCCGCTCAAGCTCGAGCCGGAGCACGCCGCGGCCGTGGTGGGGCCCTACACCTTCGCGCACAACCTCGACGGAGAGCTCACGCGGCGCGTCGAGCCCGATGGGCTGGTCTGGTCGTACCTCTACGGCCGAGAGGCGGGCAAGAAGGGCCGTTCCCGGGGCAACCTGCTCCGCGACCAGCGCTCCGCAGGCTCGGTGGCGCACGTGACCGTTTACGAGCTCTCCGAGGACGACCTCCTCTTGGGCGTCACCACGGCCCGCGGCTACGCTTCGGGGAGCCCGGCTCTCTACCGCCGCGGCTACACGTACTACCCGAACCGCCTGCTCAAGGAGGAGATCCTGCCGGCAGGGCTCCTCGAGAGCCGCCCGGCGCGCACGGCCACCCACACGTACCTCCCGGGAGGGAGACTCCACCGGACGGAGATTTCCGGTGGAGCGTCGAGCCACACGACGACCTACGGCTACGACGCCCTCGGGTACCTCGCGAGCACAACCTACGAGCAGCCGGGCTCCAGCGCCGCGACCGAGTCTTTCGTCAACGACGCCCGCGGCCACCGGACCCAGGAGACCGACGAGAACGGCGTGACGACGACCTACACCATGAGCGACTGGGGCTGGACGACGCGGCGCGAGCGCGCCGGGATGGCGGTCCAGACGACCTACGACGGCATGGGCGACGTGGTCCAGGAGGTGGAGTCCGAGGGGTCCATGGCGCGGACGTCGCGGTTCATCCGTGACCGCCTCGGCCAGGTGCTCCGGGAGGAGCACCCCGAGGGCGTGGTCGTCGAGTACACTCGCGGGCCGCTCGGCCGCTTGCTCGGGCGATCCCAGGGCGGGGTCGAGGACTCCTGGACCCTGGACGCGGAGGGTTTCGTGCTCGCCGAGACCCACGCGGGGGACGTCACGCAGGTGCTGTCGCGCAACGGCGCCGGCCTACCCCTCTCCGTCCGGACGAACGGCCTCACGACGACCATCGAGTACGACGCCTTCCGCCGCGAGGTCCGCCGCACGCTGCCTGCCGGCGCTGAGGTGCGCCGCGGCTACGACGCCGAGGACAACCTGCGCTGGGAGGCGGTCTTCCACGGGAGCGCCCTGCTCGTCCAGACCCGGAGCTACCTGGACCAGGAGGGCGGCGAGGTGGCCCGCGCCGCCGACCTCTTCCCCTGGACCGAGCCTTCGGGCCACCCGGCCGCCGGGACGTTCCTGGCCGAGGCAGCCCCAGGCGACGACTTCGTCTACGCCACACGGTACGCCGGAAGGCCGGTCGTCGCGACGCGCCGCCTCGACGCGAGCGGTCGCATCGTCGAGGAAGTCGACGACACGGGCGTGAGCACTACCCACGCGTACGACGCGGCCGGCCGCGAGACGCTCCTCGAACGAGGCTCCGGTCCGGCGCTGCTCCACCGCGAGTCGCGCTACCTCGCGGGTTCGGCGCCTGGGGCCGTGCTGCGCATCGAGCGGACCCAGACCCTCGACGGCTTCGCCCAGGACACTGCCGAGGAGCTCGACGCGCACGGCCGCCGCGTGCGCCTCGAGCAGGGCTCACAGGTCCTGCGCTGGGAGCACGCGCCGCTTGGGACGGTGGTCCGGGAGATCGAGGACGGTGTCCCCGGCCACCGCGAGCAGCGCTTCGACTTGCGCGGCCGGCTCGTCGAGCGGCGGGTCGTGAACCCCGGCGGCCAGGACGCGACCCGCGTGGTGAGCGTGTACGACGCTGCGGACCGTGTCACAGAGCAGCGCGTAGAGGACCTGGCCACGCTCACGACCAGACAGAGCGAACGGTATCACTACCTTCCCGGCCAGCGCCTCGTGCGCCGCGTGAGCTACGGCGACGGGTCCTACTCCACCGTCGAGCACCACACGACCCTGCGCGTGCCGCGGCAGATCGTGCGGTTCCAGCAGGGCAGCGACTCCGTCGCCGGGGGGACGCAGACGGTGAACTTGACGCTGGACTCGATCGGCCGCGTGACGGGGATCCAGGTCACCCGGCCAGGACATGCGCCGGTGACCAAGACCTTGAGCCTCGACGCGCTCGGGCGGGCGACGAGCATCACCGAGGGCGTGAACGAAGTCGAGCTCGAGCATGACTCCCTGGGCCGCCTCGTGCGCGAGGGCCCCGTGACGATGGCGTACGATGGCCTCGGCCGCCGCGTCGGCGTGAGCGCGGAGGACTACTCGGTCGAGCGGCAGTACGACGCCCTGGCCCGCCTGAGCAGCATGGCGGTGAGCGGCGTCGCCCGGGCGTCGTGGTCCCACGGCGTCCTGGACGGGACGCACTCCACGCAGGTCGCGCTGGCGAGCACGGGGTTCACGCGGAGGCTCCTCGTCGACTCGAGCGGCCGCCCGAGGAAGGTCGCATACCTCCAGGGGGCCGCCGAGAAGTACGGAGAACGCTACCATTACCCCCTTGGGCCTGCGTCCTCCATGCTGCCCGAGCGCCGCGAGGTCGTGCGCGCCTTCGGCAACCAGCCGCAGATTCGCACGGAGACCTACGCTTACGACAGCGCCCGGCGAATCCGGTACAGCCTGACCCAGGTCGGGAACACCACGGTCAGCGCCTGGACGACCCACGACGGCGCGGGCAACGCCACGCTCCTCGACCAGGCCGTGGCCGTCCAGGACCCCCAAGGCAATGGCTCGAGCTCGAGCAGCCGGACGACCCGAGCCGTGGACTCCATGAACCGATACACGACGACCGAGTGGTGGCGGCAGATCTCGGGGCTTCAGGCGAAGATAGCCGATGCGAGGTCCTACTACGGCTCGCTCGGCGAGCTCCGAGAGCTCGCCGGCAACGCCCCCGGGTGCGGCCCGTGGGGGCGCCGCGTGGTCCACGACGCCGCGGGCCGGCTTCGCGAGGTGTGGGAGCGGGGGCGGTTCGGGGAGCGGGGTCCCGGGGTGGTCTTGTTCCTCGAGCTCAACTCGATGACGAAGGCCGAGGACGACCCCAACATCACGGTCTACTGGCACGTGGAGGACCAGCGGGGAGGTCAAGGGCTCGCCGCGTACCTCGGCCGGGAGGTGTGCATCGCGCTCGCCAGGAACCAGCCGGGCCAGCTCTTCCATCTCCGCGGCACGGCCCTGGAGATGACGTCGACCGGGACCGGGCTCCGGGTGCGGGCGCGCGTGACCGTGGACCAGCTCGCGGAGATCGCGGGGCCCATCAGCGAAGCCGAAAAGGCCAACCTCCTCGAGGCGGCGTTCCCCGCCGCCAGCGACGACCTCGCCGAGTACAACCGCCAGCTCTGGGTCTTCAGGAACCTCCAGGATCGGGCGGTCCATTACCAGGCGAGCCTGGCCCAGGAGCGGCTGGTCGCAGCGTACGCCTACGACCCGCTGGACCGCCGCTCGCGGAAGACCGCCGGCGACGTGGTCACGCTCTACTCGTACGCGGGCCCAGCGGTCATCGAGGAGGCGGAGAGCACGGGAGCGGTGCGGCGCTACGCCTACGAGGACGAGGACACGAAGGAGCTCCTGGGCCTCGAGGCAAGCGGCGGGGGATGCCAGGGCTGGCACTACGCGCTCAAGGGCCTCCACGGCGAGGCGGGCTACTTGCTCCGGGAAGACGGCCAGATCGAGTCGACGGGCTGGCAGGCCGACGCCATGGGGCTCGGGGAGGCCTGGAAGCCGAGCCTGGAGCTCGGCGAGCCGCCCCTCGCCCACCGAGACTGCGCGCCCCGGGTCGGCTGGCACGGCCACGTCCGCGACGACGAGACGGGCTGGATGTACGCGGGCGCGAGGTACTACGACCCCGGGACGGGCAGGTTCCTGTCGCCGGATCCCACCGGACCCTGGAACGACGCGCTGGCCTACGGCAACTCCTACGCGTACGGCGCCGGCAACCCCATGGCCTTCAGGGACGACGGCTATGCGGCCAACTTGATCCTGGGCGCCATCGGCGCCGTGGTCGGCGGCGTCATCGGCTTCATCGCGGGCGGCTGGGAAGGCGCCGCGGTCGGCGCGGCGACGGGCTTCATCGGAGGTGTGACCTTCGGCGCGAGCCTGGCCGTCACGGGCACGGGTCTGGGCGGGGTGGCCCTTGCTGGAGGCATCAGCGGAGCCGCGGCCGGAGCCGCGTCGGGAGGCTACTACGGAGCCAAGGAGGGCGGCTTCACGGGGGCGATCCGGGGCGCGGGGATCGGCGCGGCCATCGGTTTCGTCGGCGGCTACATCGGAGGCGCCGTCGGAGGAGGCCTCTGGGGCTCGGGCCTGGGGAGGCAGGCGGCGTCGGCGCTGGCCGGAGGATCTGCGGGCGGAGCCGCGAGCGGCGCCCTCGAGGCGCTCACGGACCCGCGCCAGCTCGGGAGCGGAAGCGCGGGCGACGTCCTGGCCGGGATGGGCCTGGGAGCGCTGCGGGGCGCGGCCTTCGGGGCCGCCGGCGGCGCGTTGGGGTTGGGCTTGTCAAGGCCTTTCATTGCCAGGCATCGCCCCTCCGGCTCCAGCCGACAGGACCCCCATCAGCTAGGGCTGCGCATGGAAGCAGACGACCATGGCAAGCAGTCGCGCTACCGCATCGCGAATGGCGAGATCCGCCGCGTCGTGGGCCGCGGGAGGTTGGGAAGGTTCACCGGTGAATGGGACTACATCATCGACCTTCAGGGCAACCTGCACATAGGCAGGAAGCACAGCTTCCTCAGCAGTGGGAGGCCAGTACGGAACGCCGGCACGATGATCTTCAACCACCGAGGCCAACTCCTGAGGATGACGAACCTCTCGGGCCACTATCGGCCGACGGTGTTCCACCTGGAGTTGGCCATGGCGCAGCTGCGCACCATGGGAGTCGATATGACCAACGTGCGACCCTCGGGGTTCTAGACGGCGACGGGGCGCGTGCCCACGCCTGAACGCGACGATTCGGCCCGACCGGCAGGGGACGGTACACCCCGCAGCGCGGGGTGGCTCGGAGGCCTGGGTGGGTGTCGCCAGAACTGACCTTGTGTTACACTTGGAACGCTCGAACGACCATGCCAGACGTCCTCACCCAGACCACGGAGAGGATCCCCCTTTCCACAGACGCCGATGGCACCATGCGCATCGCCGGAACCCGTGTAACCCTGCTCACGGTCATCACGGCGTTCCAAGAAGGACAGACGCCCGAGCAGATCGTCCAGAGTTTCGGCTCCTTGAGACTTGACGACGCGTACGCGGTCATCACCTATTACCTCCGCCACAAGGCGGAGGTGGATGCCTGTCTGGCGCTCACCCGAGAGAAGGGCGAGAAGCTCCGCCAAGGGATCGAGGCTCGTTTCCCCACGAATGGCGTACGCGAGCGATTGCTGGCCCGCAGGCAGGACCGAGGCTCAGGATAGTGCTCAGGTTTCTCGCTGATCAGAACTTCAACGAGAACATCGTGCGTGGGCTTGTCCGGAGGATTCCGCTTCTTGAGATCGTCCTTGCACGTGACGCAGGACTCGCCACCACGGAAGACCCCGATCTCCTGGATTGGGCGGCTGGAATGCGCCGCATCGTGCTCTCCCACGACATTCAGACCCTGCCAGGGTATGCCATCGAGCGCGTTCAAGCTGGTAAGAGGATGCCGGGCTTGTTCATGGTGCCGCAGACGGCACCCATAGGGCCTTCGATAGAAGACATCCAACTCCTCGCGGAATGCAGCCGTGAAGACGAATGGGAAGGTCAGATCCTCTACCTCCCCTTCCCGAGGACCACAGGAGACGCGGTGCGCTGACGCAGGCTCCTGGAGCGCGGCTCGCCCTCGGCGAGAAGACAGCTCCTGCACTGTCAGTCAGTGGCTGCCGATGAGAACCGAGGATCGCATCACACCCCGCCCGCGCCTCCACGCGATCGACTCCCGCCACCTCGGCGAGCGCCGCCCCTACCGGGTGCTGCTCCCGCCCGGTTACGACGGCTCGGGGCGCCGCCGGTATCCCGTCCTCTACCTGCAGGACGGTCAGGCGGCCTTCGATGACGACACGAACGTGCTCGCGGAGCTCCTCGGCGGCCGGTGGCCCGCGCTCGACGCAGGAGGCCAGCGCATCGCGGGCTGGATCCGGGGCGGCGCGGTCGAGCCGTTCATCACGGTCGCCGTCGATGCCTTGAGCATCGAGACGCGGATCCGCGACTACCTCCCGCCGGGCGACGAGGCGTACGGCGTCGAAGGGCGAGCCGACCATCACGCCCGCTTCGTGGTCGAGGAGCTGAAGCCCAGGATCGACGCCTCCTATCCGACGCTCCCAGGCCCCGAGAGCACCGCCGCGGCCGGCTTCAGCTTCGGCGGGCTCACGGCGCTCTACCTCGCCTGGGAGCGCCCGGACCGCTTCGGCGCCGCCGGCTCCATCTCGGGCGCGTTCTGGCTCCGCACGCTGCCACGCCGCATCGCGACCGAGGCGGCGAGGCCGCTCAAGATCTACATCGACTCGGGCGACGTCATCCTCGCCGAAAACCTCGAGCTCCGCGATCTCCTCATCGCGAAGGGCTACGAGCTCGAGCGGACCCTGCGCCACGTGCACCGGGCGGGGCACGACCACGTGCCATGGCACTTCGCCGAGGCGCTGGGGCCCATGCTGTCCTTCCTGCTGCCGCCGGTTCCTGCGCAGCCTTTGCCTCCCTCGGGGCATGAGTAGCAGGTGCAATGGCTACGGGGTCGCGATGCCGGCAGCCGAGCAGCGTTGCGAGCGACGCTCAACAGCGCTCATAGGACCGGCACCCGAGGCCGGCCTGAAGCCCGGGCGGGTCCTCTCCGCAGGCGTTCGGCGGTGGGCCGGGGGACGGCGGCGGCGGTCCCCCGCCAAAGAGATACGCCAGGAGGTAGACGCCGTCGGAGATATCCAGCTTGCCGTCGTTGTTCGAGTTGGCGGCTTCCAGGCAGGTCGGGCTCGTGCCGCCCAAGAAGAGGTAGCCGAAGATCATCACCGCGTCCGAGATGTCGGCCACGGCGTCGCCGTTCGAGTCGCCGCGGTGGAAGACGGGGTCGAGGGTCAGGGAACAGGGCTGGGATGTGTCGCCGAGGGGAACGCCGGGCATTGCGCCCAGGCCTTCGCCCGCGGCGCCGAACCGCATCAAGGGCAGAACCTCGTCGAGAAACGGCACGAGGCGGTCGATCTCCCGCAGCTTGGGGGACAGGATCTCGGTGGGAGTGACCAGGCCGTCGCCGTCCTGGTCCAAGTCTTCGAAGGCCTTGACGATGTTCTGCGAGTTGCAGAGATACTGCGTCATTCCCGCCGCGGTCTGCCCGCTCTGATCGGCGGCCAGGACCTGCTGCATCGCCCGGATGCTGCGCTCGTGGACTTCGGCGAACATCGCCTCGCGGGTCGCGTCGGCTCCGCGAGTCGGCGTGAAGGTCGGCTCGCCGATGAGGCGCGAGTTGAGCGCGAGCAGGACCGACACGTCCTCGCTGCCGGTGATGCCGGGCGCCGCCGGGGTGCCCATGATGCGCACCCTCTCCGGAGCGACCTGCTCGAAGTCGAAGTGGTGCCCGTCCATCTCGTTGAGGGAACCGTCGACGAAGATGGAGAGCTCGCCGATGTCCTCCGGGAGCCTGCCGCGGGCATCCAGGAAATCGAGCAGGGCCCCGGCGATCTCCCTGCAGCCGACCTCGGCCCGAGAGCGGTTCCGCGCCTCGCGCTCCTTCTGCACCGCCGGCAGGAGCAGGCCGATCAGGATGGCGATGATCGCGATGACCACCAGGAGCTCGATGTTGGTGAAGGCGCCGAGACGAGGCTGCCGCCTGCGGCTCGCGTACGTGGTTGGAATCGTTGAGGTCGGCATCGTCGTCCTCCTTGTTGGAACCAGCGGCGCCGGGGCCGCAGCCGCGCGGGTGCCGAGCTCCGTATACGGGTTGTCACGACAGGGGTGGAGCACGGGAGATGAACTGGACATGAGGTCCCGGCCGGGACAGGAAATCCGCAGCCGCTGCCGGGCCCACGGCCACGGGGCCCCTCGCCGCCTCTACCCCGCGCCGCGCCGGGACTTAGAGGCCGGACTCCGCAGGAGCCGGCCCTGCCGCCGACCGGCCAGCGGACGATGAAGCCCCCTCACTTTCTACCACGAGGCAGGCCTCGCGGGCTCCGGGTTCTGGTGGAACCGGGGGCGCCCGATCCTGATCCGTTCGATCCGGATCCAGACTGCCGACGGCCCCTGAGAGCCTGAGCAAGAATCCCCGCGTCGGCCCGAGGCCGAGCGAACGGCCGCGAGGCAAGGAGCAGCGACGATCGCGTACAGCGGAGCGTACGCTGAGGAGCTGCGACGCAGCATCGCGGCCGTG
>JACQVW010000798.1 GCA_016209535.1 Planctomycetota bacterium | reverse complement strand
GTCCACCTTCGCGTCGCGCCAGGCGCCCTCCTCGAGGCCCGTCAAGCGCACGTGGCGGTTGTCCATGACCGTGAGGTCGAAGATCTGCACCGTCAGCGCCTTCGCGCCAGCGAGGTGGTAGCGGAAGCGGAGCCGCGTTCGCTCGCCCACGGGGCGCGGCGGCGCGATGGCGAGGCGGAGCCACGTCCCGGCTCCGTCCTTCCGCCTCCCGGCGCGCGCGGCGCGCCAGGAGGCCCCCTCGGGAGGCTTCTCGGCGATCTCGAGGTCGCCCGGCCAGTACTTCTCCCTCTCGCCCGTGTCGAAGCCCCAGAGGCCGATGACGCGCCGCGGGAAGGGCTCGGGGTCCGGCGGAAGGCTCGGGTCCTCGACGAAGAAGAGGACGTCGTCGATGAGGAGCTCGTAGCGCTTCCCGTCGCCCCTGAGGCCGAGGAAGACCTTCAAGTCGTCCATGCGGTCCCCCTCGGCCATGGCGCCGGGGCTGCCGTCGTTCCTGCGCGAATCGCGCGTGAAGTCGAGGGTCACGTCGTTCCACGCGCCTTCCCTGAGCCCCGAGACGGCGATGTGGTGGTTGTCCTCGCGGGTGAGGTTGAAGTGCTGGAATTGCGCCTCCGCCGCGCCCGCGAGCTTGTAGCGGAGGTAGAGCTTGTTGTGTTTCCCCATGCGCGGCCCGGGCACGGGGTTGATGCCCGCGTGGAAGGCGAACTGATCCTCGTAGGCCGCGCCGCGGAGCGCCGTGCGGTTCCCCGGGTACCTCGGGACATCCCGCGTCTCGGCGCTCCCGAACCACCCGTAGTCGGGCGTGCGCCCCTCGAAGTCGCAGGCCGCCCAGATCCGGTGGGGGAAGTGCCTGGGCCTCGCCGCGTCGGCCCTGGCGCACCCGCGGCGCTCGGCGTCCTGCGCAGGCGAGCCGGCGGAGAGCGCGAGCCCGAGCGCGATCGCGAGCGCCGGCCCGAGCGCGCAGAGGAGGCAGGTCGAGACCGTTCCGCTGTTGCCGCGCGTGGTCTTCATGGCGACCTCGTCTATAGTGTGCCGCATGCGCCGATCCCGAGTCCCGACTCAAGTCATCGTCCTCCTCCTCGGGAGGTTCGTGAACGACCTGGGCCGGGGCTTCACCATGCCATTCAGCGCGATGTACTTCAATACCCATCGGGGGCTGTCCATGACGGTCGTGGGCCTCGGGATCACGCTCTTTGCCCTCATGGGGATCCCGGCCGTGTTCCTCGGCGGGTACGTGAGCGACCGATTCGGGCGGCGGAGAGCCCTCATGGCATCCATGCTCGCGAGCGCCGCGGTCTACGGGCTCTACCCCTGGATCTCGGGCGCGCCTACCTACCTTCTCCTCTCGGCCCTCGCGGGCGTCTCCCTGTCCATCTACTGGCCGGCCTCGAACGCCATGCTGACGGACCTCACCCCGCCGGAGGAGCGCGGGAGGGTCTTCGGCTGGCTGAACGTCGTGAACAACGCCGCCCTGGGGGCCGGGGCTCTCCTCGGGAGCGTGACGGTGGACTCGCTCGCCGGCGTCTTCGACGATCCGGCGCGCCGCTACCACATCCTCTACTACGTCGACGCGGGCACGTACCTCGCGTTCCTGGCGATCCTCTGGCTCTGGATCGACGAGACGCTGCCCTCGAGGGCCGCGGGCGAGTACGCCGGGTTCCGCAAGGGCTGGGGAGAGGCCCTGCGCGACGGGACCCTCCTCTTCCTCGGGGCCCTCATGGTGTGCTTCACCCTCATCTACTCCGCCTACTTCGTGCTGCCCGTCTTCTTCCACCGGTTCCTGGGCCTCACCGAGGGGCAGGCGGGCTGGCCCCTCGTCCTCAACATGGCGATGGTCGTGCTCCTCCAGATGCCGCTCTGGTCGGTCCTCGATCCGTGGCGCCGGACGAGGTCCCTGGCGCTCGCCGCGGCCTTCTTCGCCCTGGGGCTCTCGGGCTTCCTCGCCTGCGGGACGGGGCTCGCGGCGGGCGTCGCGGGGGCGCTCGCCGCCATGGCGGTCTTCACGTTGGGGGAGCTCGCGCACGGGCCCGCGGCGATCGCCCTCTTCGGGTCCCTGGCGCCCGAGCACCTGCGTGGGACCTACATGAGCGTGAACAGCATGACCTGGAGCCTCGGGCTCGGCCTGGGGCCGGTCGTCATGGGGTGCTTCCTCGACGCGGGCAGGCCGGGCGCGCTCTGGCTCCTCATGATCGCCGTGATGGCGGCCGCGGCGGCCGGGCTCGCGGTCTTCGAGCGCAGGGTGCCGCGGGAGGTGAACCGGCCGGGCGCATGAACGGGTCACGCGGCGGCCCGGCGCCGGTCCATCACCTCCCCCTTCGCAGCGCCCGCCCCGGCCGCGCGCCCGTGTGCCGGCCGCGCTCGATCACGAGGGTGCCGTTCACGATCACGTGCTCGATGCCTGCGGGGTACTGGAAAGGCTCCGCGTACGTCGCGCGGTCCGCCACCGCCTCCGGGTCGAAGACCGCGATGTCGGCGAAGGCGCCCGGCCGGAGGAGGCCCCGGTCGCGGAGCCCCAGCTTCGCGGCGTTGAGGCTCGTCATCTTCCGCACGGCGTCCTCGAGGCGCAGGAGCCGCCGCTCGCGCACGAAGACGCCGAGCACGCGCGGGAAAGTCCCGAAGCTGCGCGGGTGGGGGACGCCCCGGCGCGTCGGCCCCTCCACGGCGTACGCGGAGCCGTCGGAGCCCACGGAGCACCAGGGCTGCGCGAGGGCGAGGGTCATGTCCTCCTCGGTGTGGTGGGCGTAGATCGCGCTCACGAAGCCCCCTTCCTCGATGAGGAGGTCGAACAGGACATCGAAGGGATCGGGCGGAGGCTCCTTGCCCTTCGACCGCTCGGCGATGATCCGGTCCATGGTCTGCCCCTCGAAGCGCTTGTTCCTCTCGCCGAGGGCGGCGTTCACGAGGATGCGGCTCCAGTCGCCGCCCACGCCGAGGTAGTGGTCGTACCAGCCCGGGATGCCCTCCCGGATCTCGCGCACCATGCGCTCCCGGGCGGCCGGGTCCGCGAGCCGCCCGAGGAACCGCTCGCGGCCGCCCTCGTGGGCCCAGGGCGGCGCGATGGTCGCGAGGTCGTTGTTGCCGCGGGTGTAGGGGTAGACGTTCGCCTGGACGTTCACGCCGCGAGCCCGGGCCCCCTCGAGGAGCGCCACGACCTCCCCCATGCGGCCCCACAGCCGCCGGTCGGCGATCTTGAGGTGGATCACATCGACGGGGACGCCGGCCTTCTCGCCCACCTCGATCGCCTCGCCCAGGGCCTCGAAGACCCCCTCGCCCTCGTTGCGGATGTGGGTCGAGTAGATGCCCCCGTGGCGCGCCACGACGCCGCAGAGCTCGATCAAGTCCCCCGTCGTGGCGATCATGTCCGGCGGGGCGGCGACCATGCTCGAGAGCCCGAAGGCGCCCTCCCGCATCGCCTCGTCGAGGAGCGCCTTCACCTCCTCGAGCTCGGCCGAGGACGGCCGCGCGTGGGAGTCGCCCAGGACGCAGCGCCACAGCGTGCCGAGGCCCACGTAGGAGGCCACGTTGACCGAGACGCCGGAGCGCTCGAGGGCATCGAGGTAGCCTCCGAGCGTGCTCCACTGGACCGGCTCCCGCCGGGCGGTCGCCGAGCGCGGCGGGAGCTTCCCCTTCGCGGGGCCGCCCGAGGTCGACTCGCCGAGGACCTCCGTGGTCACGCCTTGCCGCACCTTGCTCTGGGCGTCCCCGTCCTCGAAGAGGAGGGTGTCCGAGTGGGAGTGGATGTCGATGAACCCTGGAGCCACGACGAGGCCCTTGACGTCGATCTCCCGCCTCCCCGCGGCCGCCGGGACCGCCCCCACGAGCGCGATGCGGTCCCCCTGGACCGCGACGTCGCCGTGGAACCAGGGGTTGCCGGTGCCGTCGACGATCCTGCCGCCGCGGAGGACGAGGTCGTAGGTGGGCTTGAGCGTGAGCTCAGGCGCGGCGGCGCAAGCCGCGAGGGACGCGATGGATGCGAGGCACGGGACGAGCGGCGAGGCGACTCGGGCGCGCATGGCCCCCCTCTACCGCGCGGCGCGGCGGGCATCAAGATCCACGCGGCGTGGCGGGCATCTAGATCCACGCCAGATCCACGCCTCGGGGTGGGCATCCAGGGCCGCGGGCGGGGCCCGAGGCGCTCCTGGCGATCTCGGCCCGAGAGGCCTTCTGGTAGAATGCTTGGAGTCATGGAGCACCGCACATGAGACCGGAGGCGCTCGAGCTGGCCGCGGCCGAAAGGCGCAGACCGACCTGGGGGATGGCGCTGATCTACCCCGATCAGGGAGGCTGGACGGTCGAAGAGTACCTTGACCTCGACGTCGGCCGGCATGTCGACTTCGAGGTTGGTCACCTGGAGTTCCACACCATGCCGAACCGGAGACACCAGAGGATCCTCCTCTACCTGCTGAGGGCGATCGACGCCTATGCGGAACGGCACGGAGGTCAGGCGTTGATGGCCCCGTTTCCCGTGCAGCTCTGGCCCGAGAAGTTCCGCCAGCCGGACGCGGTCTACATGAAGGCGGAGCACGCGCACCGCTGCCACGAGGCGTACTGGCAAGGCGCGGACCTGGTGATGCAGGTCGTGAGCGAATCGAACCGTCGCCTGGACACGAGGACGAAGCGTGCCGAGTACGCCAGGGCGCGGATACCCGAGTACTGGCTCGTCGACCCCAAGGCGGGCACGATCACCGTGCTGCGCTGGAGAGGGGGCGCGTACGGGGTCCACGGCACGTTCGCGAAGAGGCAAACGGCCGTCTCACGGCTCCTGCCCGGATTCGCGGTCGATGTGTCCGCGGCGCTCTCGGCGCGGTAAGGGGGCCCTCATCCACATCGCCGAGGGGCGTGGAGGGAAGGCAACCTGCCGCGCGGCGACTCGCAGCACGACCTGGCGCGCCCGCACGTCCTCCTCGAAGAAGGGCCGCCCAGAGTACTCTCCGCGAGGCCTTGGGCAGTATAGCGGTCACTCCTGCGGCCCCTGGGGCCCTCCTTTGCTGTTGCGTAGCCCCTCTCGGGGCCGGGTCGCGCCTTGACCTCAGCACCGCATCAGGTTACAGGCGTACCCAGAGCACTCCTCCGTGTGGAGGCGGCTCGATCGGCCGCGAGGTCCTGTGCCGGGCCACGGGCGACTGCAAGGTAGCGCGTGGGCCGGCAGGGATTCGCCAGAAAACGTCCAGGGGGTGCCCCGTTAGGAGGATCTGAATGGAGCCCGGTGTTCGAGCCCTGCCCGCGGAGCTCCTCGAGCTCTTCTGGGATTGGGACCTCCGGGAGCTCGATCTCGCGCATCACCGCGAACAGATCATGGAGCGAGTCCTTCAGGACGGGAGCCTCGAGGCGGTGCGCTGGCTCCTGAGCGCATTCGGAGATCCTGGCGTACGACAATTCGTCGTGGAGAATGGCACGAGGCGCCTGGATCCCAAGATCCTGAGCTTCTGGATGAACTATTACGACCTCGGAGCACCACCGTGCACGACGAGATCCTTACTGATCGACAACGAAATGGGCTGGAGGTACTGAGGCGCACAGGGCTCGTCTCGCGCTTTTACCTGGTCGGGGGCACCGCCACGGCGCTCCACCTTGGTCACCGGCTTTCCATCGACTTCGATCTGTTCACGGACCAGGAATTCGAGCCCGGCGAGATCATCGCCCAGCTCCAGAGCACGCTGCCTCTCGAGGTCCGACGGCAGTCGCCTGCCACGCTGCACTCCGTTCTCAACGGCGTCCAGCTTACCTTCCTGCGATACCCCTATCCCCTCCTGGACCCTCTCCTCGACGGCCCTTCCGGACTTCGTGTCGCGCAGACACGCGACCTCTTGGCCATGAAGGTCGTTGCCGTCGCGCAACGAGGCACACGCAAGGACTTCATCGATCTCTACTTCCTCTGCAGGGCAGGGCGGACCCTCGAAGAAGGTCTCGAGCTTCTGCCGCGGAAGTACCTCGGTGCCAAGTTCGACCTCTACCACGTCGTCAACTCGCTTCAGTACTTCACCGACGCCGAGAAGCAGCCGCTGCCGGCCATGCTGGCGGCTTTCAGTTGGGAGGAGTGCAAGACGTTCTTTCTCGAGAGCGTTCCTCCGCTTGCGCGCAAGCTGTTCGGAAGGGAGTGATGCACAAGCGGGTCCAGTTGGCATGAGCTTGACCCCGGCGCGGCTCACGGCATCGAGGGCCTCCCGGCAGGGAGTGGAGCGCGTGGGTCGTCGTGAAGTAGCCTCCTGGGAGCCGGGAGAGTCCCGGCGTTCCTCCGGAGGTCCTCGCGCTTGGCGGGGGCGCTTCCACCAGGGCGGATCCCACCGATGGAGGTGCCTCAGCACGCTCTCTTCCCCCAGTCGCGCCGGCGCTTCTTTGTGCTTCTTTCTGAAGGCCGTCTCCCCGTCGCTGGGCCCCTGGGGGTCTCGAGGAGGCGGCAGGGCGCGTGGCTCTGCGCTTCGGGTCTGGAGGCGGGGCACCGCGCAGCGGTCGGCGGCGAGGGCCGGGCCCGGAAGGGAGCGCGTAGCGCGAGACCGGAGGGGAGGAGCTGGCGGGAAGGCACCCTACCGCGCGGCGACCCGCAGGACGACCCTGCGCCCCCGCACGTCCTCCTCGAAGAAGGGCCGCCCGCGGTAAGGGCTCTCGCCCGCGAGGTCCAGGGCGAAGGAGCCCTCCTCCTCGGCGCGGTCCGAGAGGAGCCCGTCCTTCCTCAAGCTCAGCCCCCTGGGCAGCCTGCCCTCGGCCACGGACCAGTAGACGGCGCGCGCTCCCTCGGCCTCGAGCGCTGCCGCGTAGGGCTCGCCCGCCCTGGCCTCGGGCAGGGCGCTCCCGTCCCGCACCACGACGGCGGGCGGGGTCGCGGGCCCCGCGACGCGGAGCGTGTAGACGAGCTCGACCTCGCCGTCTCGCGCGAGCCGCGTCGCGTCGAGCCGGAGGGCCAGCGTCCCGGCCCGGCCCCTCTCGCCCAGCGAGGCCGCGAGCGGCAACGGCAGCACGATGTCCAGCCCTGCGTCCTCCCCGCGGCGGACGTGGAAGGCCTTGATCTCGCGCTCGCCCGTCCAGGGCAGGCCGCGGGTGCTCCCGTCCGCCGCCGTGGCGGTGCACCGCACGCCGTCCGAGGCCGCGACGGGCAGCACCTCGCAGGCCCGGGCGATCCCCTGCTCCGCCCGGGCCCTCACCCGGACGGCGACCTCGCGGTCGCGGAGCTCGAACCGGCGCTCCCAGCGCACGGCGTCCGTCATGGGCGTGCCCCAGGTCGCCCGCACCTCGGGGCTCACCCCGCCCTCGACCGCGATCGAGTGCCCCTGGGGATCGGCAGTCATGAGCGAGCCGGTCCAGCCGGTCGAGAGCACCTTCCCGGATCGGGTCTCGAGGACGAGCATGCTCACGGGCATGCCGGCCCAGGCCTCGAAGGCCGCGTCGGGCTGGTACTCTTTCTTGAGCTCGTTGTAGGCGAGGAGCGCGGTGCCCGCGTCCTGGATCCAGAGGTGCCCGAGGCCCCCGGCGCCCCGGCCGTTCAAGCGCGTGCCGTAGTTCGAGAGGGTGTCCTTGCAGGGCCCGCTGTAGAGGGTGAAGTGGTAGGCAGGCTTCCGCCGCGTGAAGAGCTCGTCGCAGACCACGGGCGAGCGGAGCCACGCGGCGTAGGCCAGGTGCTCGTGGGGCCGCGTCCGGACCGTGGGATCGCGCGGCCCGCGCGAAGGGTAGCAGGCGAGGAGCACGGGGAACGTCAGCTCGGCGGTGCCGGCCGGGTACCCGCGGACGGAGAACCTCAAGGGCTCGCCCACGGTCCATGGCCGGCTCGGGAGGGACGCCTGGAAGTCCAGGAAGCGCTGGACCGTCTCGGGGCCCGTCGTCGCGCCGGGCCGGTAGCCCTGCAGGCGGGCGAAGGGCACGGCGTCGGGGACCTCGGCGGCGTAGGCGATGTTCCTGTGGAACTGCTACTGGTCCTCGGCGGGCGTGTGGTCGGAGTGGGAGCTCATGTGCTGCGGACCCAGGAGCCGCCCGCCGGGCTCCTCGAGGCACAGTGAGCCCGACGAGGTGGATCAAGGCGAGCTGCCGGGCGCGGAGGCCGAGCGGGCGCGACCCGTGCATCGGGTTCGCGGGCGACCTCCAGGCGTATCCGCCGGCAGGCGCACGCCGCCGTGGAAGGGGAGGAGCCCCCAGGAGGTCCAGCACTCCCACCAGTCCGGCGGCGCCGAGGGGTCCTTGCGAGGGTCGATGTCCCGCCATTCCATGGCGAGGTCCTCGGCTCGCGGGGCGTTCAGGGCCCTCCAGACGACCTCGAGCTCGGGGACCTTGAAGGCGCCCCGGTACGGGATACGGTCGGCGGCCCGGAGCCCGGCGCCAAGCAGGGCCGCGAGCAGGCAGGCCGCCGCGGTGGCGGCACGAGGGTCGCGCGAGAGGCGTGCGGCGCGTTCCACGCGTTCCGGACGTTCCGGACGTTCCGGACGTTCCGGACGTTCCGGACGTTCCAGGCGCTCCACGGGCTCCGCGGGCTCCGCGCGGTCCCGCGTCACGTCACCAGGCGATCCCCCAGCAGTCCCTGGAGGTGCTTCCGGGACTCGAGGGCGGCCTCCCTGGGGCTCTCGGCGTGGCTCAGGAGCTGCACGCTGACGTGGGCGCCGTAGCCGATCGACCCGAGCGCGTCGAAGACCTCGCGGAAGTCCACCTCGCCGAGCCCCGGCCGCAGGTGAAGGTGCAAGCCGACGCCCGAGCGGGCCATGATGCGCTCGGTGCGGAACGTGTCCGCCACGTGGACGTGCGTCACGAGCCTCCCCGCCTCGGCGATCACCTCGTGGCTCGACCTCCCCAGGAAGAAGGTGTGCGGCGTGCAGTGCAGGTAGCCGAGGTGCTTCGAACGATAGCTCCCGAGCAGCCGGAGCGTGGGCGCGGCGGCCTCGAAGAAGTCGCCGGGGTGAGGCTCCACGCTCAGGTGGACGCCCGCCTTCTCGAGGAGCGGCAGGATCTCGTCCAGGGACCTCCGGAACGCGGCCTCGCCGGCCGCCGGATCGGCTCGGTCGCCGGTCAGCTCGGTGGCGAGGAGCTTCAGCCCAAGCTCCTGGGCCGCTCCGAGGGAGCGCCGCCACCGCTCGACGGCCTCCTTCCGCCGGGCCTCGTCGGCGCTCGCGGTGCCGTGCACGACGAAGGCCGCCACGGGCGTGAGGCCCGCGCCGCCGAGCTGGCGACGCAAGGCGGCGATGGCCTCCGGCGAGGCCTCGGCCGCCGGGAAGTGCGCGCCGCCGAGCTCCACGAAGCGGAAGCCCGCCTCGCGGACCATCTCGAACGCCTCCGGGGTTCCGTAGCGGCCGAACATGCTGGTCTCGACGGACAGGGTGAGCCGAGGCGGAGCCTCACCCGCGGCCTGGCCGGCTCCGCCGGCGCCCGCGGCGCCAGCGACACCCTTGGAGCCTTCGGCGCCCCTCGCGCGGCGGCTTGCCAGGAGCGGCGAAAGGCCCGCGCCCACCAACAGGCTCCCCAGGAACGTCCTGCGGTCGATCATGGCGTTCTCCTCCAAGGTCGTCTCACGGCGGCGGCGACCCCGAGGCACAGGATACCGGACCCGAGGAGGATGCCAAGCACGCAGGCGCATGAGGTCGGTCGCATGGGGTCGGTTGACCGCGGGTTGCGGGTCACATAACATGCGCCGGGATCCAGAAAGGAGCGCGCGATGCGACCAGGCTCCAGAGACGTTCCCGTCCGCGTGAAGATCTCCGGCACGGAGCTGCGCCAGCTCAAGAAGCTGATCGGCGACATTCAAGAGACTGCACGCTCGTCTCCACGCGCTGTGGGTGAAGGCGTACGAGGACTTCGAGGAGCGGCCATCGTGAGCACCGCCGGATCCGGCGTCGAGGCGGGGACATGACCTTCCTTCTCTGCGGGGCGCTCGCCCTTGCCGCCTCCGCGCTCGGGGCGGACGAGCCGCCGAGCCTCCTCCGGAATCCCGGCTTCGAGCCCGCCTCGGGCGGAGAGTCCCCCTCGGGGGGACAGCCCGCCGAGCCCGGACAGCCCGCCGAGCGGGGACAGCCCGCTGGGGCCCAAGCCGCTGTCCCGCTCGCCGGCTGGCCCCCCTACGAGCAAGGCTACGCGGTGGACCGCGCCGTCCGGCGCTCGGGCGAGGCGAGCATCCGCTGCGCGAGCGCGGCCTCCGGGGAGCGGCGGGGAGCGGTGGCGGTCGTGACCTTGAACCAGAAGGAGTCCGCGCCCTTCCTCGTCACGGGCTGGAGCCGCGCCGAGTGCGTGGGGGGCTTCGCGAACAACGACTACTCGATCTACGTCGACCTCGAGCACTCGGACGGCGCTCCCCTCTGGGGCCAGACCGCGCCCTTCTCGACGGGTACCCACGACTGGCAGTCGAGGCGCGTCCTCGTCATCCCGTCGAAACCGCTCCGCCTGGCGAGGATCCACGCGCTCTTCCGCCACCACGCGGGCACCGTCTGGTTCGACGACTTCAGGGCCGTGCAGCTCTCGGGGGACGACCTCTTCGACGGGCAGCCGGTCAAGCCTCCCGAGCTGCCAGCAGGGGCGAGGGATGGCTGGTTCGCGCGCGACGTCGCCGTGGGCTCCGAGGCGCTCGCCCTCGATGCCCCGGCCGGCCGCCGCTCCGAGGCCGAGGAGGAGCTTCACCTGCGCGCCGGGGCCGTCGCGACGAGCCGGGGCGGGACCGTCCTCGTGCGCGCGGTCGAGGACCTCGACGCGTGGCCGCGGGCCGTGACGCTCTACTACGTCGAGCGGTTCGAGGCGGAGGAGCCCGTCTGGTGGAACGACGTCCGCCACGCCGTGCCCGCGGGAGGGCGGGGCGAGCGCTCGAACCTGGCGCGGGTCGGGGTGGGGGCCACGGGCTCCCTGTCGCTCTATCCCTTCGGCTGCGTCGCGGGCCGCGGCGCGGCGCGCATGCTCGGCCTCGCGCCGCTCCAGGGTCCCCGGGTCGCCCGGATCGGGTACCACGCGGGGTTCCGCCTGCTCTACGTCGCCGCGGACTTCGCGCTCACGGGAGAGAACGCGGCGTGGAGCGACGGGAAGGGGCACGGGAAGGCGGACCTCTCCGTCGTCCGCTCCGACGTCGATCCCGATTGGGGTTTCCGCGCCGCCGCGGCCCGCTACCGCGAGCTCTTCCCCGAAGCCTTCGAGCGCCGCGCCAAGGCCGAGGGCATCTGGATCCCGTTCACGGATCCCTCGGCCGTCCGGGGCGTCGAGGACTTCGGCATCGCCTACCACGAGGGCGACAACAGCGTGGCGAGCGACGACCGGCTCGGCATCTTGAGCTTCCGCTACACCGAGCCCATGACCTGGTGGATGCCCATGCCCAGGGAGGTCCCGCGCACGTACGGCGATGCGCTCGGCATGGTCGAGCGGTACGCCTCCGGGAAGGACGAGGCGCTGCGCCGGTGGGCCCAGGCGGTCCTCGTTTCGGGGAGCATGGACCCGGGCGGCAGGTTCAACGTGGAGCTCCAGGACGCGCCGTGGACGAACGGGGCCGTCTGGGTCCTGAACCCGAACCCCCGCCTCCCTCACGCCCCGCACCAGTGGACGAAGGCGCGGCTGAGCTACACGCGGGATATGGCCGACGCCGCGTACGGGCAGGCCGCGAAGGGAGCCCAGGACGGCGAGTACCTCGACTCCCTCGAGGGCTGGGCCGACGTCCTCGACTACCGGCCGGAGTCGGTCCGCTCCTCCCCGGCGCCGCCCGTCTTCACCCCGGAGGATCCGCGGCCCGTGGTTCCCACCTGGTTCTCGGTCTACGCGCTCGCGGAGCTCATGAGCGAGGACCTCCACCGCCGGGGGAAGCTCCTCATGGCGAACGCGACCCCCTGGAGGCTCCACGTCTTCGCCCCGCTCCTCGACGTCCTGGGGACCGAGACGAACTGGCTCCCCGGCGGGGCCTGGCGGCCCGACGCGGACGAGGTCTTCAACCTCCGCCGGACC
Source organism: Planctomycetota bacterium (assembly GCA_016209535.1). Lineage (GTDB taxonomy): Bacteria > Planctomycetota > UBA8108 > UBA8108 > SXIK01 > JACQVW01. The sequence continues at coordinate 7,661 of JACQVW010000798.1, read as the reverse complement.
CTGTCGTACCACAAGCCGTACCTCCTCCTCCAGAACACCGACTTCGACAGGTTCGGCCCGGCCGAGGTGGAGCGCTACTTCCAGAGGAGCCTCTTCTACGGGGTCTACCCGAGCATGTTCAGCGCCGACGCCTCGAGCCACACCTACTGGAAGGAGCCCCGCTGGTACGACCGCGACCGCGCGCTCTTCAAGCGGTACATCCCCGTGATTCAGGCCCTCTCGGCCGCGGGCTGGGAGCCCGTCACCCACGCGCGCTCGAGCGATCCCCGCGTCGGGGTGGAGCGCTTCGGCGCGCGGCACTTCACCGTCCTGAACGGCTCGGGCGATTCCGTGAGCGCGACGCTCTCCGCCGACGGGCCGAGGCTCTGGGGCCCGGGCGTGCGGAGCGTCAGGGCCATCGACCTCCTCTCGGGCAAGGAGGTCGAGACCGCCGCGGAAGGCGGACGCATCGCCGTCAAGCTCACCTTGGGCCCGGAGGAAGCTCGCGCCCTCGAGATCGGGCCCGCGCCGGGGCCGGGGGGCGGGGGATAGCGGTAGGGATGCCGTGGCCGAGTGGCGGCGCCCATGAGGGGTCAGGAGGGGCGGGCTCCGTGGTATGCTGGTGGCCATGGACCTCACCTTCCTGGCCCTCGCTTTCTGGATCGCGGGCCCCGAGGCCCTCGACGGGCTGCGCGGAGACCCCGGGCGCGTCCTGGCCCGCGTCCTCGACGCGCTCGGCGAGCCGCGGCCCGAATGGGCCGACATGGCCGCCGCGATCCTCAAGGACGAGGCGATGGATGCCCGGGGCGGCTGGTGGCGCTCGGGCGGCACGCGCTACGGCTGGGAGTGGGCGCGGCGGAGCTTCGACCTCGACCGCGACGAGGAGGTCTCGCCGCAGGAGATCCCGCTCTCCGAGGCGTCCTTCGAGCGCACCGACCGGGACCGGGACGGCGTCCTCACGGAGCGCGATTTCATGCCGCCGGGTCGCGGCCAGGGCCAACCTTCGCCCGCGGGCGCCCTCTTCCAGCGCCTCGACCGCGACTCGAACGGCCGCGTCTCGCGCGGCGAGCTCGACCGCTTCTTCGAGGAGGCCGACGAGGATGGCCTCGGGTTCCTGACCCAGGAGGACCTCGCGGCGGCGCTGCGCCCGCGGCGCAGGGGCGGAGGCGGGGAGCAGCGACGCGAGACCGAAGGAGAGCCCTCGCGCTGGAGCTTCCTGCTCATGCTCTTCGCGGGGCAGCTCGGCTCGCTGGGCGAGGGGCCGCGGGTGGGGGAGATGGCGCCGGACTTCGAGCTCCCGGCCCACGACGGCCGCTCCAGGCTCCGCCTCTCCGGCGCCCGGGGGAAGCGGCCCGTCGTCCTCGTCTTCGGGAGCTTCACCTGAGGGCCCTACCGGTCCCAGTTCGGGGCCGTCGAGAAGATGCGGGCGCGACACGAGGACTCGGCCGACTTCTACGCGGTCTACATCCGCGAGGCGCACCCGTCGGACGGCTGGAGCATGGAGTCGAACGGAGAGGTCGGGATCGAGATCGCCCAGCCGCGCACCGCCGAGGAGCGCGCCGGCGCGGCGCGGCGGTGCTGCGAGCACCTCGAGATGTCGATGCCGCTCCTCGTGGACGGGATCGACGACCGCGTGGAGCGCGCGTACAGCGCCTTCCCCGACCGCCTCTACCTGATCGACCGCGACGGCCGCGTGGCCTACCAGGGCGGCCGCGGCCCCTTCGGCTACGACCCGCGGGCCCTGGAGCAAGCGCTGGTCTTCCTCATCCTCGACGAAGCGGTGCGGGCGTTTTGAGCGGCGGGGCGCTGCCGGCAAGGGGGCGGACGGAGATCGACGTGGGGTCCGAGAGGGCTCGGACGACTGCGGCGGCGCTTGACCGACATGCATAGCAGGCCGAGAATGCCCGCATGCCGAGGGCCTGGCCGATCCTGCTCCTCGCGTGCGCGCTCCTCGTGGCGTGCGTGCCGATGGACGGCGCGCGGCGGGACCCTCCTCCCGTCGCCTGGCGGAAGGCCCTCGACATCGACGCGACCGCCATGGCGCCCGCCTCCGGTGCGGGGTACTGGGTCGCCGGGCGTCGCAGGCTGGAGGCCTCGGAGGCCGGCCCGCTCGTCCTCCTGCGCCTCGATCCCGCCTGCGAGGTTCTCTGGCGGCAGGACTACGAGCTCGAGCCGGGGACCTGGACCGACGGCCTCCGCGCGACGGAAGACGGCGGCTGCGCGCTCACCGGCGGCACGGGGGAGTGGGCCTCGAACGACGCGGACGTCTTCGTCCTCCGCATCGACGCCTTGGGCCGCGAGCTCTGGCGCAGGAACCACGGAGGCTCCGGCTTCGACGCCGCGCGGAGCGTGGCCGCAACCAGGGACGGAGGCCTGGTCGTGGGCGGGATCACGGCCTCCATGGGCGCCGGCAAGTCGGACCTCTACCTCCTCAAGCTGGCCGCGTCGGGCGAGAAGGAGTGGGAGCGGAGCTACGGGGCCGAGACGTGGGAGGGCCAGTACGAGGACGGAGCGTACGCGATCCCCACGGCGGACGGGGGCTACGTCCTCGCCGGGTCGACGGACTCGGACTCCCTGGGCGCCGCCGGGAAGAACCAGGTGGCCGTCTACGTCGTCAAGACCGATCCTCAGGGCGTCACGCTCTGGGAGCGGACCTTCGGCGACCCGGAAGGCTTCGACGTCGGCTCCTGCATCGTGGAGATGGCCGGCGGCGGCTTCGCCGTGAGCGGTGTACGGCACAACAAGAACCAAGGCCTCTACCTCGTGAGCCTGGACGGGCGGGGCGCCGTGCTGTGGGAGCGGACGTTCTCCTCGGGAGGTGCCTTCGGGGAGGTCCCGCTCGTCCTGGCGGGAGACGGCGGATATCTCGTCTGCAACCGCGTATGGCCGCCTCGCGCGAGCGGCGGTGGCACCCCCGCGATCGTCGTGCGCGCGGACGGCCAAGGCGAACCTGTCTGGGAAGCGAGGATCGAGGGGAGCGGCTACGTGAAGGGGCTCTCCGTCCTCGAGGTCCTTGAAGGCGGTGCGCTCGTCCTCTGCGGCGACTCCGCGGCGAATAGCTCGTTCCTCGTGAAGCTCGGGCCCCCCTAGGGCGGCAGCTGCCGAAAGGGACTCCGCCAGGGCCCCGGAAAACCTGTCTGACACGGGGCGGCCGCGTCCTTTCTCCTGCGTCATGAGCTCTTCGGAAACCCCACCCCGACGCAAGGAGGCACCCATGAGACCGTGCGCCCGCTATCTCGTCCCCGTTCGTGCCCTGTCCGCCGTGTCGATCCTGTCCCTCGCGCTCGCAGGCCTCGAGGCCCGCGCCCAGGACCGTGTGACCCGCTCGAGCGAGCTGCCCACCGCGGGGGGCAAGGCGGAGCCGGCGGCCCCGCCGAAGGACCCGCGGGAGGCGAGGCGCCTCCTCGAGACCCTGTCCGAGGCCGCGGGCGCCCTCGAGAAGACCCTCCACGAGGCCCTCGAGGCCGTCCGGCGGGACCGGGTCCTCGCCGTGGATCTCCACCGCGACGCGGCGCTCGCGGTCACGGCGGTGCATGCTGAGCAGGCTTCAGGGCTTCGTCGCGAGCCTCCTTCGCCGCGGACCGGCGGCGGAGGAGGCCGCCGCGCCGTCCGCCGGATGCGGAAGCGAGGGCGGAGACGGAGGCGAGGCGGCACAGGGCGTGCCTCGCCCCCTGACGCCCGCCGAGGAGCTCCGCTTCAACGAGGCTCTCGCGAGGGCAGGTTCTCGGACAGCCCCGATGGGAGCGTAGTCTGTCGCATCCGCAATCCATCGATTAAGATCACGTGTAGCCTCACGCCGATTATTGGACAACGCACGAGCTCTAAACATGAGCGAAGCCGAGACGCTCCCCCCCCCCTCGATTCAGCCCCCCTTGGGTCCCGATGCCAAATGGGAGCGTGAGTACCGTGAATTCCTGCGGCTGCGGACGTCGCTCCTGGCCACGTACGCCGGGAAGTACGTTGCCATCCACGAGGGCAAGGTGGTTGAGAGCGGCGATGATCAGATTGCCGTGGCGCTTCGTGCCTACGCCAAATGCGGCTACGTGGCGCTGCACGTTGGCTTGGTTTCGGATTCTCCTGCACCCCCTCTTCGTCTTCCCTCTCCACGCGTGTGGGTAGGTGGCGGGTCCAGGTGACACGCTACAGCTACAACCAACAATTGATTCCACCGGCGCCGTTTGTGCACGTGACGCTCCGGCGCCCTGCCGGAGGAGTCGCGTCGCCGGAGATGCCCGCGCAGCTCGATTGCGCAGCGGACGTCTCAGTTCTTCCATGGAATGTTGTTGAATCCCTGGGGCTCGCGCAGCTGGATCAGTTGCCCATCGTGGGTGTTGGCGGACACGCCACGCTTGTGCCGGTATTCCTTGTGGAACTGAACATCCGGCAGCTTGCTCCGTTCGTCGTCAGGGCTCTGGGCATCCGGGATGAACCGTACGTCTTGCTGGGACGGGATGTCTTGAATCGATACCGCGTTCTCCTGGACGGTCCGCGACACATCCTCCAGATTGATTGAACAGGCGCCTTGTCGCCATCGAATCGTCGCGCCGTCGCTTGCTTCCGGCGCCGCGGGGAAGGAGGGCGCGCTCTTCGCGTTCCCCGGCGAGGGCGCCGTCTTCGCCTGCCCCCTCGACGGGCGGCCTCGGGATCTGGAGGACCGCGTGCGCCTCGCCGCCGAGGCGTCGCGCAGCACCGCGGGCGCATGCGAGTGCGCGAGCGCGTGGGCGGGTCCCACCGCCGACTACCGGTGGGACGGCAGGCGCTTCTGCGACGCTCAGCCCAGGCGCGCGGAGACCACGGGCAGCCCCGTGTCGGGGTGCCGGACCACCTCGACCTCGGTCCCGTAGGCCGCGCTGAGGCGCTCCGGCGTCAGGACCTCCGCGGGGGAGCCGGTCGCGGCGATCCTCCCCGCGTCGAGGAGAGCCGCCCGGTCGGCGTGGCGGGCGGCGAGGTTGAGGTCGTGGAGCGCGACGAGGACGCCGAGGCCGTCCGAGTGCGCCAGCTCCCGCGCGAGGCCGAGGATGGCGGCCTCGTGCCGCAGGTCGAGGTGCGCCGTCGGTTCGTCCATGAGGAGGAAGCGGGCGCGCTGGGCGAGGGCCCGCGCCACGAGGACGAGCTGCCGTTCGCCGCCCGAGAGGTCGCCGAGGCGGCGCGCGGCGAGCCCCGCCGTGCGCGTACGCTCCATGGCCGCCGCGGCCGCCTCGCGGTCCGCCGGCGTCTCGTGCCCGAGCCAGCCCAGGTAGGCCGTGCGGCCCAGGAGCACGGTCTCGCGGGCGGTGAAAGCCTCGGGGAGGCTCACGGCCTGGGGCACGACGGCGAGCTTGCGGGCGCGGAGCGCCGGCCGGAGGCCGTGGACGTCCTCGCCGTCGGCGGTCACCCTCCCGCGGCGCGGCGCGATGACGCCGCTCGCGGCCCGGATGAGGGTCGACTTCCCCGAGCCGTTGGGGCCGATCAATGCCAGGATCTCGCCGGGCCGCACCTCGAGGGAGGCGTCCTCGAGGGCGGTGCGCGCCCCGTAGCAGACGGTGATCCCCTCGACCTTCAGCACCGCGTCACCAGCAGCCCTGGTCCCTCCGGCGCAGGAGGTAGAGGAAGAAGGGCGCCCCCAGGAGCGCCGTCACCACGCCCAGGGGCAGCGAATGGAGCCCCGGCGCCGTGCGCGCCGCCGCGTCCGTGACGAGGAGGGCCGCGGCGCCGGCCAGGGTCGAGAGGGGGACGAGCCGCCGGTAGTCGGGTCCCCAGAGCAGCCGCGCCGCGTGGGGGACGACGAGGCCGACGAAGCCGATGACCCCCGCGAAGGCCACCGCGGCCGCCGCGGCGAGGGAGGCCGCGAGGATCAGCACGAGCTTCGCGCGCTCGACGTCGAGGCCGAGCTCGAGCGCCTGCTCGTCGCCGAACTGGAGGACGTTCAAGTGGCGAGCCATGAGAACGAGGACGAGCACGCCCGCCGCGACGTAAGGCAGCGCCGAGACGACCGGCGCCCACCCCTCGAGGCGGAAGCCGCCGAGCATGAAGTAGAGGGCCCTGCGCAGCTCGGTGCGCGTCTGGAGGAGGACGAGGAACGTGAGCGCGCTCACGAAGGACCCGACGGCCACGCCGCAGAGGATCAGCGTCGTCACGGGAGCCGCCTTCCCCACCCGCGCGATGCGATAGACGGCCGCCACCGTGAGCATCGCCCCCAGGAACGCCGCGGCGGGCACCGCCGCGAGCCCTGCGCCCGAGGTCGGCCCCACGAAGACCATGGCCAGCACCGCGCCGAGGGCCGCCCCGGGCGCGACGCCGATCAGGTAGGGGTCCGCGAGCGGGTTCCGCAGGATCCCCTGGTACGCCGCGCCGCTCCCGGCGAGGGCCGCTCCCACGAGCGCGATGAACGCGGCGTTCGGGAGGCGGTGCAGAAGGACGATGGCCCGGTCGACGGCGAGCTCCCGTCCCGCATCGGCGGGCGACTCCCCGCCGGCGAGCGCCCGGAGCACGCGGCCCGGCGGCAGGAGCTCGGGCCCGAGCCCCACGCTGAGGAGGATCCCGAGCCCGAGGGCGGCCGAGCACGCGGCGTAGGGCTGAAGGCGCATGGCGAGAGTGTACTGTGCCCGGCGACGAGGAGGAAGCGCGGCGGAGCGGCGGAGAAAGCGAGAGAGCGCGGCGGACGCTACCGGCGCTCCCCCTCGGCGTCCCCCGGCGCGGCCTGCCCGAACAGCTCCGGGTGGAGCAGCCCGGCGAGCCGCTCGAGGCCTTCCACGAGGCGCGGCCCCGGGCGGCTCACGAGGTCGTCGTCGAAGGCGTGGACCCTGCCCTCCCGCACCGCCGTGAGCACCTCCCACCCGCCGCGCCGGCCCACGGACTCCACCGTGACGCCGTAGCGGGCATCGCCGAGGACGATCACGTCGGGGTCGCCGCGGAGGACCGTCTCGGCGCTCACCCTGGGGAACTCCTCGGCGAAGGTGCGGCAGAAGTTCTCGCCCCCGGCGAGCCGGATCAGCATGTCGATGAACGTGCCCGGGCCCGCGGACCATGGGCGCGACGGGTCGGTGGAGTCGAGCTCGTAGAAGACGCGAGGCCGGCCCGCTGCCCGCCGAGCCTTCTCCAGCACCGCCTCGACGCGCGCCTCGAGGCCGGCGGCCGCGCGGTCCGCCTCCGCCCCGTGCCCCGTGAGCTCGCCCACGAGCCGCAGGCTCGTGAAGAGCTCCGGAAAGGTCCTCGGGTTCTGCAGGAGGAACACCGTGAGGCCCAGGGGCTCGAGCGACTGGATCCGCTCGGGGCTGTTGATCCACGCCGCGAGGACGAGGTCGGGCTTCAGGGCGAGCATCGACTCGACGTTCAGGCGGCCGGCCGTGGTCCCCAGGGCCGGGGCGCGGAGGGCTTCCGGAGGGTGGTCCGAGTTGTCGTCGCGGCCGGCGAGGCTCGAGCCCGCGCCCGCGGCGAAGAGGAGCTCCGTGTTGCTGGGGGCGAGCGACACGACGCGCCGGGCGGGCACGCGGACCCGGACCTCGCGGCCGAGCCCGTCCCGGTAGGCCTTCCCGCCGGCCGCGCCGGGCCCCGTGGCCCCGTCGCACCCGAGCGCGAGGCCCAGCACCAAGCTCAGGGCGAGGCCCAGTGCGAGGACGGACGCACCGGCGGCCGCCTGCGCCCGGGGCGGCATCCGCGGCTTCCCCGGCCCCCCCGGCACCCCCGGCCCCCCCGGCCCCCCC
>JACQVW010000797.1 GCA_016209535.1 Planctomycetota bacterium | reverse complement strand
GCTCCCGGGAGGCCCGCCGCGGAAGAGGGCCAGGAGGATCGCCAGCGCGTCGGACACGTCGTGGTCGGCATCGCCGTTCGCGTCGCCGCGGCGAAACCTCGGAGGCTCGCACTCGTCGGGGATCCCGTTTCCGTCCCGGTCAACGCTCGAGGGCGGCTCGGACTCGTTGAGGATCAGGGACAAGGAGTCCCCGAGCCGGTTCGCTGCCACGAGGTCCAGGTCCCCGTCGCCGTCGAGGTCGCACGCTTGCAGGGTCATCGGCGCGGAGCCGACGGCGGGCCTCCCTTGCGGTTGGAAGGACGCCCCTCCAGCGTTGGCGAGGATCGAGACGCAGCTCCCGTCTTGGTCCGAGACGGCGAGGTCCTGGTCGCCATCGGCGTCGAAGTCCCCGGCCTCGACGTCGGTGGGCGCGGCTCCCGCGGCGAAGCTCCTCGGGACCAGGAAGCTCCCGGACCCACCGTTGAGGAGGACCGACACGTCTCCCGAGTAATGGTTCCTCGTGGCGAGGTCCAGGTCCGAGTCCCCATCGAGGTCCGCGCTCGCGAGCGAGTAGGGGCCGCCCCCGACGGTGTAGTCACCTCGCGCGGCCGCGCCTCCTCCCAGGTCGAACAGCACCGTGACCGTACCTGCGGGGCGCAAGTAGTGGCCGTTCGCGACCGCGAGGTCCAGGCGCCGGTCGCCGTCGTAGTCCCCGGCCGCGAGCCCGGAGGCGTCCAGGCCGGTCGGATGCCAGGCGGCCGGCGCAAAGGCGCCGCCGCCGCGGCCGGCCAGGGTCGCGACGTTGTGCGAGAGCTCATTGGCGACGGCGAGGTCCAGGACGCCGTCCACGTCCCAGTCGCGCGCCAGGATCTCCGCGGGGTAAGCGCCCACGCCGTGGTGCGCGAGGAGCCGGAAGGCTCCGCCGCCCGTCCCCAAGAGCACCGAGACGGAGCCGGCATCCTGGTTGGTGACGGCCAGGTCGGTGGTGCCGTCGGCGTCGAGGTCCGCCGCGGCGGCGAAACGAGGCCCCGGGCCGGCGATGACCTTACCCCCGAAGGCGAAGCTCGCGCCGGAGGCGTTCAGGAGGACCGAGACGTCGCTCGATGTCCTGTTGCACACGGCGAGGTCGAGGTCGCCGTCGCCGTCGAGGTCGCTTGCGGTGACGCCCCAGGGCTCGCGGCCGCCGAGGAGCAGCGTCACGGCCTCGGCGAAGCGGAGCCGTGGCGCGAGGTCCTGCGCGTCCGGCGTCCCGTTCCGGTTGCAGTCGGGCTCCTGTGCGGTGGTCTGGACAGGACAGAGCGCCAGCGCCGCGCAGCAGACGGACAGAGTCGAGGTCCCGGTGGCGCTTCGAACCATGTCCGCTTTATCGGCATGTGCTCGGCGAAACTTGAGTCACGGGAAGAGCGCGCTGCCTCCCGCAGGCACCACCGAGCGACCCTTCTCCCGCCCTCCCCGTCCTCGCGGTAGGCCTCGACCTGGCCGGCGCGGGAGGAGGTGTGGTCGTGAGGCCCGCGACGCGGAGGCTGGTGGGGTGGCCGGAGCCGTGCGCCGTACCCTCGTCCTACGGGCATCCCGCCCCGCACTCGGCGAGCGCGTCGGTCGGGTCGGGGTCGGGCGGTGGGGTGGCCGTGCGGATCAGAAGCTCAGGCTGAAGAGGTTGCCGTAGCCGATGTACACCAGGACTCCGTGAGATAGCACATCCCTCCCGATCAGGAACTGGATGTGCTGGCCCTGGAGTGGCGCTTCGATGACGGTGGTCTCCAGGACCACTCCTTAGACCCCGAGGAGGTTCGAGACGAAGCTCTGCGGAGGCTCGACTCGCAGGACCTGCTTGACCAGGAAGGGGACGTTCCCGAATTGCTGGTAGCCCTGGCGGATGGCGTCCATCTTGGAGTCATAGACTCCGACGACGGCTCCCCCTCGGATGAGAACGAACTTCCCCTCCGCCTTCCCGATCAGCTCGTCGCGATGCTGCTCGTAGGTCTTGATCTCTTCGTCGAGGAGTGACGGCACAGGAGATCCTTTCTTGGCGAGGTGCTCTGCCCACGCCATCGCAGGATACAGTCCTGGCATCGGCGCGTCCAGCATGGAGAGGACTATGCTTCCCTCGCGCGCAGCCCCGGCGGAGTTTGCCTCCGCAGCCAGCCGGTACCACGGCCTCCATGAGCCTCGCGCGCGAATACAGCGAAGCCGCGATCCTGGCGCGGGTGATCCGGCCGGAGGCCGGGGGCTGGCCGCGGGCGGCCGCAGAGGCGATCCTCGGGATCACCTTTGACCCGCATGACCGCGCGCTGGAGGCGGAGGTGATCCGCGGTGCGGGCGGACGCTGCGAGCACTGCCGGTTCCCTGAGGCCGTGGTGGAGCTCCCGTCTTCGCCGCCTACGGGCACCCCGCCCCGCACTCGGCGAGCGCGTCGGTCGGGTCGGGGTCGGGACCGCAGGTGTCGGGGCCCGGCGGCGACGGGGGCGGCCGTTCCGGAAGGGGTAGCTCGCGATGTGGATCGGGTCGGTCGGGTTGAGCCTACAGCCGCCAGCGAAGCGGAGCGGCCGGGGTCCTCTCTACCCCGCTCGCCCAGGAGGGCCGTACGCGGTTACGCAGGCTCCGCGAAAGGACACGTTTGGGCCTTGCCCTGACCGCAAGTCTCCGGTTAGATGTCTTCTCGGACTTGAGACTGTTGACTCCTGCTCTTCCGTTTCAGGCTCAACTGTATGCAGGAACCCCCTGCTCCGGCAGGGAGTCTTGGCAGATGGCTGAAGAATCTTCCCAAGACAAGTTTGATTTCTTCGCTGCTGAAATTCGCCCGCGGCTCGTTCGTTATTGCTGTGGTTACCTGGCTGCAAAGAACCCGCGGCTTCAGGACCGCGCCGAGGACTGCGCCTCGAGCGCCTTGACCAAGCTTTATGCCGTCCGAGAGCGATATCAGCGATCCAGCTGGCCGCCCGTGGCCTTCCGCGCTGCTCGCAACGAGTGCGTGGACCTGCTCCGCCAAGAGCGCAGGCTGATACCGATGCCTGTGGATGCTCCGGCATTCGACCGGCAGGGCAGCCGATCGCAGGCGCTGGACCTGGACCTGGAGCTCGACCGGGAGCATATCCGCCGACACATCAAGAGGTGCTTCGGCAAGCTGAGCCACCAGGAGCAATCCTGTCTGGTCCTCGCTCACTTCTGCGAGCTTTCGATGCAAGAGATCGCGGCTCGCCTGGGCATCACCGCCGGCGGCGTGGGGGCGATACTCCACCGGGCACGCCAGAGGCTTTCCGCCTGTGTGAATGGAAACTGACCTCAGATGGATCACGACCGCCGCAGAGCCATCGGCCTCTTCCACCCGTCGGAAACGGATCCGTCGGCCTCGCGTTCGTTGACCCCCGAAGAGGTCGTCAGCGCCATCGTCGATCCTGCTTGGGCGGCGCACCGCGTACTCTTCCTGGAGACGCTCCGAGAGTCGGCCGCAGGACTCGACCTCGGCCTCTTGAGGCCTCGAGAGGCGCCGCTCGAAGCCGTCGAAGCCTGGATCAAGGGAGGCATCCGCCGTGCCGGGCTCGGGGCCGCGGATCTCGATGCCGAGCTGCAGAAGATCACCAACTCCTCCGACCTCCTCGGCCGCCTCCATGCCGCGGCGTGGACGCGGGAGGACGCAGCCCCTGAGTGGCAAGCCGCGGTCAAGAGCTTCCTCGAGGCAGACGCTCTCGGCGTCGCCGGTCGAGCGGGCATGCACCAGAAGCTGCTGGCGCTGCTCCGTTCGCTTCCTAGTGTCACGGCCGCCTGGATGGAAGCGGCGGCAGGCCTGATCAAGGCCACCTACGCCATCCCCAGCGTTTGCGAGCCGGTCTTCGGGGATTTTGAAGAGTGCCTCATCTCGCCAGCGGGCAAGGTGCGGCTTCCCGTGGTGTTTGACTGGACTCCGCTACCCGGGGTCGACAGGTACCGGATCTCTGTGCTGGAGGAGGACCGGCGCTCCGAGCTGACCGAGGTCACAGCCTTCGAGTGTGCTCAGCCTCCCGCCAGCATCGAGCCCCGGGGGTTGCTCCTCGCGCCGGGGAGCTACGCTTGGGAGCTGAAGACCGAACCGCCCGCCGATGGGTCTCTCTCGCGGCGCTACTTCGAAGTCATCCCCGCGGCGCTCGCCCTCGAGATCAGCAACATCGCCGGGCTCATCGCCGCTATCGGAGAGGGGCCTTCGGTCTTGGACCGCCTCCTTGGACTGGTGCTGGAGGTCCATGAGCTCTATTCGGAGGCGGCTCAACGTTACGAGCTGGCCTATTCTACGGAGCAAGACCCTCGCCTGGCTTTGAGCATCGCCCGCTGCTTCTCCGCACTGAAGCTCGACGGACAAGCCGCGAAATGGACTCGAAGGGCTTCAGCGAAGGACACGTGATGGGCAGGCAGTCCAGTCGCCAAGGCGCGCGCATCTTCAGTCTCCTTTGGCTCCTGCCGGCGCTCTCGACGCTTTCGCTTCCAGGGGCGCCGCCGGAGCTCGAGGTTCCGGAGCTCCCCCCCGGCATCATCGTCGAGGACGCCCGCCTAGCCGCTGGCGCGGCGAGAACGAGCCAGGGCTCCTCGTCTCTGGGGTTCTACTGCCTCGAGGAAACCCACGACTCCCCCGCAGTCCAGCGGCAGGTCGCCGCCGTGATCCGCGAGCTCGCGCGCGGGCGCGGAGTCCGCACGGTCCTCCTCGAGGCGCCGCCGGAGACCCGCTTGCCGCTCTTGAGGATGGAGCTCGGAGACGGCGAGACGCTGGCAGCACTGGCCGAGGCGTTCCTCGAGAGAGGATGGCTCGATGGTGTCTCCCATGCAGCGCTCTTCGAGGCCCTGGAAGTCCATGGCGTCGACCTGGAAGAGTTCCGCAGGCTCCGCGGAGAGGTCCTCCGGAAGAAGCTTCACGCCGCCTACTTGAGGGCGGCCCAGGTATCGTTCGCCCGGCGCCGCGGTTCGATCCCGGAGGCACTCGAGCTACTCGCCAAGAAGGTGGAATCGGCCCTCGAGCAGGCCTCCGTCGAGGCGCGCAAGGCGTTCGAAGAACTGCTGGAGAAGGCGGACTCGCGTCCGGACGGGGCGATGGGGCCGGCCGTCGAAGCCCTTTGCCAGGCAGTCGCCAAGGAGCGACCGGAGGTCGTCGAGATCGTCCCTCTCTGGAAGCGCGTCGAGGCCGATCTCAAGGCTGAAGAGGAGGCTGACGCCCTCCGGCGGAGCGCTCTGGCCGAGAGCCGGCCCGACCTCGAACGATCCGATGCATCCATGGTCAAGGAAGCGCAGCGCCGGCTCGAGCAGAGCGGAGCCAGGGTTGGGGTCCTGGTCTTCGGAGCCCTCCACACGCCCGGCATCCTCGAGGCCTTGAAGGCGGCGGGGCACTCCTACCGCCTGCTGACGCCGGCGGCCCTTCGCACTCCGGTCCAGACGGGCACGCTGGCTCGACATTCCGGCATTGCCGCCGGCGAGCCGACGCCCTTCGAAGAGCTCTGGAAGCGCGCCCTCCGTCCGTTGCCACGGCTGGCTCGAGAGACGGGGGTGCTCGAGTTCCGATCCCACTACACCCTCGAGTGGAGGGTGAGGCAGTTCCAGGCAGTCCGCGACCAGGCTGCCGCGCCGTTCGAGCCTCGGGCGGAGGCAGAGGCGGTCTTCGAGCACGGCGGCCTGATCCCCCTCCCGGGTCGCGTGACGCCGGCACGGAACGCCTTCGGGGTACGGCTGACCGCTGGGGGCAAAGAGCTCCTCGGCGTGGTCTTGCCCGAGGACGGCCACGCAGACCTGGGGGCTCTCCGCCTCTCCGGCCACGTCCTCGACTTCCTCGCCGGAGGCGATCTGCAGCCCTTCTCCCGCCAGCAGGGGTTGGACCTGGTGGAAAGGGCCGCCTTCACTAGGTACATAGACCTGCTTCACGCCGGCCGCTACTTGAAGGGCGAGAATGCGGCTGCCTTGAGTCTCTTCCAGGTCCCCGGGGGCGGCGTCCACGGCTGGACCCGCGATGCCGAGGGCAACCTCCGCCGGCTCGACCCCGATGCCGCGGAGAGGCTCAACACCCTCTTGAAGCGGGTCGCCGAGTCGGGAGGGGTGCCGTCGCCGATTCTGGCCCAACGAGCCGCAGAAATGCTGAAGACGCACATCGAACCCCTGTTCTCGAAGTCATCGGACTCGCGCCCTCTCCTCCTCTTGCGGGCGGACGGTAGCGACTCGAGCTGGCACTCCATCACCAGCCTTCCCGCACTGGGCGACAAGGTCTGCACCGTCATCGCGACGGCGCGGGAGAAGGGCGTAGAGCCGCCCTCCGTCGTCTCGCTGGCTCGCAAGGTCGCAGCTAGCCCCTCGTTTCGCGTCACGTCGGCGGGGCAGATCGAGAACCTCATCGTCTTGATCAACACTCCTCCCGGCGCCACCCAACTCGGCCCGTGGGAGGAGGCGGCATCGGCGCTCAGGGAGTATCTGCCGGCGGGGAACGTCCTCCTCAACGCCGGGAAAGCCAAGACGCTCGATGCACTTTCGCATGCGGCGGAGATGGGCGACGGCGTCGTCATCCACATTGCCCACACTCAGGAAAGCGCCTCGGAAAGCGGCTTGCTTCTGGGTTCCGGCGAGGTGCTGACGGCGGACGATTTGAGGCAGCTCGAGGGCCGGCAGCCCCCGATCTGGCACACCTCCCTGGGGAGCTGCCGCCTCGCCCACCTGCTGGCGGGCGGCCTGGTCCGCGAGGCTCTTGGACGGGGGGCGGGGGTGATCGGCGTCACGCCGGGGAACGTCAAGGCGAGCCAGGCCTTGACCTTCTTGAACGAGCTTCTCAAGCTCGCGAGATCGGGGGACATCAGGAAGATCCGGTCCCTCTTCCTGCCGGCTGAGCTGAAGCGAGCGTCCGGCGAGGGCTCCGGGCTGCCGAACACCGGATTCTTGGGCAGACGGCATTTCCTTGAAAGAGAATGCGCCGTAGCCTGTTGATGAGGTTGCCCCCCGTTTGCTGCGGCTGTCGAGCGCGGCAGGGATGCCAAGCCCCTCTATGACCACGAAACCGGCCGTCCGCGAGAACCACGCCTCGCCTCCGTCATCGGAGGCGAGACTCGAGGGCTGCGCGGCCTGCACGGCCAAGACCGTGGCGGTCCAGCGGCAGTCGGTCCTCGCCGCCGTGCGCTGGCTCTCCCAGTGCGCCGCAGCTTCCCAGGACTCCCGGCTTCCGAAGCCGCCCCCGCTGTCCCTGGCACGCTGGGAGCCCGACTGCGTCGGCCTCGAGTGCGAAGCCCCCATACGTCGCGACATTCCGACTCGGAGGGCGACGACGCCGCTCGTCCAGGAGGCCGCCTCCCAGGGGCTCCTGATGGATCCCCAGTTGCGCGCGGCGCTCGCCAACCTCGTCTTGAGCTGGGCTTGCCGGCATGTGCACTTGCCTCGTGGAACCCGCTTCACCCTGGGGCCGGGGGCGTTCCATGCGGCCCTCATCGCCAACAACCTGGTTCAGGCCACTGCCGGCGGCGAGGCGGTTCCCAGCGTCGCGGCTGGCAACCTCCGCAGGGCCACGGACGCTTCGCTCTTGACGCTCGAGACATTGCTCCAGCCGGGAGCAGATGACCTCAGCTCCCAATTGACCGCCGGCGACCTGATCGTCGTCCGCGTGCTCCGCCTTGGAGTCCAGCGCCTTGTGCAGGAGGCGCATCGCTACCGCCGCCCAGAGGGTCTGAGACCCCGGATGTCCCGGAAGGTCACACTTGGCGGAGCCGCCGGCCTCGGGCTCTTCTTGATCGTGGCGGGGTTCGTCCTCGAGAGCTTGCTGACCGGGCTGCTCGGCTTGGGGCTGTTCGGCCTCTGCGCCTGCCTCTTCTCCGTCTCCTACGGCATGCTCGTCGGCAAGCCGGACGAGAGTTCCTGGCACGAGGGCCTCAAGCACGCCGTGGCGGCCGGAGAGCACGTTGAGCTCCTGGGGCGCTTCACTGCCTGCGACCTCCTCGAGCACGGGTCCGAGCTCTTCCTGGGGACCACCGCGAAGGAGCCGACCACAGCCGTTTCCCTGGTGCGCTTGCTCTACGGCTCCCCTGGCGGCCAGGTGCTGCTCTCCTGGGTCGCGCACAAGGCAGCGGCGAGGGCCGTGGCCAAGAAGGACGGAACGCGCCTCGCGGCAGTGGGAGAAGCCTGCCTCAACCGCGACTTCCGCTCCCGTGGGGCCCACTTCGCTAGCCAGCTCTTGATCGAGGTCCTCGATGCCAGCCGCGAGCCCAGGCAGCGCGGCAGGCACCCCCGTTCGGAGGAGCAAAGCCCGCTCTGGGAGCTGATGGCTGGGGGCAAGGAGGCTAGAGGAACCTCGGAGCCGAGCCTACCGCGGCTCCTCGCACGGATCCTGCGGCGCGCCGCTGCCATCAGGGAGAGCCGTGGGTACTTCTCGCACCTCGAGGGAGACATCCACCGCCGGAGCGTGGTCCTCATCGACGAACTCCTGGGCCGACTGCCGCTCAAGAGCCTCTATTGGCACCTGCTCTTGATCCGCGTGCTGGCGCAGATCCTGGAGAACGGGGCGGCCGGCGCCCTCTTCCCCTCCGGGTGCCGGACCTCGTTCGTGTCGCTGTGCGCTTCCGTGAGAGACCTCTACGCGGACTACAGCCGCCATGAGCGCTGTGAAGAAGAAGAGCAGGTCAGGGAAGAATGCCGTGCCGCCATCTCGACGAGAGGCTTTCTCTTCCCATTTGAAGATGCCAAGGAGTCGGTGCCGTCTGGGCAAGCTCCCTCTTCCCTGCGGGAGTCGCGTTCGCCGCGTCCCAGAACTGACCTCGACTACCTCGTGACCCAGCCGTTTCTATCCCTTGGGGGTCAACACGGCGCTCGGGCGACCGCTCCCAAGGCGGGCGTGGCCATGGAGAGATCCGTACCCGAGTATCCGAGACGAAGTGGGAAGAGGCAGGCGTCGGAGGAACGTTCGTGCAGTGCCGCGGGAGCCAATGCTTCCAAGTCTTTCGACGAAGAGCACGAGGCCAAACGCGAACGGCGCCGCCTGCGCCGCGAGCAGACCAAGATCCGCAGGCGGAGGAAGGGAAGCTAAGGCGGAGAGCGTACTTCGGTGCAAGGAAGCAATCATACTGTGATTCAAGAAACTGGGGGCCGAGATGAGCCATTACCATTACGTCGATGACGCGTCCAGGCCCTTCGTCGCTGCAGTCGCTCCGCAGGAGCTGGCGCTCGCGGATGCCCTGGAGACGGTCGCGGCCGCCTTCCCGTCGGAAGCCACCTTCCGATGGACCCGGTCCCGAAGCTTCTACGGGGGAGACCTCAGCTTGCTCCCCCAGGGGCACCTGCAATCCAGTTCCCTCCACGGCGCGCTCTTGACCGTCGAAGAGCACCAGACCGCCGCCGTCTTCATCCTTGCCGCAGGGCAGGATGAGCTCGACAAGGTCTCGCGGCCTCTCGAGCGCCAGCTCACCGCCACGGTCGAGGACTTGACGGGCCGGCGGGTCCCGGGGAAGCGGCTCATCCTGGTGACCGCCGCAGAGGCGAAGGCGTGGCTCAAGAACCTCCAACCCGGGAAGGGACGGTTCGAAGCGGTACACGCGGCGCCGGCTCCGGCACCCACGGCAGGAGAGTTCGAGAGCGCCGTCAAAGGGAACCCCCCCGATGGCGGCGAGTGGGGGTTTGCCGATGCCCCCAAATGGGCTGAGAAAATCGAGAGCTTGACCGAAGAGGAGATCGCGGCCTTCGTCAAGCAAGGCCTGCACCTCTATTCCGTCCGCCGCCTTCAGAAAGCCTTGATGGACGTCAAGAGGCGGTTCGTCGGCCGAGACGATGCCCTCGAGATGATGGTCGCCTGCGCCCTCGCCCGCACCAACCTGGTGTTCTTGGGCCCACCCGGCACCGCCAAATCGCTCCTCGTGCGGACCTTCGCCCGGGCCTTGGGCATCCGCCCCACGAGCCTGCCGATCGACCAGGAGGAAGAGGCAGTCCGGGCGGTGCAGAGAGCCAACCGTGCGGCGGCCTCGGAGCGCCGCCTCTTCGAGTACCTCCTCACGCGGTACACCAGCCCGGAGGAGATCTTCGGCGGCGCAGACATCAACCTCCTCCTCGCCACCGGGGTCCACGCCCGGCGCACCGCCGGCATGCTGCCGCGGGCGGAGATAGCTTTCCTGGACGAGATCTTCAAAGCTAATAGTGCCATCCTCAACACCTTGCTGTCCCTCACCAACGAGCGCTTGTTCTACAACATGGGCCAGGCTTTCCGGGTCAACCTGGTCTTCGCCGTCGGCGCCTCGAACGAGACTCCGGACAGCGAAGAGCTCGGCGCCCTTTACGATCGCTTCCCGATCCGCGTGGTCTGCCACCCCGTGCCCGACGACCCGGAGGTCATCAAGACGGTGATCCGGCAGGCGCACGGCTTCGAGTGCGCGGA
Organism: Planctomycetota bacterium; assembly: GCA_016209535.1. GTDB lineage: Bacteria > Planctomycetota > UBA8108 > UBA8108 > SXIK01 > JACQVW01. The sequence goes on along the minus strand of JACQVW010000797.1, from coordinate 28,359 downwards.
ACAGCTCAAGGGGCTCAAGAAGGAGACCAAGCGGGTGCCCCGCTCCGCCTGCCTCAACGACATCCGCTTCCTTTCCAAGGTGGTGCTTGCTGGCTTGTACGGCGGCACCGAGGCTTTTGAGTCCGACGACAACGAGTTCCCCGACCAGTTCGTTGAGATGTTCCTGACGCTGCGCCGCGAGTTCGGGGTCTCCGACCGCACCCCGGCGCAAGTCCTTCGCATCTGCCGCGCCCTGGCGCTGCTGGAGACGGAGGGCCCGGCTCATGATTTGAGAGCCAAGCACCTGCGCGCCTGGAGCCACGTGGCCCCGACGACGCAAGCGGCGGCGGACCTGCAGCGCGTCGTGCAGGCCAAGATCCAAGTTTACGACAGGGGAGCCGTGAAGTAGCCCGTGCCGAGTCACGTCGTCAAGCCCCTTCGCCCCGAGGAGATGGCCCCCCTCCTCGAGAAGTCCAAGCCCATCCTCGAGCACTTCCGCCACCAGGAGCGGCGGCCGCCGGCATGGCTGGTCGAGGACCTCCTGGTGTTCTTGTCGAGCCCTCACCCCAAGACCGTCTCCCACCCGGCTCTACCCAACTACGAGAAGTTCCTGCGTCAGTTGAGTCGGGGGAAGCGCTGGAGGCTTCTCTTGGGCCTCCTCGCCCGCTTCAGGTCGCGGCGCTCACGGTCCGGTACGGAGGAGTTCCTCGCCCTCGTCGCCTTCGTAGCCCGGCAGCTCGTCGCGGCCCTGGCGACCGCCGCGCCGGGGGCCAGAGAACTCGAAGACCAGGCGGCCATCTGCGCGGCCCTGGAGGACATCGCCAATTCCGCCTTCGAGCGTGCCAACTCCGAGGGAAGGAAGGACATCTCCAGCATGTTGGTCACCGACTACGTGCTCGTGATGTCGGCGTTCGCCAAGCGCGTGTCGCACGTCGATGCCCTGAACCAGTGGGTCTACCAGGAGCTCGTCAGGTGCTGCTTGGAGGAGGAGTCGGACGATGTGGAGCATGAGCCCCGGCGGCTCGAAACGATGATCGTCAACGGCACCGAGGTCGAAGGCCGAGAGGCGGACAAGGCATGGATCCGCGCCATCACCACCCTGCAGCGAGAAGAGCAGCTCAGGGACAGCTTGCCTTCGGAGCTGGCACCGTTGACGAAAGGAGCCAGCGGGAAGAGGCTCGTCCTCGACAAGCTCTACAACAAGGAGCTCTTGATCTTTCAGCACCATGACGAGCGGCGGCCCGTGATCCGGCATCGCACTCTCGTGACTTTGATCATCAGCCTGGAGAACAAGCGAGACACGCTGCCGCCCGGCGAACGGGCTGACGTCCTTGGCAAGGCGCTGGCTTTCGACCTCCTGGTCGACGCCGCGCTCAAGACCCCGCACGACATGATCCAGGTGGACGTGGCTTGCTTCGAGCTCTCGAACGATGCCTGGGTCGGAAGCAGCTTCCCCCTCCGCGGCCTCGAGCTTTCCGCCGAGAGAGAAGATGGGTGGCGGAACGTCATGGAGGTCGACAAGGTGATCCCTTCGTTCTTCGTGCGCGATCTTGCCGGGGCAGCGCCGCAAGTGGAGCGTTCGAGGCCTTATGAGCCCATCCAAGCCACACCTGCTGGCTACTTGAAGGCGGTCGTGAGCCTCCAGCGCTACCAGTCGATCCTGGTCGCAGCCTTCCTGCGCGCCGAGGACCGGGCTCGCTGCCTGCCCTCGGCCGGCATCGTCCTGCCTCGTCCTGCCAAGCACGTGCCGACGACGTTCATCTGCTGCACCGAGGATGGCAGCGGCGACTACCGCGGCCACACCTTTCGGGACCTCTTGGCCGCGCAGGTCGCGCGTTTCCCGCTGCCGCGAGCGCGAAAGCGGGACTTGGTCGAGAGGTTCACGGCGATGCTCGTGGGGCCGGCGCGGACTCGGGGAGGCCTGGCAGCGCAATGAGGACAGAGAGACGATCATGAATCATATTCTGTTCCAGTCGCTGGATGACTGCCTTGAGTTCCTCGTTGCCTGCGAACGGGGGCAGACTCCCTTGGGCAAGGCAGGGCGAGAGGTCTACACGCGCATCGGGGTGCACCTCGACAAGCCAGGCGAGCCGTGCTATTCCATCGCCTTCGAGGACTCCCAGTGGGATGGTAGTGGATTCCTTTACGGCGGCGAGGTCAAGCGCTGCGCTCCCTTGGCAACCGTGATTAGCGCCAATCAACTCCTCGAGCACGTGCCTCTCCGCGCCTGGATGGCACCGCCGCCGCGGCTGCAGTCCTTTGTCCTTGCCTGCCGGATCGAGGCCGGTTACTGCGCACCCGCTGAAGCTCAAGGGATCGTACGCCGAGCATGGCGCGACGTCCCCAAGACCGAACGGACCGAAAGTGGCTTCTATCTGACGAATGGCACGGAGCAGCCCGGCTGGTCCCTGGTCCAGATCGACCACGTGGCGGCCTCGTTCAAGTTCCACCAATTCAGGAAGCGCCACACGGAGAAGCGGCTCCAGGTCTTCGTCCCGGCCTGGAGTGAAGAGGGCTGCTTCTTGTTCGTGGAGTGGGGTTACGAGTACCCCCGGCACGAGGACTTCTACATGCTGTACGAGGAACCGGACAGCGGCATCCTCTTGTGCGCGCACGGCGACCCGGTCCCCCAGCCTCCTGGGGTGGATCACGGCTCGGCCTGGCATGTCCCGAAGTGGTTCACTATCGATGGGGAGCCCTTCACCGCGGGGGACGGCATTCGCCTCGTCTTGCCGAGCCACTCCACCAAGGTCGCGCACCTGAAGCTCCGCCAGGGAGGCCAGCCGGAGGCTCTGGATGTGAGGCTCGCCCAAGGTGAGGCCGAGCGTGCCGTCGGCGCACTGGGCGAGATCGAGAGGCAGGTCGGCATGCACGAGCGTGCCCTCGATGAACTCTACTCGAGGCGCGAGCGGCTGCGGGCCCGCTCCCAGCAGGAGTACATTCCCATCTATGCATTCTTTCAGCGCCCACAGACGAAAAGACTCCCCGTCAAGCTGGAGCACTTCCTGTCGCGCCCGCTGGCTGAGCAGGCCGGATTCTCCTACGCCCAAGGGGTCGTCGAAGGCAAAGCGATCATTCACTACATCATCGGCGAGTTCAGCGTCCCGCGAGGGGCTGCACTCTCCGTCCCCTGCGATCAGGTCTACCTGCAGGATTCACGCTGGGAGGCTTGGAACTTGCCTCTCTTCGTGCGCAGCGACATTTCCCTCAACCTGGAGGTCGACGAGGAAGGCGTCGCCGCCAAGCTCAGGGAGTTGCTCGAGGCTGAGGATCTCCTGGGGGACGGCGAGAGCCGCGTCCTGGTCGGCCCGGCCGCGGAGAGCGGAGTGAAGCGAGGAGCCAGGAGAGGAGGTCCGCTCTCCTTCTGGTCCCTCTCCCCCGCCAAGAAGCTGCCGCAGGTCTATCACTACACCAACGCTCAGGGCGAGGGCGCCGAGAGCGTCCGCGACTCCACATCGGAAGCCCTTGGTCGCGAGGCCGCCCTCCACGGCGCGACCGCTGAGGATAAGGTCAAGGAGCTCGACGCGAAGCTCCACGCCCAAGCGAAGCGTCTGCTCGAAGAAGCGGAGACCAACTGGGAAAGGGTCCGCCAGGAGATCCGCGAGGTCTCGCTGCGGGCGCGTCTCGGCGACACGGCGCTCAAGGCCACCGACGAGTGCTATGCGGCGTTCCCTGACCAGTGGAAGGCGTTCGTGATGCGCGTCCTCGAGGTCGACAGGCAGGTCTCCCTCCTCAAGAGCCAGGCCCTGGAGCGGTGGCGGGCAGCGGAAGCTGAGCGTCAAGGGAAGCTCGACAAGGTCAAGCAGGACCATGCCGACGTCTCTTCCAAGATCAAGGCGGCAGAGCACAAGTTCAACGAGACCTGGAAAGAGCTGCAGAGCATCCACGCCGAGCTCGCGGAGAAGATCAAGGAGGTGGAGGCGCTCAAGAAGAGGATCGAGGACGAGATGACCGCCGTCGCCGCCGCCCTTGAGAATCAAAAGATGGCCAACAGCTCGCTCGAGAAGAGGAAAGGCGAGTACGACGGCGTCATCAAGGCCCTGGAACGCGAGGTCGAGGCCTGCCGGAAGCACCTGGACGAGCTGGCGGCGCGGAAGCAGAAGATGGAGCAGGAGAGAGAGAGCTTGAAGGAGCTGCGCGGCGAGGTCGACCGTCTCCAGGGCGACTGGGAGAAGCTCAAGCAGGAGGCGACGCTGGAGCGAGGGAAGCTGCGCGCGGAGCTTCCCAGGCTCGAAAGACTGGCCGAGGCGGCCATGAGAGCCATCAAGAAGATCAAACCGCCGCCACCCCCCGAGGCGCCGAGTCCGCCGCCGCCCAAGGGCTTCCTGGCCAGGTTGCGCAGGAAGCTCTTCCGGTGGCGCGGTCCGGGGTAGAGTAGAGACGGCCAAGACCCATGGAATGGAAAGCCATAGCGCGGCGTGTGTTAGAGTTAGGCGTCGGGCTCGAGCAGGAGCTCTCGCGGGTTTTCGATGAAGATCTGGAGTGGCTGCCGAAGCTCTACAAGGCGTACGCCGCCTTCCGGGGCCGAGCGGTGCAGGAAGGATCGCAGCCGCTCTTCTTCGAAGCCGTCCTGAGGGAGAGGGCGACCTCCACGCCTTCGATGGAGGAGTTGACGCCCCTCTCCTGGAGAAGTGCGAAGGAGCTTCGGTCAGGCGCCAGGCTGGTATGGGACCGAGCCTTCCGGGAGACCCTCGGCCCCTCGCAGAGTCCGCATTGCCGGTCGGTGCTGCTCGCATGGTTGAAGGCGCACGCCAAGCCGCCGCCGGGACCCGGGGCTGAGCCGAGTCTGTACAGCGCTCTCTTCGCGCCCGCGGAGCATTCGAAGCCGCTCTTCGATGGGGTTGCTGTCGGGGTCCTGCCTGGGGCCGGCGAGTCGGAAGCTGAGGGCCGCGGCGAGGCGGCGGCGAGCAAGTTCGACGACTGCCTCAGCCTGTCGTTCGGGGAGCTGGTCAAGGGCCACCTGGCGGCCAGGGCGGCAGGCGAGAGGCGGGAGAGATTCTGGCAGGAGTCGGCGAAGAGGCGCCTCAAGACTCCCAGCCGCCACTGGTACAGCTCCTTCGTCTCCCTCTTCTTCGAGCGGCCTCCCGAGCCGCCATGGTCCGAGCTGCGGCTCGACTTCACGCCGCCTCCAGACCTCTGGCCGCAGATCCTCGAACGGTTCACCGACTGCTGGAAGCAGGCAGGGCGGCTCGACCGTTCGTCTCGCGCCATGGACGAGAAGGCTCGAGCCCTGGAGGGCAGCGCGCAAGCACTCGTCGCGCGCGCTGAGCGGGCCGCCGTCGAACCGGAGGTCAACGTCCTTCACGACTCCCGGCGGCTCCTCGTTGGAACCAACGTGCTGCTCGAGGAAGTGACGCGAGGTATTACTGACGAGCTGGGACCGAAGGGAAAGGACTTGCGGGAGTCGGCTCGAAAGCTACAGTTTCTAGTTGCTGAGGCTCTCGCTAGAAAGCCATGAAGGATTGAGCCCGCTTGGGTCTGATGACCTGGCGGAGGCTGGAAGTTCTGGTCGAATCTGAGAACGAGCGATGACGAATCGTCGTAAGAGGATCTGGCCGAAGGACACCTCGGAGCCGGGTCCGTCCCGGCCCGCCAAAGCCACCGGCTTCCGAGCGCTCGTGGAGACGGAAAAGGCCTTGGCCCGCGCCTCACAAGCCCAGGCGGCACCCGAGCCGTCCACGCTCCCCCCGCAGCAGCCGTCCAGGTCCGAGCCCGCCGCCAAGCCCGCCAAGCCCGCCAAGCCCGTCGAGCCCGCGCTGGCAGCGCCGTCCACGCTCCCGCCGCTCGCTCGTCTCATCGGTTGGGCGAGGAGAGCCTTGGGCCGCCTCCAGGCGGCTTTTGAGGCCGAAAGAGCGCCGGATTTGGCGGCGGTCCGAAGCGCCTCGAGCCGCTTGTCCGGCTGGCCCGTCGGCTTCCTGGCGGGCCTCGCCGTGCCGCTCCTCGTCCGGGCTGCCGGGTCCACTGCCCCTGCGCTCTACGACTCCGTGGTGCTTCCGCTCTTGCACTACGCGGTGCTGCCCTCGCTGGGGCTCATTCTCTTGGCGCTCGTCTTCCTGGCTAGCTTCCGGCAAGAAACGTATCGGGGCGAGCGGCTTGCGCCTTGGTGGCAGGTCTCGATGTCCTTGCTCGGGCTTGCCCTGGGAGTGGTGGCGGTACTCGACTGGTGGTACATTGCTCCCTTCTCGTTTGCGAGCTTGTTCTCGCTGGCCCTCTGGCGCGCGCGCTGGAAGCTCTGGGCGCGGCCTGCGTCCACCGTGGCGACGGTGTTGACGCTCGGCCTGGCGGCCCTACTGCTCGTTCTCTTCGACGTGCGCCGCGGGTTGCCCGTGGTCGATGACCGCTTCGGCTTCGGCTTCCCCGGCTGGCTCGATGGCCTGCTGGTGCTCGTCTTGGTTTCGGCGCTCCTGCTCCTCTTGGGGCTGTGGGCAGGTTTGCACTGGCTCGCGGGGCGGATGCGGGTGCGGGCCGTCCTCTCCGAGGTGATTGAGCGCCAGCCGCGATGCTCCGCCTACTTCCGGGCGGTCTGCGGGGCAACGCGCTGGAGCCGGCGGCCGAGGGAAGCCGCGACCGGACCCAAGCCGTTGCCGGCCGCTGCCTCCCTGCCGAGAGGCTCTCCTCTTCCGGCGCTCTTCCCCGACGTCCCTGGCATCCGGCACCTCTGGACGAAGGTTTTCCTGATGGCCTGCCGCTCGCTGGCGGACACGAGGTTCTGCCTTTTCATTCGTTTCCTCCGCAAGCCTTCGCCGGAGCCCGGGCTTCCCTCGGAACTCTTCCGCGGCATGCTCGACGAAGCGGCGCAGCGCGAGCTCGAAGCCTACAAGCTGCTCGCGCTCGGCGCCACGCAGGGGGCTGAGGCCGGTGACCTCCTCGAGAAGCTGATGGCGCGCACCGAAGAGGAGAGCAAGCAGGCTCGGACCGAGGCGGCGCGCCGGTTTGCCCGCTACGTCCTCCTCAAGCAGGCGCTCATCGATGCCCGGTATTACGTGCTCGCTCCCCCCCGCGCTCTGGCGCCGGAAGCCGTCGCGGGAGAGCTGGAGATGCACGCCAGGGTGGTGGCCAGCGTGCTCACGCAGCGCCTCCAAGCCGGGGCCAGCCGCCCAGGAGCCACCCACGGCAAGGAAGGCGAGACCGCTCGGCTATGGAGCCGGGCGAGCGCGGAGTACCTGGACCTGTGGCTCGAGAACATCGACCGCCTGGCAGCGGAGTCGGGCGCTGAGTTCCTGAGCCGAGGCGAGTCCCAGGCGCACGCGCCCATCGACGTCGTGCAGTTGACGTGCAACCTCCTGGCCGCGAGAGCTCAGCTCCGGACTTTGAGTCCACCGGCGGGCCGCCGCGGCCAGCAGCCTCAGCTCAGGTCGCCGGGATCGGTGCACGCCCATGCCGCCGACCTCGCGCTCTGCCTCTTTGTCGAGGAGCTGCGCACGCGGGAGGCGGTCGACGCCGACCGCCAGTTGAAGATCCTGCTTGGATACCTGAGGGAGGTCGCGTCGGCGATGCGGGAGCCGCTGGAGGCGGCAAGGAGCGGCTTGGCCCCTGCGAGCGCCGAGGACCGCGCCGAGCTCGGTCTGGCCTGCGCGGCGTACATGCTGCTGCGCCTCGCGAGAGGCAACTTTGGCCTTGCCGGCGCGCCGCTGGCGGTGTTCCCAACCTTGTGGACCGCGGACCACCAGAGCGAGAACAGCCCGGCCATGGTCCGCGCCGCCCTCCACGTCAAGGCCGCGGCGTCGTTCCGGAGCGTTCGCGGTGAAGGCCTGGCCCATGAGCCGCAGATCCGCGAGGCGCAGGGCTACTACCTGGCGCAGGGCATGCCCTTCCAGGCGGTCTGCTTCACGCTCCTTGCCCTTCGCGCCCTGTCGCGGAACGGCGCCGTTCCCGAATCGGTGCTCGCCCAACTGAAGAAGAACGTCGCCGAGTCGATGTGGACTCCCCGTGAGCCCGAGAGGACTCTCCCCACCGAGTCGGGCGAGAGCCCCCGCTTGCCGGTGCGGATCGGCATCGGGACCTTCAGCCTCGCCGGGACCTTGCTGGCTTTCCTCCTGGCTTGGTTCGTCGGCAACCCCGTGGCCCGGATCGAGGATCCGCGGCTCTCGACGCAGTACAACGACCAGCCGCCGACCGCGGTCGAGGCGGGCCAAGGCGACCGCCACGTCTGGGTGGCGACCGACGGCGGCGGCATCAAGGTCTTCGACCCGCGCCGACAGGTCTTCCGCGGCGACGTGACTGCATCGACCTCGCCGCTCGCCTCGGACAACGTCCTCGACATCGCATTCGGCCCACCCGGGGTGGGGCTCGCGGCGGTCGTCCCCGCTGATCCGTCGACGAGAGGCGGCGGGTTGCAGATCGCGACGGCGGACTACCCCCCCGTGTTCTGGAAGGCTCCCGTCCTCGACCTCTCGTCATTCCCCAAGCTTACGGACGAATCGGCGATCTGCGTCGCGGAGACGCCCAGCGGGGAGTTCCTCCTCGTAGGCACCCGAGGCCACGGCATCGGGGTCTACCACGTGACCGAGCATTCCTGGCGCCAGCCGATCACCGTCGCCCACGGACTCCCCTCCGACACGGTCCACGACATCGTCGCGGCGCCGGGCCGCGGGGCCGGGTGTATCCTCTGGGCGGCGACGGACAAAGGCCTGTGCGCGGGCACGCTCGACGGCGCCTCGTTCAAGCGCCAGTGGCTCTTCGATGCCTCTCTCAGCCTCGCCGAGGACTCCGTTCAGAGCCTCTCCCTGCAAGGCAAGCGGCTCTGGTACCTCTCGAACGCTGGCGGGCTTGGCCGGATCGCCCTCGATGACGCGGGCGCTCCGGCCACCGCCGACGCCCACGAGCTCCTCGTGAGCGTGCGAAAGCTCGCTGGCCTCGAGGACAAGGACGTCCTCCGCGCCAAGGGGAGCACGCGAGGGCAGTCCACCTGGTTCTTCGCCACCGTCGCCGGCCGTGGCTTCCTCGGGCGGTACCACGAGAAGCCCCACGACACGACCGGCCTCGGCCTGCCGGCGCGCCTGGCCGGGGTGACGGTGAATTGCATGGCGGTGGACCCTGCGGCGGGCGACGCCGTCCTCCTCGGGACCCAGGACGGCTGCTGGCACTACCGCGACACGAGAGGTCCCGGGGGGCAGCTCCTCGACATCGAGGGCGGCTTCGTGGGGCCCGAGGGCGCGCCCGTCCTCGAGGCGTTGTTCTCGGGAAGGCGGGCCATCATCAAGACGACGAGCAGCGCGCCCGGCGCGCCCTCCCGGCTCGAGTCTTCGACCGTCGAGGCAGCGGGAGTTCCTTGGCGCTGGGCAAGCTTCGTCGGTCCGGGCCGGTTCCCAGGGCTCGAGTCCGTCGACGAGATGCGCTGCGCCGCGCACGGGCCGGGCAGGACCGTCTACTTCGGCACCTCCCGGAAGGGCATCGGTATCTGGGACCGCACAGCCAACGAGGTGCGCCTCGAGCTCTGTACTGCCAATCCGGAGCCCGCCGGCAAGCTCAGGGACGACACGTCGCTCGACCTGGCGCTCATCAACGGGCGCCTGCTCCAGGTCACCGGGGACAACGCGCTCGATGCCATCGAACTCTCGAGCCGGGCGAGGACCGCCTTGATCCCGCCGGAGGAGGCCCCGTTCCCTCCATCGGAGGTGAATGCCGCCACCGCGCGCGGCCCCCTCTTCGCCGCAAGCGGCGCCGGGCAGACGGCCATTTACGACGCTTCTGACTTCTCCTGGAAGCACCTACCCGGGCTGCCCGATGTGGTCCGGCTCGAGCTGACGAACGAGCTCCTCTGGGCGCTCGACGCCAACGGGAAGCTCAGCGCCATCGAGCTGGGCTCCGGGGCGCGGGAGTGGCGCACGGTGGCCGCCGATATCTCGGGGGTCGTCGCCCGCGCCGAGATCCTCGAGGCCCTCATCGCGGCGCCGGGGGCGCCACCGGAGGTCAGGACCTTCGACGGCTCGACCGGGATCAGCACGAAGCGGCTGGCTCCCACTCCGCTCGAGACGAAGAAGCTCGGCTGGACCTTCGGTGCTGAGGTGGAAGGCTTGCTGCTCCTCCTCGGCGACGACGCTGCGGTCCACGAGTACCGCCTTGAGACGAGGGCGTGGCGCCGGGTCGACTTCCCTGGCGGCGTCGAGCCGCCGGTCCGGGCCGCGGCGCGGACGGAGGGCGGTCTTTGGTTCACCGACCAGGCGCGGCGGCTCCACGCCTACATGCCCCGGGGGGGGAAGTTCTGGACCTCCCTGGACTCCGAGGTCGAGCGGCTCGCCGCCGCGGGCTCGAGCGCGATCGTCCTCAAGCGGGACAAGCCCGGGGCGGACTTGCTCGTCCGGCGCGGCGACGCGGCGCCGGGCGACGCGCAGACCCTTGTCGGCTGGCCCTTCGAGGGCGACCTGACGCGGGTTTCGGCCGCGGTGGATCGCGCCGGGACGCTCGTAGCGGCCGAGGGGAGCAAGGTCGGCTTCTACGACTGGGGGAAGCACGGCTGGAGCATGGCCGAGGTGCCCCGTGGTCCGGTGACCGACCTCTTCACGGCCGCGGACGCCGTGTGGGCGCTAACGGGCACGGACGACGCCGTCCTCTACGCCTGGACCGGCTCCGCCTTCGACCCGGTGAAGGCGGGGGCTGCTCCGGTGGGTGTCCAGAAGGTGGTCCAGGGCGGGCTCCGGCTCTTCCTCCTCGGGCGGGACGGCCGCGTCCACTCGGTGGGCCCCGCCGAGCCGGCCGCGGCGGACCTGGTCCTGGCCGCGAGCACGGTAGGAGGCGATGCCGGGCGTCTCTCGAGCTCCGGCCACGCCGCGCTCCTCGATGGTGACCTCGTCGTCGGCCTGGGAAGCACGCTCCACCTCTATGGGCCATCGAGCGGGGTGGCCGCTTGGCAGAGCTTCGAGGTGGATGAGGAAGTCACGCGCCTCGTCCACGACCCGAGCGAGAGCCGGCTGCTGGCGCAGGGTCGAACGAATGCCTGGGTCATCTCCCGGAGCGCAGGCTCAACCCTGACGAGCGCGGTCCTCGTCCCCCCCGGCACCCTGAGCACGACGGCTTCGGTGCGCCGGGTCGCCGCCTCGCGCACGAGCTCTCTGTGCGCGTTCGAGGTCGCGGGCGAGAACGGCCTGCGCGTCAACGCGCTGCTACCCGGGTCGAACCGTCCCGTGGAGGTCATCGGCGCCGCCATGCCCCCGGGAGCTCGTACGCTGGCGGTGGCGGAGGACCCCGGGTCCGGGGAGCTGCTTCGGCTGGACGCCGAGGGCAGGCTCGGCTCGTATGACCCGGCGCGCCGGTCCTGGTCCCTCGAGGAGGCGCCGCGGCTGGCGTCGCTCCACGTCATAGGCGGAGAGGTTCTCGGCTACTGCCGCGAGGAGCAGAGCCTCAGCCTCCGCGGCAACCGGAGCTGGATCCCTGACTCCTCCACGCGGGGGCGGATCGCTCGGCTCTCATCGTTCAAGGATGGGCTCCTCCTCTGGCTCGAGGACGGCGAGATCTGCTGGCGCGGCGCCGGAGGAGCCCTGCAGCGCGTCCGGCCGGCGCGGAGCCCTGCTGGCGCTCCGGGCGTGCTGGGAGACTTTTCTGCCGCCGCCGAGCACGACGGCCTCCTCGCCCTGGTCGACACCTCGGGGCGGCTCCGGGTCTACGACTGGACGAACCAGAGGTGGCTCGAGTGCCGGGAGAAGGCGCTCGACCTCGCCCGTCCCTCAGCCCCGCAGGGGCTCTACGCGCTGGTCGAGCGCGGCAGCCAGCGTCTGCTCGCCCGCCTCGAGCGAGGCGGCGACGCCGTCGAGGCCCGGCTGCTGGGGACGCGCCCGGTGGAGGCCATCGCCTGGGCCGGCGGGTCCCTCTACGCTTTGGCCAGCGACGGCGCTATCCTGCGGCTCGTCGGCGGTGAGCTCGCGCCGTGGTGGGGCGGGGAGCGGTCGGCCATACACTTGACTCCAGACGACGTGGTCGAGGCCGCGGAGCTGGCGGGGGAGGACCTGCTCCTGGTGCTCTCGCGGAGCGCGGGCAGGCCTCTCGTCTTGACGGTCGACGGCCATTCGCTCGAGAGCTCGCTCCGGGAGCTCCCGGCCGAGAGGTTCCTCCGTGTCCTGCAGCGCGGCCCGGAGCTCCTTGTCGCTTGCGAGGACGGACGCGGGCTCGCTGTCTTCGACCTCCTCTCCGGCAGGACCGCATCGCCGCCCGACCCGGAGGTCACGAGCATCTGCGTCCTCGATGCGTCACTCTACGCGGCGAAGGGGGGAGGCATCTCCATCCTCGAGGGGCAGCGCTGGGTCCCGACCTCGTTCCAGCCGGGAAGGCTGCCCCCGCAACCAGCACCTGAAGACCGGGCGGCCTTCGCCGCCGCCGGCGAGGACCTCGTGGCCTTGCTCCAGGACGGCTCCCTCCATATCTACCGCCACGGCGCCGGGTGGACGCCGGTAGGGGGAGCCTCCGGAACGCGCCTCTGGCTGGCCGGCGACCGCCTGTTCCTCCTCGATGAGTTTGCCCCTTCTCTCGCCAGCGGCCTGCGCGAGTACGCCGCGGGTGCCTGGAAAGAGCCTGCGCCCGCCGCGGTCGGCGGCGACCGGCACGGCGCCGCCGCCTTCGGCGCCGCCTCTGAGGCTGCCTGGTCGATCTCGCTGGACACGGCGGGCGATTACGTCATGGTCCGTGGCGCCAAGGCGGCGACAGGGAAGCCGGCCTCGCGCTTCCCCGTGCGCGTGCGCGGGGGCCGGCCTTGTCTGGCCGCGGAGGAAGTCCAGCCAGGCGCCGGCGGGACCTTGCTCGTCAAGCTCGAGGGTGAGGAGGAGCCAAGGGCTTTCGAGCTCGGAGACGACGGCGGCATCAAGGCCGTCGCGGGGACCGCCGCTGTTGAGCCTGAGGACCAGAAGACGGAATCGTCGACCCAGGAAGCCTTGCTGCGCGTTCAGCTCGGGCTGGAGGAAAAGGCTCCAGACGGCAACGACTCCTGCACCGTCGTCACGGCGGCGGGCTCCGAGGTCGGATGGGCGATCCAGAAGAGCGTCCTCCACAGCCTCAAGGACCTCGGCAGCCTGGCAAAGCCGGTCAGCGTCGGGAGGCCGCTGCCGGAGGGGCTCTCCCCTCAAGCCCTCATCGCCCACGGCGAGAAGGTCGTGGTGCTGGCGGTCGACGGTAGCCTCTGGGGCTTCGACTTGAAGGACGGATTTTCCAAGATCCCCCTGCCGGGCACTCCGGCCGGCGAGACAAGGGTCCTCGAGCTCTTCCGCCTCGACGCCGAGCTCTACGCAGCGTGCGATACGGGCGGTCTCGCCATCCTGCGTGTCAAGCCGGACGCCTCGGGGCTCGAGGAGGACGGTGCGAGCCTCCACCGCGGCAGGTGGTCGGGCCGCGTGCTGGCGAGCGGCCCCTTGGCCACGGGCACGAAGGCCTGGACGCTGCCCGAGACGCACGGCGGGGCGTTCCAGAGCCCCGGCGGGGCCGAGCACCGCTTCAACGCCGAGCGGACGGCGTTCACGGCGGACCTCGTCGAGGAGGTCCAAGCGCTCGACCGCAAGCTGCTCGCCCGGACCGCCGGGCACGTCCGCGTCTTCCAGGCCGCGGGGACCGCGCTGGAAGAAGTCACCGTCCCGGACGCCGAGGCGCTCATCGAGAAGGCGCGTCGAAGCGCCTCCGGCGTGCTCAGGAAGGACCTCGGGCCCTTCCTCCTCCAGCCCGCGACCGGTGGCGCCTGGCGTACTCCCTCGGGTCGGATCGAGATTCTCGCCGGAGACCCAAGCCGCCGCCGCGAGCTGCTGCCGTCGTCGGGTGGGGCCGCCCTCGCTCACGAGGTCGTCCTCGACCTGGCGAGCGATGGGATGTCGCTCTTCGCCGCGACCCTGGGTGGCTGCCTCGTCTTCGAGCCCGCTGCCGCGCCGCGACCCAAGCTCGAGACCAGCCCCGATGGCGTTCCCGCCGCCGGTATCGAAACTGTCGATGCGGCCGCCTCCACGGTATGGGCCATCGGAGGCGGCAAGGCCTATCTGCGTCAACCTCCGGGCCGCTGGGTGACGGCGAAAGCCCCGGCGGCAAGGACCGCCCTCGCCGCGAAGCTGAAGGACTATGAGGCGCGGTTCCTCACGAGCTGGAAGTTGCCTCAGGCCGCGGCGGGGGGGTCGCAGAGGCGCTTCAGCCGCCGGCTCGACTCCGGGGAGTGGGCGACCGTGGTCCTTGAGGAGGACGGCTTCACGTTCGAGAGGGTCGCCGCCGTCGACTCGGCGGGCGCCGACCTCCTCCTCTACACGGCCGGCGGGCTGGTGAGCCAGCGCAAGGCGGGCTCCTTCGTGCCCACCGCCATCGAGGAGGGCAAGTGGGCGGCACCCGCCGGGCTGCGCCGCGGTTTCGGGAGCTACGACGTGATGGAACTCCCCGGTGGCCGCAAACTGCTTTTCGCCCCGGCCCCCTCCGGCGGGCTCGATCCCGGCGGGGAGGCCGTCTCGGACGCCTGGGCGCGGGACGCATCGAGTTGGGAGCGCGCCGGCGAGGCGGACCTAAGGTCTCTCCGCGAGGCGCTCGGGGGCCCGCTCCTGGCGTCGCCCACGTGGAGGTGGGAACGGCCCGACTCCGGCGCCGGGCCGCCTGCCGATGAGCCCGTCACCTGGAGGACAAGCGGCGGCGTCCCGCTTGAGTCCAGCTTCAGCCCGCAAGCCGGTAGGTTCCTCTGGGACCTCTGCTCCGACCTGGGGCAGGCGGGAAGCTCGGCCTGGGTGCTGACGGACGCGGGGCTCTTCGAAGTGGAGGGAGTCGAGGCGGCTTTCTCGAGCCGCCGCCCGCTTGAGGGGAGTAGAGGGGATCGCCGCGGACTCTCGTTCTGCGAGGCAAGCGGCAACCTGCCTGGCGCGCTGCTGGGGCCGGCGGGGGTGGCGATGGGCTATGTCGGGGGGGCGTGGAGGCCGGCTGGGAGGCTCCCGCGCGGCTTCGTGGAGAGCGTGCTGAAGTACCGCTGCGTTGGCAAGGTCTGGCGCGTCCTGCGCGACGGAGGCTTCCTGCACTCCCGCCCCCAGGAGCCTTCGGTCTTCGACGCCGTTGAGCTGCTCGCGCCGGAAGGCCGCTGGAGCTTCGAGACGGCGCTCGACGTCGTCGCCGCGGAGGGCGCCTGCTTTCTCGGCACCCGCGGCGGGATCGTCGGGACGGCGGCCGGCGGGCAAGGCCTGACGGGCCTCTGGGGAGACCTTGGCACCGTGGCCGAGCTGGGAGTCCTCGACGGCCGCACCCTGGCGAGACGCTCTGACGGGACGACGCTGGAGCACCTCGGCAAGGGCTGGATCCCGGCAGCGCCGCTGGCGAGCCTCGCGCCCGAGAAGGAGGTCCGACAGGGGGAGCGCTGGCGCACGACGCGGGATGATGGCAAGGTGAGCTTCGAAGCGGTGCGAGCCTCGGGGGAGGCGCCCCGCGCCTTGAGCGCCCGAGGGGGGCGGCTCTTCTTCGATGCCCTGGAGGACGCCCGCCTCGCAGCGGGCGGCGCCGTGGTCCTCTTGACCGCCGAGGGGCTCATCGAACGCGAAGCGGACGGCGACCTGGCTTCCGTCAGCCTCGAGGGCGTGCCGCCGGACACCAAACTCGAGCTCTTTAGCGTGCCGGACGCCCGTCCGAGTGGCGGGGCGCTCTTCGTCAGGTCCCAGGCCGGGGGCATCTACGCCGGCGAGGAAGGCTGGAGCCGGCTCGCGGAGGGGGTGGGCCGGAAAGCCTGGTCGCTCTCGAACAGTCTCAAGTCGATCGGTCCCCGCTGGCGGGTCGCGGCCGGCCTCGGGCCGTCGGCGTCGCTCGATTTCGAGCTCCGCTTGCCGGGCGATCCGCCGGACGTCTACAAGCCGGTGAGCTTCGACGTCGCGAGCGGCCTATTCGGGTTCGACAGTTTCCGGTGCATCACCACGCAGGGCGCCGAGAGACGCCTATTCCTGGGCACCGCCTGCGGCGCCCAGGTGCTGACCGGCGAAGGTACCCCCTCGCGCCTCTGGTGCCTCGAGCGCCTCGACGGCATCGGGCCAGGAGCCGTCGGCAAGGCGGCCGCCGACGAGGAGGGGAACGTCCTGCTCGAGTCGGGCGGGGCTCCCCGCGTACTCGAGGGAAACATGTTCTCGCCCGCCGAGAGGACGAGGCTGGAGGCGGCTCTCAGCCTGCGGGCGTCCGACCCGGACGGCTGGAGGGTGGCGGTGAGCCAGCGGCTCGGCAAGCCCGACATCGACGTCCGCTGGCGGGGTCAACCCACGTTCCTGGTGCCGGGGGGGAGGGGCGCGCGATTCGCGCACAACGTGGTCCACGCCGTCGAAGCGGCCGGCGACCGGATCGTGCTCGGCACTCAAGCGGGGCTCGCGTTCCTCAGCCCGCCGCCGCAGTTCGTCCCTCTCGGTCTCGCCCTCTGGTCCGAGCCCTTCGTCGCCGACGCCGACATCCGCGGGCTCGACCCCCCCCAGCGGGGGATCGGCTGGATCGGAACGTCCGGAGGGGACTCCCTCTACGTACGGCTCCGGGGAGCGCGGACGAAGTTCACCTGGCGAGTCACGGGCGACCTGGCCGCGGCTCCCCGGACGCCGCTCGTGCTTGCCGAGGCGCCGGCGCCGGAGGCAGCGGCGAAGGCCTACGAGGACGATGTGCTCGAGTGGCGGCACCCCGAAGAGGGGCGCCTGGTTGTGAGCTTCGTCGAGGGGAAAGTGAAGCCGGCGGACGTCAAGCCGCGCCTCCACGGGGGGACCTTCTCGTTCCTCGACCTGGACGTCGCGAAGGACCGGGTCGGGGCCTCCACTCTCGCGCTGACGCGGTTCGGCCTCTTCTGGAGCTCGCGGGCAGGCATCGTCAGGTTCGATCCGGAGAACGATGTCTTCATCCAGCTCCAGGCGCGGGCCGGCGAGGCGGCGGGCTCGCTCGGCTCACTCGAGATGGTCGAGAGGCTCCACCTGCGCCTCAAGGATCTTCAGCTCTTCGCCCGCGGCCCCGGCGGATGTTTCCGCTTCGACGGTGGCGCTGGCGGCTGGCTGCCTGTCCCCCCTCCCTGGGACGCCATCGACCGCGACGACGTGGTCTCCGAGACCGGCATGACGCGCTGGCGCCAGCTCGACGGTGGCGTGGAAGTGCGCTTGCGCCGGACCGATCTCGAGGGCGCACGCTTCTTCGCGGCCGGGAAGCCTCGCGTGGACGTGCTGCACGCCCTCGCCTTCGCGCCGGAAGCGGGCTCGGCCGCGATCCTCCTGGCGACCGAGGCTGGCGTGGCGCGGCGCGCGGCAGAGGACTTCGCCCACGAGAGAGTCGAGGCCTCGGCTTTCGCCCCGCCTGGCGGCGAAGCCCAGGCGGTCCTCGAGGTCGCGGCGGCGGCCGCGGAAGGGGGAAGCTCGCGGATCTGCTGCCGGCTGCGTCGTGGAGCGACTTTCGAACGTACGAAGGACGGCTGGAGGAGCGTGGCCTCCGCGGCTGAGGTCTTCGAGGCCGGCTACCGACGGGTGCACCGCCCAAGGACCTGGTCCTGGTCGCGGTACCCCGCGGGGTTGACCTGCACGCTCCGCGAGACGAACGGGCCGCCTCTCGCTCTGGGCGCCCTGGCGCAGCCGTCCGCGGGGCCGATCTTCAGCAGGGGCCGCCTGGTCTTCGATGACGCTCGCTCGGTAGTGCTCTTGGGAGCGGATGTGCTCGTCGCCACGCCCGTCGGCATCGTGCGATATGCGCTCGATGCGGTGAAGGAGAAGGCCTCCTACGGTGGCACGGACGTTTGGGTGCGGTCGAACGGGAAGAATGGCCTCGAGGCCATGTCCGCCGTCGAAGCGGTGCGCGGCCTGGGGGACGGTGTGATGGCCTGGGACCGGGAGCGAGTCTACTTCTGTGCCGAGCCGCGGAAGAGGCGGTGGGAGGTCTCGAAGCGGAGCCGCGACTCCATCGGCCGCTGGTACGAGGTCAGCGCCGGGGGCGCGCAATGGGCCATCGAGGCGCCCGCAATCCACGGCGCGGCCGTGCACGTCTCGTACTCCACCTCCCTCATCGCCCGGGATTGGTACGCACGCACCTCGGGGGGCCTGGTGCTGGATTCGGCCTACTCCGATGACGGGCTCTGGTTCCTGGCCGGCGGCGAGGTCTTCCAGGTCAGCCGCGAGCGGGCCGAGCGGCGGTTCCCCATCGCCTTGGGAGGCACGCGCTTGAGCATGCCCGCGGAGTATACTGTCCCCGGCGAACCCCCGCCCGAACCGGGGAAGACTGCTGGGAAGTGAAGCCGTTTTTCTCCGGCGAGGTGTAAGAAAGCAGGGCTTGGTGCGTTGTCCTTTACAGCACGACCTGTGAATCAGGAGCCTCTATTCCCGCGAGACTGGAGAACTGGAGAGCTGGACCCATGAAGAACTCGATCCGAACTCTCGGTGCCGCGACCGTGTGGCTGGTCTTCTTCGCGGCGGCCTTTGGCCTCGGACGGCCATCCTTGGGCGCGCCTCCGGGGGCTGCGGAGGCCAGCCTCAGGCCGCTCGAGTGGAAGTTCGGCTATGACGACGCGGATCGGCCGGTGCTCCTCGTCGACCCTGCGGGCCGCGAGACCAGGATGCGCTACGAGACCGCCGAGGACGGAAGGGTCGTGCGCCAGGTGATCCGCGCCAGCGACGGCACCGAGGTGGCCCTCGAGCTCAACCGGGCGGGCCAGCGCGTCTCCATGACGGACGCCATCGGCAAGACCGAATACGAGTACGACGCCGACCACCGGCTCTCCGCGGTGCGGCGCGACGGAGCGCTGCCGTTGTCCTACGTCCACGATGGCGAGGGCCGCCTCCGCTCGGTGGAAGTCGGTGCGGTCGTCAAGGTGGTTTACGCCTACGACTCCCTCGGCCGCCTCGCGGCCATCGAGGCTCCCTTCGGCACGGTGAAATACGGCCGCGACGCAAGGAAGGCGGAGAGACACCGCACCCTGCCGAACGGAGTCCGGACCGTCTGGGCTTACCTCGAGGACGGCAACCTGGCTTCTATCACGCACTCGGGCCCGACGGGAGAGGTGATCGCCGATCTCAAGTACGCGTACCGCCCCGACGGACTCGTCCGCGAGGTCAAAGAGCGCTTCCCCGACGGTGATCGGACGCTGGGCTACGAGTACGATCCAGCGCAGCGCCTGCTGAGGGCCGCAGGCCCGGGCAAGGAGTCCTTCGCCTGCAGCTACGACGAGGTCGGCAACCGGAGCGAAGCCGTAGCCTCCGGCCAGGCGGCCGCGAGCGTCTTCGACTGGGCGGGGCGGCTCGTCCTGTACATGGGGCGGCCCTGTGAGAACGACGCCGCTGGCAACCTGACCCGCCTCCCCGGGAGGGCGGAGCCGCTGCGGCTGCGCTACAACGCCTCGAACCTCCTCGCGCAGGCGGCGGTAGGCGGCAAGACCGTCGTCTACGGCTACGACGGCGACGGCCTCCTCTCGAGACGCGAGGCCCCGGAGGGCAAGAGCACCTACCTGCCGGACCCGCTCGCCGCGGCGTGGCGCCCGCTGCTCGAGACGAGAGCGGACGGCGCGACGACGGTCTATGTATGGGAAGGTGAAGCTCCCCTGGCCGCTGTCAGCGGCGAGCGCGTGCATTACTTCCTCGCCGACCACCTCGGATCCGTGCGCTGCATCGTCGATCGAGACGGCAAGCTGGTCGATCGCCTCGACTACGATCCCTTCGGGGTGCCGCGCCCCGCCCGGGCGATGGAGGGGCTCCAGCCCGCCTTCGCGGGGCTGTTCCTCGAACCCGTGGGGACACTCTACGTCACGCGGGCGCGCACCTATGTGCCGTCGCTCGGGATGTTCCTGCAGGCCGACCCCCGCGTCTCGCTCCCCCTCGCCGACCCCAAGGAACTGCCCGGCCGCGTCTACTGCGGGAACGACCCCGTCAACTTCGTCGACGCGACCGGCCTCGACTCTTCCCCCGTGAACCCCGGCGCCGCTTCCCCCTTCGATTGGATGCGGCGGTGGCGGCTCCAGGCCGGCGTTGACTTGGCGACGCGCCTCGTCGCCCAGCTCTCCACGCTGCGGGAGATCCTCGCGGATGCCTTGCTGACGTGGGCCGAGGAGCAGCAAGTGCCGCCTGGGGCCGCCCGGCCCAAGCCTTTCGATCCGATCGACCTGCTCGGCAGGCTGTACGGCGCCTACACCCGCACGCAGGTCCAACTCGTGAACCAGTTCCGGACTGCCAGGGGCGCTCCTCCGCTCTCGCCCCACGGCGAGGACCGCATGATGCGGGGAGTGCGCCTCTACGGACGCGTCGCCGGCGCCTTCACCATGGGGCTATCCGCCGTGCAGAAGTACACGGAGCTCTACTTCAAGGTCATCGACCCCATCGGCACCGCACTCATGGCCGCCAATCCGCCCGTCTACCTCGAGGAGCGCACCCGCCGGGGCTGGGAGGGGCGCGGCTCGATCGACATCGGCGACTCGAGGCTCCAGTACGAGGGGCGCCTCTCCACCCCCGCGGACCGCTGGTGGCAGCCCGGGCGGATCGTCCACGAGCAGAACGAGAAGCTCACCACGCCGATCGGCGTCTACGAGCGCTCCGTTCAGTCGTCCACCGCCGCGACCAGCGCCCATGAGCGGTTCCTTGCGCTCCGCTTCCCCCTCGGCAGCTACTACGACCCGGGCAGCACGACCTACACGGAGACGCGGACGAGCCGAGAGCGCTACCGCGTCGAGACGCGCCAGGGAGTCACCGAGGTCAAGCCGGTCGAGCCGGCGCGCGAGCGCAAGGCGGGCTCGCCGGAAAAGGTGACGATCTACGTCACCGACCCCGGCGTCAACAACTGGGAGCCCGGATTCGAGCTCTTCGACGATTTCAGCGAGGCGGCCCCGGCGGTGGTGCCCCACGTGACGCGCGTCGGCGAGATCCTGATCCCGATGCCCGATGACGAGCACTTCCCGAAGACCGAGGCGGGCAAGGAGGCCCTGACGCGCTTGATAGCCGCCGGGATCATCGCGCGCATCGAGGAGAGCGGCCTCGAGAACTACGAGGTGCGCCTAGCCCAGAACATCAAGTTGATCGGCGGATACTTCACCGGCGGCATCTTCACGTTCGTCGGTGACAGGCGGCAGGAGAAGGTCAACGAGTTCGGCCTCATCGCCTACGAGGCCCTCGACCGCGTGAAGAGCCACTTTGAAGGCCAAGGCACGGCCGTGGACATGCCAGCGATCGTTGGCAGCAACGGGGCCAAGGTCCTGACCCAGGTGCTTCCTCTCCTCGAGCACAACCCCATCACCCGCGCCGTGCTCATCGACGGCCGGGCGCCCATCCGCGACCTGATCGCCGCCTACGCGGTGCTCGGCGGCAACATCGCCGTCATCAACACCCTCGGTGACGCGCCGGCGGGCAACATGGTGGCGAACCACAGTGCGGTCAAGAAGGCGAAGCGGGAAGGCCTGCCTGACCTTCGCGTCTTCCGCGTCGACATACGCCCGGGCAAGCTGGACATGGCAGGAAGCCAGCACATCGCGATGATGCGAGATGGCGCCGAGGTCGAAGTCCGGGAGGTTGACGGAAGGGGGACGAGCCCTGCGACGATGAAAGGGCGCTGGGAGGTCATCGAAAGCGCCCTCGCGCCGTCCGGGCCGAGGGCCCGCGCCAAGCAGGCCGAAGAGGACTCGACGCTCGGGCTGCCTCTGGTCGAAGACCCACCGCGCAAACCGAGGCCGCGCCGACTGAGGCAAGACGATGTACCACCGGATGACGACGTCTACCCTTTCTTCTTCCCGCCATGGAGGCCGCCACCTCCCGCAGTCATCGACGACGGAGGGAACAAGAAGAAAGGGCCGGGCGGCGCCGCCATCGCCCCCGATGCCTACTTCCTGGCCTCGCTCGCTGCCCGGCGCCCCGGCGGCCCGGGGGCGGCGGCCGGGGGCTCGGTCCTCGCGCCGGTCGATGTCGGAGGGGTCTACCTCGGGGGCGCCGGGGACCTCCTGCGGGGCTGCGGGAGGATCATCGGCATCGCCCACGACGAGGGGAAGGGCCGCATCGTCCTCCTCGGGGAGGGGAAGGCCCTCGTCGAGCTGGGGCCCCTCCGCCTCGACGACGTCGTCGCCATCTTCCGGCTGATCTACGAAGACCTCGAGGCTCCCTGGGTCTCGATCGACCCCGATCCCAGTCGTCCCAAGGGGCCGGAGATGCTCACGAGATACCCGCCTGGGCTCGAGGACACCTTCGTCCTCTGGGTCCTCTTCGAGAGCGACCGGCTGATGAAAGGCTACGGCCTCGGGTTCGACAACGTGACCAAGGCGAAAGTGACTTCCGCGATCGAGCATTACGACGAACTCTCCGACCTCCGCTTCGGCGGCCTTGGTGGGGGCGCCGAGGTCACGCCATGGGAGGCGTTCTGGATCGTGCCCGGGGAAACCGTGAAGCAGAGCATCCCTGATGGCAAGCTGACGCGCCTTGGCGTGACGCTGAAGGTCAACACCGAGAGGCGGGTGATGTCGGGAGGGAAGCTGGTCCCGGCGCCCGGAGCGGCTTCCTCCAGGTTCGCTCAGGCATTCACGGAGTGGTTCACGCGGAACTACGAGGCGATTGGACGCGAGACGGCCCGCGCCTCGGACGCCGTGGGAGCGAGGCCCGCGACAGTCTCGGCCCTCGCCCTGCTGGAGCGGATCGCCGTGGTCTCGGCGGCCGCCGAGCACCTCCGCGACCAGGGGGTGCCGATGCCTGCCTGGATGAGGAACCACAAGGCGCCGCGCCACCCCGTCCCACGGACCACGCCGGCGCTCGAGGTCCCCTACCACAGGACCCGTGGGAACCTGAAGGAAACGGTGCGGGTGTACGGCGGGGTCACGCTCGGACCTGATCCGGAGACGGTCAAGAGCGCTGCGCCGACACCGGCGATGCCAGAGCTGGCCGGCGACCTGTGGCGCGCCGTCGACGCCGCCCCCCCCGGTTCGTTGACCGCCTTCGAGCACGACGGCAAGAGCTACCAGGCGCTCTCGCTTCCGACGCGCCACGTCCGGGCGCCCGGCGCCTGCCGGCTCGCGGAGGCCGACCTCACCGTGCCGCTTGGGCGCGGTCGCGGCCTGGTCCTGAGGAGGAGGTTCCATTCCTTCTTCCGGCCGGGCGGCAGCCTCGGCGATGTCTGGACCCTGGACCTCCCTCGCCTCCATGCCGAGCGCCATGAGTTCAAGAAGACGGACCAAGGCTATTCCTTCGTGGTCGGCTGGCGGCTCTCGAGGCCCCTCGGAGGCGCCGCTGCCGAGTTTCGCGAGCAGCGCCTGGTGCCGGAGGCCGGCAGGACCCTCCTCGTGCCGTCGGCGCCGGGACCTTACCTCGGCATTGCGACGGAGCCCGGGGGGCGAAAAGTGCTCCTTCTGCGAAGCGGCAGCCAGTGGCACTTCGACGCGGACGGCTACCTGATCGCAGCCTTCGACGAGGGGAGGCAGGTGACCTACCACTGGGACGCGGGACACCGCCTGCGGCGCATCGAAGCCAGAGGCGGCGCGGGGGGGCAGGCCGCGATCACGCTTGCCTATGATGAGGCGAGCGGCCTCCTTCTTTCTGCCGAGGGCACGAACGGCGAGAAGGTGGAGTACCGTTATGAGGGCGGCTCGTTGATCTCGGCGAGCAGCGCGGGGCGGACCACGACGTACCAATACACGGGCGGCCTCGTCACCGGCGTCTACCACGACGGCAAGCTCTCGCGCCGGTTCGAGTACGGCGACGGCGGCACCCTGGGCAACGAGACGGGGCCGGACGGCGTCGAGATCGCCTATGACGTGAAACCGAGGCCCGGCGGCTTTGCCGTCAGCGCCGCAGGGAAGGGCCCCGACGGGGAGCAACGCCGCCTCGAGATCGAGTACGACGCAGACCTGCGGCCTGTCGCGGGCAGGGTCGCTGGCGGGGCCAGGGTCTCCTGGGAGTACGCCGCGGACGGCTCCGTCCAGGTGACCGGCACGGCGGCCGGGGAAACGGAACGATTGCGGCTGGCGCGGGACGCGAACGGTGAGTGGGAGGTGTTGAAGCTGCCCTTCGCCCCCGTCTTCCGGACGCGCTTCGGGGCCGACGGCCGCGTCCTCGGGGTGTGGAGCGGGGAGCGGCAGGTCCTTTCGCAGTCTTTCAGCCCGGCGGGCCTGCTCGAGTCGGCCTC
Source organism: Planctomycetota bacterium (assembly GCA_016209535.1). Lineage (GTDB taxonomy): Bacteria > Planctomycetota > UBA8108 > UBA8108 > SXIK01 > JACQVW01. Next base: position 4,377 of record JACQVW010000797.1, on the reverse strand, counting down.
GGACGGGGAAAGCACCCTGCATTTGAAGCGCGGCGCGGACGGCAGGCTCGAGGAGGCCCACGTCGGCCCCGACGCGGCAGGCGAGCCGGGCAGGGAGTGGCTGAAGGCGGAGATGGATGAGGCGGGGCGCCTCCGGGCGCTCAGGGACGCATCGGGCTCGGCGCTCGCCTTCACGTACGACTCGGAGGGAAGGGTCTCGGCCGTGCGGGACGATCAGGGGGGGGAGGTAGGTGTCGGCTGGGACAAGGAAGGGAGGATCGTCGAGGTCAGGGGCGCGGGCGCGACCCATGTGCTCGCCTACGACGCCCAGAGCGGCGAAGCGAAGTCCCTCGAGACCACGAAGGCCGGCGGGAAGGCCGCGCTGGAGGTCGAGGATCTGAAGCCGAGGAGCCTGCGGTGGTTCGGCGGCGAGCGGGTGCTCGTCAGCTTCCACGAGCGGCCGGGCAGGGAGGACCTGGTCCGCGAGGTCCGCGGGCCCGATGGGCTGGTCCTCACGTACGAGTACGATGCGAAGCACCGTCCGGCAGCCGTCAACTGCGGGAACGTCTGCCTGACCCGCTTCAGCTACGACGAGGCGGGGCGCCTTGCCGGCATCACCGAGGGCCCCCCTTCGGGGGGCCCCCCCGAGCCGGCTCCGGCACGTGAGGCGCCAGGCGCGAAGGGGACGGAGCGGCCCGGCGAGAACCCGCTGAGCCCGCTCCTGCGGCGGAAAGGCCAGGAGATCCGCAACGCGAGCAAGCTGCCCGACGGCCTGTGAGGCGTGCCGGCGCCCCCGCGATGGTTGCAAGGATTACCCACGCTGGCCCAGTTCTCTCGTTCGCAAGACGGCGGCGAGACGCGGAGATACGGAGGCATTGAAGCTCCCAAACCCCACGGCTACAATGACGCCGTTCAATTCGTGCTCAGAGAGAGGTAAGACCCCAGGCGCGGCGTGCGGGCCCGACTGGCGCATGCTGAGAGGGAGGCAGCGACGCGTGTCGCGATCCGGCAGTGCAGAATGCGTCTTGAACGACCAGGTTTGTGCAAGTCCCTTTCGTGGACAGGCGCGGGTATGGCGATGATCCTTACCGGCTGCCATGGGACCCTGCCCTTGACGGGCACCCCTGGACCGCAAGGTAACGGCGTCTCCACCCCCACATCCACGACCGAGAGCGTGCTCCAGGTCCAGGAGTCCGAGTGGTGCTTGGTCCGTGCCGGCGATCCGTTCGTGGTCGAGCCCGCCAAGGCCGCACTGACGCGCCTCATCGGCAGGGCTTGCGTGCATGAGGTGGCGATGGAGAGCTTCTCCCGCTCGCTGAACGCCGCGGGGCGTCAGTCGCTGCACCGCCTCCTGACGGCACCCGAGGGGAGCCGCCGCTTCTTCCGGGAGCAGGACCTGCCGCTCAGGAAGGACCGTGCCAAGCTCTACTTCCTCGTGGTCGGCGCGAGCGAGTCGTCGCTGTCGCCGGCGGCCTTCTGCGAGCTGCACGAGGTTACCGCCACCCATGCCAGGAGCACCGGAGGCGAGGACTGCATCCTGAGGCCTGCCAGCGGCTATGACCCCGCGGCGGCAGGTGCGGGTAAGCCGATCGGCGGCTCTTCCTTCCACCTCACCGTGGTCGCCTTCGACGCCGCGCTCGATGCGGCTATCGCCGCGAAGACGCTGGAGAGCGCCGTGACGAGCGGCTGGGGCTCGAACGGCGCTCGCGTCCGCCGCGGCGAGGTGGAGGCGACTCTGAGGCGTGAGACGTCGGCGGCCGTCTCCGTCTGGCTCGAAGCGCAGTTCGGGAGCTTCGCGGAGCACCATGCGAAGGCCCGGGAGAGCCTCCTCCTGGAGATGATCGCGGGGATCCGGCGGCTCGACTCGGCGAAGGCGGCCCGGGCGTGGCTCGAGGCGGAGGTCGCACGCTGGAAGCGCCTCAGCGTGGATGAGACTCTCCTGGCGGATCGCCTCGATGCCGAGTGCTGGTCCAGCCTGGAGACGCTTGCCGCCCTGGAGCCGTGCGATGGGAGCTTGGAAGCGATGGCTGCACGGTACGACGCCCTGGCGGAACACTTCAGCGACGGCATCTGCATCCGCCTCGCCCGGGAACGGGCCGCCGGCTGCCGGTCGCAGACCCGGAGCGTGGCCGGGGGGGGACGATGAGTCTCCGCGCCTCGCGTCGCGTCTTCTGGAGGCTGGCTTGCGCCGTCTTCCTCTCCGCCGCCTCGGCCGTGGAAGGACAGCTCGAGCTCGGCGAGGACGGGGCTCCCGTCAAGCTGATCGCGCTGCGTCAAAGCGAAGCGGTCGAGTTCCTCGATGTGCCGGGGAAGCCGGCCCCGGATCGGCTCAAGGTCCTCGCCGGAGACATCTTCTTCAAGCTGGCCGCGGACGCCCGGCGGCACCCGGAGCACCACGCGGTGGCGCTCAACGGTGAGGATGGCCTCTGGGGCCTGGTGCCGAAGAAGGACTTCCTCGAGTGGCCGACCCGGCTCGCGGTCCGGCTCCTCGAGCGGAGCGGCGGCAGCCTCGTCTCCATCCACGGGAGCGCCAAGATTGCCGCGGCCGCGCTGGAGTCCCAGGGGCTCGAGCTCGAGACGGCCGTGGCTCGGGAGTCCCCTCTTTTCCAGGCGGGCAGCGTGCTGCCGGTGCTGGGGCCTCCCGTCGAAGCGACGGTCCGCGGCGAGCGGATGACCTTCTTCCGGGTCGCGGCCCTGAGCAGCGGGAGCTCCGTCCCCAGGCCGCGTCAGGCGCCGCCGAGCAAGGAGCAGTCCGGTTTCACCCTCGACGTGGTCGTGGTGCTCGATCAGACGAGCAGCATGGAATCGGTCATCGACCGGGTCAAGGGCTGGGTGAGAGCGCTTGGGAACGACCTGGAGGGCAGCCCCCGCCTGAAGCCCTTTCGGGACCGGATCCGCTTCGGGCTCGTGACCTATACCGACCGTCTGGTGAGGTACCCCTTTGAAGAGGCCTTGGACTTCATGGCGCGGCAGCAGCGCGTAGGCTCTCCCGTGACCATCGCCTGCAAGCTCGGCGAGGCAAGCAGCGCCGAGGAGTTCCTCCGGCGCCTGGACTCGGTCGGCACCGTTGCCGCGGATACAGAGGAGTTTGCCGAGAACGTCCTGGGAGGGCTCGCGGTTGCCGCGACCGATGCCATGGGCTGGAACAAGGCCGTCGCCTCGCGCCATCTGGTCCTGGTCGGAGACGCGAGCGGCCATGACGAGGAGCGTTCGGATGCGCTGGCGGGCGCCCTCAAGGCCACGGGGCGGTTGCGGGCGAAGAACCCAGATATGCTGTCAAGCTCCCGGGTCCTCGAGCGGTGCCAGCCGAGGGACGCCGCTTCCCCCCGTGACTGGGGGATCACGGTGCACGCGGTCCACATCGCGCACGCCCCCGGCCGCGACCCCAGGTCGATGGCGGCGGAGCACGCCGTCGCCAGGGAGCAGTTCGCGCGCCTCGCCCGTGGGAAGAGCCGCCAGGGTCACTTCACGTCCTGCGCGGCCCCGGCTGCCGATCCCGGCGCCTTCAGCCCTGCCCTGGCAGATGCGATCGAGGAGGACGCGGAGCGGCTCTGGAACGACTGCGCGGTGAAGCCCGCGCCGAGCCCGGTCGTGCGCGGCAGCCGGGACGCAAGGCGCCTGCACGGTCTCAGCATCACCGCGGTGGACCCCGTGGGAGACGGGCCGCCGGCTCGGGCCGGGGAGCTGATCGTCGGCTACGTCGGGGCAAGGATGCCGGCCGGCGATGGCTCACTCGAGGTCGTGATCGGCTGCTCGCAGCGGGACCTGGACTCGATGATGGGCTGGCTCGCGGCGGTCATCGGCTTCCTGAAGACCTGGGAGCCTGGGGAGGGGGACTCTGTCTTCCGGAACGTCAAGGTGATGACCGACAAGGTCGGGGGCGGTCAGCGGCTGAAGCCGTCGGACACCCTCCGCAGCATGCTCCTGCGCCGGTTCCCAGTCTCCATGCGCGCTTCTTGCATGGACAGGACGTTTTCCGAGCTGGAGAGGCTGGATGCGGCGGGGCGCGACCGCCTGGTCCTCGAGCTCAACGAGGTCCTCTCGAAGATAGAAGCCCTGAGGACGAGGGACGGCTTCTGGGTGCCGGTTAACGCCCCGTCTCGTGGTAACGAAGAACAGTGTCTTTTCGGGTTTTTGAGACTTACCGACTTGCCTTAAGGAGAAGCACCATGAATCGCTGGTCCCGTGGAACCGTCGTCGCGACCCTTGTTGGCCTCGCGTGGCAGAGCGGCGTGGAGGGGCAGGAGAAGGGGGATTCGGTGCTCAACGAGGCCGGCATCCCCATCAAGGTGATCACGACGCGCGATTGCAAGCTCTATGAGGATGCCGATGGATCATCGAAGGGCGCCCCCTGTCCGGTCTTCAAGTACTGGTACGTGCTGCCCCCGGAGCCCAACG
>JACQVW010000781.1 GCA_016209535.1 Planctomycetota bacterium | reverse complement strand
GCCGCGCTCGGCGAAGGCCCTGAGGAGCGGCACGGCCGGGCTCGGGTCCTCGACGCCGGCGACGACCGCGATCCGCGCGCCCTCGAGGTCCGCGGCCGCCAGGGTCTCGGCGCGGCGCTTGCGGATGCGCACGGCGGCGCGAGGCGGGCCGCCCGCGGCCGCGGCGCCGTCGGCCGCGGGGGCGAGGAGCCTCCGGAGCGACCGCGTCTCGCCGGACAGGCCCTTGGCGGGGTCCTCGGCCTCGCCGAGCTGGTCGACGAAGACGGCCGGCAGGCCCGCGGCCACGGGCACCGCGAGGACGCGCTCGTCGTCCAGCGGAAGGCGGTCTGGCGGGATCGACACGCGCGCCGCCGCGAAGGCGGGCCGCCCTTCCGAGGCGGGCGGCGCGAAGAGGTGCGTGAAGACCACCTCGCGCGTCTGGCCCGGCTCGAGATCCACGATGCGGGACGCCACGGCGACTCGGTCGACCTCGAGCGTCACGGGCACGCCCGGCCGCGGCGCCCGGCCCTCGTGGCGCACCTCGGCCGCGAGCACCGCGGGCGTCTCGGCGTCGGCGACGCCGTCGGGGAGCCGCAAGTCCGCGACCCAGGAGTTCTCGGGATCGACGGCCGAGACGTCCACGACGTCGAGGACGGGCGTCCCGGCGGGCCGCGAGCCGAGCGCCCCGCTCGGCCAGGCCACCCGCTGCTGATCGCCGATGAAGACGAGGCGCTTCGACGGGACCTCCGTGACCCGCCGGGCCGCCTCGAGGGCCAGGTCCAGCGCCTGCCCAGCGCTCCCCTGGCGGTCGACGGCCTGGACGGCCTCGAGAGCGTCGAGAGCGTCCTCGCGCGAGCGATAGGCGTCGCGGCTCGAGCCGCGCGCCGGACCGCAGAGGGGCACGATCGAGACCCAGCTCCCCTCGGGGAGCCGCGCGATCAGCTCCCGCGCCCTCGCCTTCGATCTCTCGAGGAGCGTTCCGCCCAGCTCCTCGTAGGCCATGCTGAGGCTGTCGTCGACCACGAGCACCGCGTGGACGGGGCCTCCCGAGCCCTCGCCCGCGGCCCCCGGGAAGTACGGCCGCGCCAGGGCGAGGCCGAAGAGCGCGACCGCGAGCGACCGCACGGCGAGGAGGAGCACGTCCCTGAGGCGCAGCATGCGGCGGTGGCGCTCCCGGGCTTCCCGGAGGAAGTCCATGGCGGCCCACCGCACGACGCGGTGGCGGCGCCGGTTGAGGAGGTGGACGAGCACGGCCCCCAGCGCGGCGGCGAGGCCCGCGACGGCGAAGGCCCCCGCGACGAAGCTCGGCATGGGCGCCTCACCTCTCCTCGAGCCGCGCCCCGAGGCCCTCCAGCTTGCTCTCCTGGAGGATCGGCAGGTACCGGTTGGGGATCGAGAGGACGAAGCAGGCGACGGCCGTGCCGTAGAGGTCGCCCGGCTTGCCGCTCACGCGCATCCCGTCGCGCCAGAGGCCGTCGCGCGCCGGGTCGCCGGGCGCGCGAAGCTGGTTCTCGACGACGGCGTCGCGCAGGCGCGGGTAGCACTCCCGCCAGTGCCGGCCGCCGGCCTGGTAGACCGCCTGCGCCACGTAGTACAGCGTGTAGGCGTCCGCGGGCAGCTCGCCGCTCCCCTTCCGCGCCTTCAGGCTCGAGAGGCCCGCCTGGATCACGCGCAGGTTCCTCGGGATCCTCCAGTCGCCGTACTGGCCGAGCTCCTGGAGGCACACGACCCCGCAGGCCGCCATGGCGAGGGTGCCGCTCTTCCCGTCGTAGGTGAACTGCCCCTGCTCGGCCCGGGCCGCGGCGTCCTCCGGGACGCGCGCGCCTCCGGGGCCCCGGTGGTGATCGCGCACGCTCCGGACCGCGAGCTCGATCGTCTCCGGCGGCACCTCGAGGCCGCTGTCGAGGGCGCTGCGGAGCGCCTTCGCCTGCATGACCGCCAGCGAGAGGTCGTGGCCGTTCCGCTGGCGGCGCGCGTGGTAGTCCCAGCCGCCGTCCTCGCACTGGGTCACCGCGATCAGCTTGAGCGCCCTGTCGAGGGCGGGGCCGAGCCTCGGGTCCTCCGTCATGCCGTGGGCCTGCCCCAGGACGAAGGCCGCGAGGCCGTGGTTGTACATGTCGCGCTTGCCGTCGGCGATGTTGAGGAGGCCCGAGGGCCTCGCGTTCCGGAGGACGAACTCGAGGGCGCGCGCCGCCGCGGCGCCGTGCCGCCCGCGCCCCGACAGGTCCCCCGCGGCGAGGAAGGCGAGGGCACCGAGGCTCACGAGGCCGAGGTCGTTCGACTCCCAGCTCCCGTCGGGCCCCTGGTTCCTCGCGAGCCACTCGAGCCCCCGGGCGAGGGCCGCCTCGCTCTCGGGCGTGGTCTCCCAGTCGCCGTCGCCGGCGCGGTCACCGGCGGACGCGGCGGACGCCGGCGCCGCCGCCTGCGGGGCCAACGCGGCCGCGGCCGCGGCGAGGGTGATCGCGACCAAGGAGGGAGCGCTCACGGCGAGGGTCGGTCGCGAGGTCGTGAGGGCTGAGCGGCGCATGGCCGGACATGGTACCACGGGCAGGGCGAGGGAGTTCCTGGGGACGGACGCCCTGAGCTTTCTCCCCGTGCCGCGGGGGAGGATCGGCCTCGCTGTCATCACCGCGGCTCTCTTCTGCTTCCTCATCGAGCCATTCCTCGCGGGAGCCGGGGTGCCCGCCTTGCGATACGAACCGGCCCCTGGCCGGCCGTCCTCGGTCGATGGGCGGCGCCGCTGCGAGGTTGAGTGACGTGCATACCCCTTTGGTTCGGCTTGGACGCGCGTGAACGGCAGCCGTAACGTGCGGGCCGGCCGGGCGCGCGCCCTGCCGCCGTTGCAGGGCGCGTGACAGGACGGACCGTCAGGTTCACGCCCATAACGGCTTGCGGCTCAGCGGCGGGCCTTCTTTCGGCCCGCCGCTGCAGCCGTTTGTCATGCCGCTCCAAACCTCGCGACCGGAACCTCTCTCTTCACAGTGAGCTGACGCCAGTGCATGCGAATGCGCTCGATCTCCTTGAGCGTCGCCGCCGTCAGGTAACTCTCGCCACATGAAAGACACGTGACCACGGGCAAGTCTTCGATCAGGAACGCCGATCGACCATGCCCGCAAGTACGGGTCATGCGCCGAACTCGGGCGCGCTTCTTACCGCAGATGTCACAGACCAACGAACATCCCTCCACTCTACACGAGCCATACGGTTATTATGATCAGCTTACCCGTCGGCGCGATCTTCGCAACGGTCACGGCATTCTCTTCGCCTAGGGTCTCCCCCTGTAGCAAGTACTTCCACTCACCCGTCTCGCGGTCCTTCTGTCTCTCGACGACGTCCCCTGTCAGGATACAGTGTTCGACGTCGAAGACGGTCAGGCCTTCGGCCTCCATCTCCTCGCGGCCATGTGAGGTCATGACGTACCGACTCGTTCGGACGAGCTCTCGCATCCGCCGCAGGATTCGATCGAACACTCGTTGTCCTCATCTTTGAATAGGCGTCGGCCCAACGCTGCCGTTGAGCGGCGCGCCAAAGAGGACGCAGGCACTGTGCACGGCGGTAAACGAACACCAACCACGCTGGCGGCGCGTCCGCTCGAACGACTTGTTCGGCGTCGATTGGCTACTGGGTTTCGAGGTCACCGGAGCCACCCATGTACAGGTAACAGGTCGTGCAAATGTCGAGGCGCACGGTTCCATCGGGGTTCTGCGTCCACGTCGGAATGAGATCCGGATCGTCGACGTCAAGAAGGAGGGCGGCTCCCGCCGCGGGCATCGTGCGGACCGAGTACTTCTCGCCCCTCGGGATCTCCGACGCGCAGACGTCGCAATAGCGTTCTCCTTCCTTAACCACGTCGCGATCCCTCCGACGCCCAACTTTGTGCATACACCGTTTCCGCGTAGAGCCTTTGGATAGGCCCGTCGCCGTGTATCGCCCGCGACAGAGCACGGCGCGTTAACCCCGCGCCGGCCTGCAGCTTGTTGCCTCCCATGCTGGGTTCACGGCGTGCTATCTGGTTTCGGCCTATCAACCCTGGTCACCCTCCTGTTGGTCGGACTGGGTGGTCCCGGCGGGTCCGCGGGGCTCTGCACTCCACGGCCGCCGCAGTTGAGGACGTGAGTGTAAACCATGGTGGCGTGATTACCAAGACTGCCTAAGAGGGCGACCAGGGATCCCCGGGGGTCGGCTGCCGGGCCCTGGCATGCCCCAAGGCTCATGCTCGCTCGCAACGTATTCCTTTGCAAGGGTTTAGCTCCCTTTGTCAGTCATGCCAGGCGGTCTCGAGCCTTGGAGGCTTCGCCGAGGTCGCGGCGCCACTCCGGCTCCGATGGCGATGCCTCCAGGCGCGTCGCGGCCGAGGACAGCAGCCTCAGGACCGTTCCCTCAAGCACGGCGAGGCCACCGACCCGAAGCGGTTCGAGGCGTTCGAGCTCGGCGATCTGCGGAGCGCCTCGAGGATATCGAAAGGAACCCGCCGAAAGTCACTCGCGCTCCCACCCTGCGCGAGACGAGGGCCCCGCGCTCAAGTTGCATCCATCTCCACGGCGACTTCCGGCCGGCTTCGCGGCCCGGATCGAGCGGCCCTTTGAGCTGCGCCTCGCGCGCCCGCCTTCTGCGCAGGAGACCGCGCGCCGCGCCGGGTCTCACGGGCTGGGTGTGAGCGACACCCCGTCGAGCCAGATACTCCCCGGCCCTCCCGCCAGGGCCAGGAAGAAGACGCAGGGCTCCGCCTCCTCGGTGGCGCCGAGATCCAGCGAGAACCTTGCCCACCCGGCGCTCACCGGGATGTCGCGGGCCCCGGGGTCCTTGATCTCCGCGGTCCGGGCGCCGGCGCCGACGAGAACACCGGGGACCTTCCCCACGGAGCAGAACAACCGTCCGTCGAACCCCTCGGAGCCCCGGGCCCAGCCCTCGAGGCGGAGCCGCTGGACCCTCCCAGGCGGCGTGAAGGGCTGGCGGAGGCTCGCGGCGGTCCAGTCGGTGAAGGCCAGCTCCGCCGCTCCGCGGCGGTCCCCGCTCCGGTCCTCGCCGAACCGGAGCACCGCCGGCGAGGGGCCCTTCCGGGCCCTGCGGTGCACATGGAATTCCCACGCCGAGGGCCGGCCTCGCTCGTCGCTCTCGTCGAAGCCGCCGTTCTCGAGGAGGTCCATCGCCTCCTCGAGCGGCTGTTCGAGGGACCCCTTTCGGAACTCCACGGGCCGCCGGGGCCCGGGCTCCTGCGAGCAGCCCGCGGCTGCCGCGAGCGCCAGAATGCCGATCGCGAGCACCTTCGGTCCCATGGTAGACTCCTTGCACGAAGCGTCTTGTGTCGTGCATGGAGAGAGTATCCGCCGCATCCCGCCGGGGCG